>NZ_JASWIM010000008.1:0-157347 GCF_030291335.1 Arenibacter flavimaris
CAATGCTAAAATAAAGGCATTCAGGGCACAGTTCAGAGGCGTTAGAAATACAGAATTCTTCCTGTTTAGGTTAACTCAACTATTTGCATAAATATCCAAATACCCAGAAATTAGGCATGATCCGCTTTAGAGGTGCCTAACTAAATGGCTTAACGGGAACCTTTATCTATTTAAACAAAAAAAACTCCTTTTTCCAAACTATGGGAAAAAGGAGTTTTTTTATCTGGAAAGGATTCACTTCCAGTATCCATAAATCTTGCAACTATTTGCTCAAGTACATCTTACGCCTGGAATACAGGTTGTAGAATTCATCGTCTTTTAGACTGTCTATAAACAAGATGCTTTCCCCCGTACTCTTCATTTCAGGGCCTAAATTCTTATTTACGTTAGGGAATTTATTAAAGGAAAATACAGGTTGCTTTATGGCATAGCCATCCAATTGCGGATTAAAAGTAAAGTCCTTTACTTTTTTCTCCCCCAACATCACCTTGGTGGCATAATTTACATAAGGCTCTTTGTAAGCCTTGGCAATAAATGGAACCGTTCTGGATGCCCTAGGGTTAGCCTCTATGATGTATACAATATCATCCTTGATGGCGAACTGTATATTGATCAGTCCTACCGTATTAAGGGCCAAGGCAATTTTTTTGGTATGGTCCTTTATTTGTTGCATTACAAATTCGCCCAAATTAAAAGGGGGCAGGGTGGCGTTGGAATCCCCGGAGTGTATCCCACATGGTTCTATATGTTCCATAATCCCGATGATATAAACATCTTCACCATCACAAATGGCATCAGCTTCGGCCTCTATGGCACCATCCAAATAATGATCCAACAACAATTTGTTATTAGGTATTTTCCTCAGAAGGTCTACAACATGTTCCTCCAATTCTTCCTTGTTGATTACGATTTTCATTCCTTGTCCGCCCAAAACATATGATGGCCTTACTAATAATGGAAAGTCCAATTCATCTGAAAGCGCCAAAGCCTCATCGGCAGTTTCGGCTACACCAAACTGGGGGAAGGGAATATTGTTTTCGGCCAATAAATTGGAAAAACTTCCCCTATCCTCAGCCAAATCCAAGGCTTTGAAACTGGTGCCTATTATTTTAATACCGTATTTATCAAGTTTTTCTGCCAACTTAAGGGCTGTTTGCCCACCAAGTTGTACAATAACTCCCTCCGGTTTTTCATGTCTGATAATATCATAGATGTGCTCCCAGAATACCGGCTCAAAATACAACTTGTCCGAAATATCGAAATCTGTGGAAACGGTTTCGGGATTACAATTGATCATGATGGTCTCATACCCGCATTCCGAAGCGGCCAATACTCCATGTACACAGCAGTAGTCAAATTCTATACCCTGTCCTATCCGGTTGGGTCCAGAGCCCAAGACCACTATTTTTTTCTTGTCCGTTACAATACTGTCGTTCTCTACATATTTCTTCCCTTCCGGGGTTTCTATTTCAGCCTCAAAAGTAGAGTAATAATAAGGGGTCATGGCCTTGAACTCGGCGGCACAGGTATCAACCAATTTGTAAACCCTGTTTATATTGAGGGCAACCCGTTTGTTATATACCTCACTCTCATAGCAATCCAGCATATGGGCAATCTGTCGGTCGGCAAACCCTTTTTGCTTGGCTTCCAAGAGCAGGTCTTTGGAAAGTGTTTCAATGTTGAAATTGGAAATTTCCTTTTCCAACTGATAAAGTTCTTCGTACTGCTTTAAGAACCACATATCTATTTTAGTGATCTCATGGATCCTGCTCAACGGAATTCCCAATTGTATGGCATCATAAATTACAAAGACACGGTCCCAACTTGGGATGGTGAGTTTGCTGATAATCTCGTCGTAATTGGTGTACCCCTTACCATCCGCTCCTAGTCCGTTCCTCTTGATCTCCAAAGACTGGGTGGCTTTGTGCAGGGCCTCTTGAAAGGATCGTCCAATGCCCATTACTTCTCCAACCGATTTCATCTGGAGTCCCAAAGTTCTATCCGAACCTTCAAACTTATCAAAGTTCCAACGAGGTATTTTTACAATTACATAATCCAGAGTAGGTTCAAATAAGGCAGAGGTAGATTTTGTAATCTGATTGCTCAACTCATTTAAATTATACCCTATGGCCAATTTAGCGGCAATCTTCGCAATGGGATATCCAGTGGCCTTTGATGCCAATGCCGATGATCTGGAAACCCTGGGATTGATCTCTATGGCAATAATGTCTTCTTTTTCATCTGGACTAACCGCAAACTGAACGTTGCATCCTCCCGCAAAATCCCCTATACTGCGCATCATTTTAATGGCCATATCCCTCATTCTCTGGAAGGTTCTGTCGGACAGCGTCATCGCAGGTGCTACGGTAATGGAGTCTCCTGTATGGATTCCCATGGGGTCCATGTTTTCAATGGTACAAATAATGACAACGTTATCATTTTTATCCCTAAGCAGCTCCAGTTCATATTCCTTCCATCCCATTAGGGCCTTATCGATCATAACCTCATGAATTGGCGAAACTTCCAATCCATGACTAAGAAGTTCGTCAAAATCCTCTGGTTTGTATACTATGGCAGCTCCGGCACCACCAAGGGTATAGGAGGCCCTGATAACCAGGGGAAATCCAAATTCTTGAGCAATTTCCTTACCTTTTAAAAAGGAAGTGGCGGTTGCTTGTGGTGCCATACCAACACCAATTTTAAGCATTAATTCGCGAAATTTTTCCCTGTCCTCCGTTATATTTATGGCGTCAATGTCCACACCTATGATCTTTACTCCGTAATCTTCCCAAATTCCTTTGGTATCTGCCTCAATACAAAGATTTAATGCTGTTTGCCCCCCCATAGTAGGTAAGACTGCATCAATGTTGGGGTGTTTTTCCAAAATCTCCCTAATTGATTTTGTAGTCAATGGTTTTAAGTAAACATGATCGGCCATAGTAGGATCGGTCATGATTGTTGCCGGGTTACTGTTAATGAGGATCGTTTCTATGCCATCTTCTCTTAAAGATCTCAAGGCCTGTGTACCTGAATAATCAAATTCACACGCTTGACCAATAACGATGGGTCCAGAACCAATAATTAAAATTGAGTTTAAATCTTTTCTTTTGGGCATTATACTAGTTATTTAAATATATGAAAAAAGGGAATTGGACAAAAAAAAGGTGCTACTTCGGAAAAAGTAACACCTTGTTATTTTAAAAAAACAATTTTATCATTATTTTTTGTGCTTCAGCTCCGAGGATACAGATAGTTTTTTTCTTCCTTTAGCTCTTCTTCTAGCTAGAACTTTTCTACCATTGGCAGAAGCCATACGTTCCCTAAAACCATGTTTGTTTTTTCTCTTCCTTTTTGATGGTTGAAATGTTCTTTTGCTCATCGTAGCGTATTTTTTATAGTATGCTTAAATTTCTTTTGGACAATATTTAATTTTGCTTCATCGACAGCAAAATCCGGCTGCAAATATACAAAGAGTTTTTGCATTGACAAATCTAATTAAAAAAATATTTTTTTTAGGATTGCCCACTATGAGGCCCACTGGATTTTACTACTTTTGCAACGGCTTAACCAGTATGACAATTAAACATGAAGCGCTTTATTTTTTTAATGGTTTGCATCCTATGCAATATGGGTGTTTATGGACAGACCACATTGCAATATCATTTAAAAAAGGGAGATGTTTTTAAGGTCAGGCAAGATGCCGTGCAGATTATTACCCAGGAATTGGACGGTGCAACCCATGAAATCACGAATCACATTGATGGTATATTGGAATTTAAGGTGCTGGGAGAGGTTGATAATGGTTATGATGTTGCCTTGACATTTAAGGATTTGAACTTAAAAATGACCTCTAGCATACAAGGGGAATTAATGAATGTACGGGCTAAAGAGGTTAATGATGAGGACATGCAATCCAAAGTGTTCAATACCATATTGAACAATCCGGTGAAAATGGTCTTGGCAAAGACCGGAAATATATTGAAGGTTCAAGGTGGTGATAGTCTGGTTTCCAAAATGGCAAGGGCTTCTGGCCTGGAAGATGAATTCTCTATCAATATGATGAAAAAATCCCTGGAAAATGAGTTCGGGTCTGAAGCCTTGTCCAACAGTTATAAGCAGATGACCTTTATTTATCCAGACAAGAAGGTTAAGGTAAACGATAAATGGGAGAATGTCTATAATGGTAAATTAAAGACAACCAATATGTGGACACTTAAAAGTATTGTAGACAATAAAGCTACGATTAGTGGTAAGGCTACGGTGTTGATGGATGTAACGGATGCCAATACCATAATGAAACTCAGTGGCACGCAGACCACAGCGGTGACGGTAGATGTCAATACCGGTTTTATCATTCATATGCTGGTGGAAGGTCTATCTAAGGGAACATCCACAATGACACAAATGGGCGGACAAGAAATTCCGACCACTATTAAATCTAAAATTACGTACGAATTAATTAATAAGTAATATGTTCAATAAAAATTTAAAACTAGTTATAGCTGCATTAATAATAGCTTATGCGGTATATCAATTTGTAGAAGGTAACATTGGTAATGGAATTTCCCTATTACTACTTTCCTCCATTTTTATATTCCTTTATTATAGAAATGAGATAATTCTGTTGGCGTTTCTTAAAATGCGCAAGCAAGATTTGGCGGGTACCAAAAAATGGCTCGATAAAATTAAAAATCCGGATACTGCCCTTACCAAAAAGCAAAATGGCTACTATAATTATTTAAATGGTATCATTTTCTCACAGACGAATCTTACCCAGGCCGAAAAATTCTTTAAAAAAGCATTAAAATTTGGCTTAAACATGGATTACGATGTGGCAATGGCCAAATTGAGCCTTGCTGGTATTGCCATGCAAAAACGTAGAAAAAGGGAAGCAACCATGCTATTGAATGAAGCCAAGAAACTGGACAAACAGAATATGCTCGCGGAACAGATCAAGATGATGCAGCAACAATTGAAGAAAATCTAACTTAGGTTCCGGTTACCCGGTTTGGCATTCTATCCCTGTTAGTGACCTCTACAGTAGTGGAGCAAAAAGTCGGCTAAAGGATTCCTTTAACCTTCTAATTATGTTTCTGTTTTCCCAGCGATCCAAGGTAACTTCTTCACAGTCCTGAAGGTCTAAGTGGAATTGTTTTCGCATTTGTTGATTAATCTCCGTATTATATAATAGGGCGTTTATTTCAAAATTCATGGAGAAGCTTCGGTAATCCATATTGGCCGTTCCTACACTGGAAAACATATCATCTATAACTAAGGTCTTGGCATGTATAAACCCTTTCTTATAGCGATATATGGAGATGCCGGAAAGCAGACATTCCTCAATATAGGAGTCCGTGGCATATTGGGCCACCGCTGAATCCGATTCGTAAGGCACTATAATTTTTACTTCCACCCCACTTCTCGCCGCCGTGGTCAATGCTGTTAAAATAGCTGAATTGGGCATAAAATAAGGCGTGGTGATCAATATACTTTCATGAGCAGTGTTGATGGCGCAAAACATGGCTTCCATTATATTGGCCCAATCGCTGTCAGGGCCACTTGCCGCAATTTGTATTGCTACGGGTTTTTGGGGTTCGGATTTTTGTTTAGGGAGTAGTATTTTCTCTATTTCCATGGTATCCTTGGCCGCAAAATTCCAACTAAGGACAAATGAGGACTGTAGGGAACCAACGGCTCCTCCCCTAATGCGTAAATGCGTATCCCTCCAATACCGTTCATTATCAAAGGTGTTGTTGTATTTCTGATCCAAATTAATGCCTCCAACATATCCAATATTACCATCTATGACCACTATTTTTCTATGGTCCCTATAATTGAGTTTACTGGTAGAGTTGGAGAACAGAACAGGCATAAATGGAAAATGCTTCACGCCACTATCCGTAAGCTGTTTTTTGTATACTTTCGAAATACTACTTCCAACATCATCATAAATAAGTCTTACGATGATTCCTTCTTGTGCCTTCTTACACAGTATTTCAATAATTTCACTTCCCAAACCTTTGTCGAATAGCACAAAGTATTCCAGATGGATGTGGTGTTTTGCCTCTTCTAGATCTTGTCTCAGATATTTAAACTTTTCCTCTCCATTTATAAGGATATCAACCTCATTGTCAAAGGTAAGAACGGCCCTTTCGTTATTCCTCATTAATCGGTATATCTTATAAATACCTTCACCTAAAAAATCCTTTAAATCTTCCCGTTCCGAATTATTGAGACTAAAGCTGTTGCGCCATTTTTTTAATCGGCCATTGTCCTCGACATATTTTTTTTCAAAAATCTTGTCCTTTCTATAGTCCTGCCCAAAAAAATAATAGACCAGCAGCCCAATAAAGGGTAATGTTGCCAAAACAAATATATAAGACAAGGTCTTGACCGGATTCCTGTTTTTAAGAACGATCAAGACCGAAAAAATAATGACCAATAAATAATTAATTCCTAAAAGTACTGGCCAAATATTATCCTTTAGGAAAGTAACCATTACTTGGAAATCTTGTAGTATCCTTTAATGGGGATTTCTATGGTATATTTCTTCTTGGAAGAATTATTTAAATGTGGCTCCCGCAACCAGGGATTGTGTCTTTTTAAAATTTTGTAGTTGATCTCGTACTGTTTTGCAAAATCGGCAAAATTGCGCACTGGTTCATCAATTTCAACATTGAAGGTTGGAACAGCGGTATACATATCCTCTTTTTCAAGATGAAATCCGTATTTCTCAGGATTGGATAGTATTTCTTTAATGGCCAATATCCTAAATACATAGCGACCTGTTTCTTCACCCAAAAGGAGATCGTAATAGCCGTCGGCCTTCTGTATCCCCATATATTTTTGGATTCCACCCGCCCCGGCGTTGTATGCAGCAGCGGCCAAGGTCCAACTGCCAAATTTTTCCTTGGACTTTTTAAGGTATTTACAGGCAACTTCGGTAGATTTTTCAATGTGGTACCTTTCGTCAACATTGCTGTTGATTTCCAGGCCGTATTCCCTACCTGTGGCACTCATTATCTGCCAAAAGCCTGTGGCTCCTGCAGGTGAAACCACGTTTTGAAGCCCACTTTCTGCCAAGGCCAAATATTTAAAATCGTCAGGAATTCCATTTTTCGCCAAGATAGGCTCAATGATAGGGAAAAATTTGTTGGCCCTTTTCATTAATAAGAGGGCGTTGGATTGCCAATAGGTATTCACCAAAAACTCACGGTCTACCCGCTCCATTATTTCTGGATCGTCAAAAGGGACCGGTTCTCCTGAAAAGTTTAAATCATCCGGTATCTCAATGGCCGTTATCCGATAGCCCGTTTCCTCCCCATCATTTTTTTTTGGCTGGGACTCCTCGACCAGCATGGCCGTTTCCTTGTACTGGTTTTGCACTGCAAATATCAAGGTGCTGCCTACAAAAAAAACGCCCAAAATCATTAAAATATTCTTTATAACCTTCATATGTTCTAATTTTAAATTTCTAAACTTTCCAATACTCCTTGCTACATTGGGTAGATAGGTTCAATTCCTTGGTGGTCCAAGCCGTTTTACCTATTTCTACCTCAAAGATATTAAATACAACTGCCTTATTGCAAAATAATTGTGGGTAAGTGTTCATTAAACCATTTTGATCGGTGAATTATCATCGTATGGGTCCCATTTTTGACCCTAATGCAGTTTTTTATTTTACCTATAGGGAAAACTGGGTCATTTTCACCATGTATATGAACTATATTTTCCGTGTGTTTGGTTTGTTTCCAATTAACTATAGCATCTATAGACCAATCAAGGTAATATTTATCGCGGACGGACAAATACTGCTCATAAAGTGCCAAGCGTTTTGGGACGGTTTCCCCAAATGCATATTTTGCCAATAATTCCATGTTGTTTACCAAGCCGGTTGGCAAGAGTTTGTGCACTTTGGTATACTTGGCAAAAATCATTCTTTTGGGCAGTTCCAAATTACTTTTTACACTTGAAATAATAATGACCTTTGCCACTTTAATGTGCTTTGCCATCTCCTGTACCAGAATGCCGCCAAATGAGACGCCAATAAGAACGGCATCATCATGTTTAACAAGGCGGGACATTTTTAAGGCATAGTCCTCCAGACTAATATTCTTATCAGGAACCGTCCAATCCAAAAAATGTTTTTCGAAAGTCTCGCCAGGCAAGTCTATTTTGTCAAAAATGGATGGATTGGCCGCCATGCCCGGCATGAAATAAACATGTTTTTTATTTTGGAACGTTTGGTTTTCCTGCATACTATATAAATAGGATAATAACTATTTTTTCACTAACTTTGTTTTCTTGGCTTTTTCGTCCCTACTTATGTGTTTATTTAGTTTATGAGCCTAGATTGTAATTTGAGAACGTTATGATCCAAAATTAGTCATTATTTAAAATCAAACTATATGAATGAAGTAGAAATTAAGGACAATGGTTTCTTGAGACAATTTGAAGCCAGGGTTGACGGCCACTTGGCCAAAATTGAGTATTCTTCCCAAGAGCGCAAAGTTTTTTTAACAAAACTTGTTATTCCTGAAGAAATAACAAAGGAGGGTTTTAAAGAAGAATTCATTAAAAGTGTCTTGAGCCATATTCAGGAACAAAAATTAAGAGTGGTGCCTACCAGCCCTCAAATTGCCGGTTTCTTGAGAAAGAACAGGCAATACAAAGAAATGTTACCCGTAGGGATAAGAATATAGTGAAAAACAAAAAACCTCTCATAATCGGGAGGTTTTTTTATTTGTACTGCTTTGTTCGTTCTTGTGAAGATAGTGTGCTATGATGCAGAAGGCATTTACTTGAATTCTTAGACAGATATCATACTGCCAACTTCAACGCCTCTTACCATACCATCATCATCAATTTCCGTAAGTCTTATTTCGTGTAGGGTATTCACTAGATTGGGATTCCATGTTGTTTTTACCTTTACGTAATTTTCGGTAAAACCATGTATATAGCCTTCCTTGTTATCGGCTTCGTACAAAACTGTTCTGGTACTGCCCAGCTGTCCCTCATAGAAGGCCCTTCGTTTTTTAACGGAAAGTCCCCTTAATATTTTACTCCTTTTATTTCTGACTTTCTTAGGCACTATTCCCTGTAATTCAACAGCCTTGGTGTTATCCCTTTCAGAATAGGTAAAAACGTGTAAATAGGAAATATCCAGCGCATTGAGAAAATTATAGGTTTCCAAAAAATGTTCTTCGGTTTCCCCAGGAAAACCTACTATCACATCCACCCCGATACAGGCGTGTGGCATAACTTCCCTTATTCTTTTAACCCGGTCTACATACAAATGGGTCAAATACCTTCTGCTCATCAATTTTAGAATGGCATCGCTGCCACTTTGCAATGGGATATGGAAGTGGGGCACAAAGGAATTGCTTTGCGCCACAAAATCTATGGTTTCATTTTTTAACAAATTGGGTTCAATGGAGGAGATTCGTAAGCGATGGATACCCTCTACCCTATCCAGTGCCTTTACTAGATCCAAAAAAGTATGCTCATGTTTTTTGTTGCCAAATTCCCCTTTTCCATAATCGCCGATATTAACTCCGGTAAGCACAATTTCCTTAATGCCCTTTGATGAGATTTCAGCGGCATTTTTTAGCACATTCTGAAGGGTATCACTCCGTGAAATGCCCCTTGCCAATGGAATAGTACAATAAGTACATTTATAATCACAGCCGTCCTGCACCTTTAAAAATGCCCTAGTACGATCACCTATGGCATAACTGCCTACATAAAAGTCGGCCTCTTCTATTTCACAGGAATGTACTTCACCAAAGTCGTTCTTGGAAAGATCGTTGACATAGTCTGCAATTTTAAATTTTTCGGTGGCCCCCAAAACAAGATCAACACCGTCTACGGCTGCCAGCTCTTCTGGTTTAAGCTGTGCATAACATCCTATGGCGGCAACAAAGGCATTAGGGTTGCTTTTCTGTGCTTGTTTAACGATGGATTTAAATCGCTTGTCAGCATTTTCCGTAACGGAACAGGTATTGATGACATACATATCCGCATTTTCGGAAAAATCGACACGTTCAAAGCCTTCTTCTACCAAATCCCTAGCTATGGTTGAAGTTTCTGAGAAATTGAGCTTGCAGCCCAAAGTATAGAAAGCGACTTTTTTTTTCATCCTTGTTTCTCTTTGATGGAATCCAATTCGGATTCTATTATGTTAACCCAAAACGTTTGCAAATATACCAATATTTGGGAACCCATAGAATATGGCCAAGGCTTTGGTAATTTTATTCTGGAGAAGTTAATCCTTGCGCCACCGCTTGGTTTCCTCAAAAACGTGGTTTAAAATCTTGGCATCCATTTCATTAAATTCCACTCCCCTACGCGCCATCATTACCTTTGCGGCCTCATAAGCCTTTTGGGGTTGGTATGTAGAAAATCCTGAGGCACCTCCCCAGCTAAAACTAGGTACAAAATTCCTGGGGAATCCAGGAACATAAATATTACAGTTGACACCTATCACCGTTCCGGTATTGAACATTGTATTTATGGCCGTTTTGCTATGATCGCCCATCATTAGTCCGCAAAATTGTAATCCGGTCTGTTGAAACTTCTCGGTATCGTAATTCCATAGACGTACCTTGGCGTAATTATTTTTTAAATTGGAATTGTTGGAATCGGCACCTATGTTGCACCATTCCCCAAGTACCGAATTGCCTAGGTAGCCTTCGTGTCCTTTACTGGAGTATCCCAAAATAACGGTATTGCTAATTTCACCACATACCTTGCTATAAGGACCAACCGTGGTTGGGCCGTAAATTCTGGCACCCATTTTTACTACGGCCTTTTCGCAAAGAGCGAAACCACCCCTAATTAGATTACCTTCCCATACTTCGGAATTCTTGCCAAGGTAAATAGGTCCTTCGGAAGCGTTTAATATACTGTATTCAACACTGGCGCCTTCCTCCAAAAAAATATTCCCGGGGTTTACCAAACTATTGGTTTTGGAAATAGGGGCACTTTTTCTGCCTTTGGTCAACAGATCAAAATCTGCCTGCATGGCCTCTCCATTTTTAGAAAAGATATCCCAAGTATTTTCAATTCTAATTATGGAACCTTCAAATTCCAAATGTTTATAGGTCGAGAAATCTACCTCTTCCTGAGTCTCCGTTGTATAAAAGGCTATAACTTCCTCCCCATAAAACACGGCTTCCTTTTCCTTTAAGTTCATCACCAGGTTTACTAGGTCTGCATTGGGCAGGAAGGAGGCATTGATAAGTACGTTCTCCTCCATTTCCACCATAGGAAATCTTTCTGAAAGATAATCCTCGGTTATTGTTGTGATGGTATAGCCGAGATATTTTTCCCATTTTTCCCGTATGGTCAAAATCCCGATTCTAATATCGGCAACCGGTCTGGTAAAAGTAAAGGGTAAAAGGGCCCTTCTTACCGTACCATCAAAAAGAATATAATTCATACATCTAAATTAAAACAAAAAAAGTCACGCATATGCGTGACTTAATAACTCTTTTGTAAAGAAAATATTATTTTTTGAACTTATCGTATTTGCTCTTAAATTTATCGATACGTCCTGCAGTATCCAAAAATTTGGCCTTACCGGTATAGAATGGGTGGGATGTTCTTGAAATTTCCAATTTAACCAATGGGTATTCAACTCCATCAACATCTAAAGTTTCTTTGGTATCGGCTGTGGATTTAGTGATGAAAACCTCTTCATTGGACATGTCCTTAAAGGCTACCAATCTATAATTCCCTGGATGTATATCTTTTTTCATTGTAAAAACGTTTGTTCCTGCTTAATTTCGAGGTGCAAATTTAAATATTTTTCTGAAAAGAACAACTTAAAACTTCAAAAAAGAAAAATAAAAATAACCTATCTTTAAATGTAACAAATTTACCCTCTTTAATACTAACTATAAAAACCATTAAAAATTTAATCAACATGGAAAAAACCAAACCAAAAACAGGGAAATACGCTTTAACGTACGGACTCATCCTAGGTGCCGTAAGTGTAGTATTTATACTTATGTTATATTCGTTGGATATGCACTATCAGGGAGGGTCTATGGTTATGGGTATCAGTATCTTGATCACCATAGCAATGATCGTAATTGGATTGATGCAATTTAAAAAGGACAACAACGGATTTATGTCCTTTGGGGAAGGATTAAAGATAGGGGTAGGTATTGGTCTGGTAGCCGGGATCATAGGTATTCTCTTCAATCAGATTTTGGCCGGGCTTATTGATCCGGAAATGATGAACAAGGCCATGGAGTATCAAAAAGGGCTACTTGCGGAAAGTAGCAAAATGACCCCTGATCAAATTGAGGCCCAAATGGAAACGATTAAAAAATTTAGTACACCTTCAATGCAGATCGTATTTGGGTTGGTTTATAGTGTCGTCGTAAGTTTTTTATTATCACTTATTCCAGCATTAATTTTAAAAAAGAAAGAAACTATTCAGTAATTTGTACTTTTGAAAAGATTTTCCATTAGTACCGAATGAATATATCTATAATAATTCCCTTACTCAACGAAGAAGAATCGTTAACAGAACTGCATGATTGGATTGTACGCGTAATGCAATCCAATCATTTTTTATATGAAATACTTTTTATCGATGATGGAAGTACGGACACTTCTTGGGACATCATAACCCAATTGGGACGGTCCAATCCCAACGTTAAGGGAATACGTTTCCTGAGGAATTTTGGGAAATCGCAGGCCCTTCATGCCGGATTTAAGGCTGCCCAAGGCGATGTGGTGATCACTATGGATGCAGACCTACAGGATAACCCGGAGGAAATCCCAGAATTATATCAAATGATCGTTGAAGGGGGATTTGATCTTATTTCCGGATGGAAGAAAAAAAGATTCGACTCCATCATAAGCAAAAACCTTCCCTCCAAGTTATTTAACTGGGCTGCCCGCAAAACTTCGGGAGTTAGGTTGCACGATTTTAATTGTGGCCTTAAGGCGTATAGAAAGGAGGTTGTAAAAACCATTGAAGTCTCTGGGGAGATGCACCGTTATATCCCTGTTTTGGCCAAAAGTGCCGGATTTAACAAAATTGATGAAAAGGTAGTACAACATCAGGCCAGAAAATACGGGAAGACCAAATTTGGAATGGACCGGTTTATCAATGGATTTTTGGATCTGATCACGATCTGGTTTGTTTCCAAGTTTGGGAAACGTCCCATGCACCTTTTTGGAGCCTTAGGGGTATTAATGTTTACCATAGGTTTTGGTTTTGCCCTTTATTTGGGAATGGATAAGTTATTCATAAACCCCTTGGGACGGCTTATAACAGAACGCCCCCAATTCTATATAGCACTGGTAGCCATGATTATAGGAACACAACTTTTCCTTGCAGGATTTTTAGGGGAAATAATGGTGAGATCACGTAAGAATGAAACCCGTTACAATATCACCGAAGAAATAAATCTCACCGAAAAATAAATGATAATTCTTTGTATTTTTAAGAACATATAATACCAAATGACTATGGATGCCATATTGAAAAATGCGAAAAATTGGTTGACCGATTTTTTTGACGACAAGACTAAGAACGAGATTCAAAATTTAATAGATAATAATACAGAAGAATTAAAAGACCGCTTTTACAAGAATTTGGAATTTGGCACTGGAGGCATGCGCGGAATAATGGGTGCCGGTACCAATAGGATCAATAAATATACCTTGGGGAAAAGTACGCAAGGCCTCAGCAACTACTTAAATCAAGTATACAATAACGAACAGGTAAAAGTGGTCATAGCCTATGACTGTAGGCATAATAGTGACACTTTGGCCAGGACCGTTGCCCAAGTATTTGCTGCCAATGGAATTAAAGTGTTCCTTTTTTCGGAATTGAGGACTACCCCGGAATTATCGTTTGCCGTGAAATACCTTAATTGCCATGCAGGAATTGTTTTAACCGCTTCGCACAACCCACCGGAATACAATGGATACAAAGTTTACTGGACCGATGGGGGACAAATAGTTCCGCCTCAGGACGGCGCCATAGTTAGCGAAATAAATAGCCTTGATTTTGAAGATATCAAATTCAATGCGGACGAAAGTTTAATAGAATTAATAGATAAAAAGGTGGATGAAGCCTTTATTGAGGCTTCGGTTAAAAATGGCAACTTCAATGCCAAGGACAAGGACAATTTTAAAATAGTGTTTACCTCCCTTCATGGCACCTCCATTACAGTGATTCCCGAGGTACTTGAAAGGGCTGGGTATAAGAACGTGACCGTTATTGAGGAACAGGCAAAACCGGATGGTAATTTCCCCACGGTAGTATCGCCCAACCCCGAGGAACCTGAGGCCCTGTCCATGGCTATTAAAAGGGCGGAGGAAATAAGTGCGGATATGGTGATTGGTACCGATCCGGATAGTGACCGTCTGGGAGTGGCAGTTCGTAACCTCGAAGGAGAAATGGTGATATTGAACGGCAACCAGACAATGATCATGATGACCAAGTTTTTGTTGGACCAAAGAAAGAAAAAAGGAATTACAGGAAAGGAATTTATTGCGTCCACCATTGTTTCTACACCTATGATGGATTCCCTTGCCAAGGGCTATGGAGTGGAATGCAAGACCGCCCTTACAGGTTTTAAATGGATAGCCAAAATGATCAAGGATTTCCCGGACCAGCCTTTCATTGGCGGTGGTGAGGAAAGTTTTGGTTTTATGGTAGGAGATTTTGTACGCGATAAGGATGCCGTTACCTCTACCCTATTGGCATGTGAAATTGGAGCGAACGCCAAAGCCAATGGAAGTTCCTTCTATAAGGATTTAATAGATTGCTATGTGGACTATGGGTTCTTTAAGGAAAAATTGATTTCCTTGACCAAAAAAGGCATGTCGGGAGCGGAAGAAATAAACCGGATGATGATCGATTTTAAGGATAATCCCGTTGAAGCCATCGATGGTTCCAAAGTGGTGACCGTGGAGGATTACAATACGGCCACCTCTAAAAATGTACTGACTGGCAAGGTAACCCCCATAGATATTCCAAAATCGAACGTATTGATCTATATTACCGAAGACGGTACAAAAATGGCGGCCAGACCTAGCGGGACCGAGCCTAAGATCAAGTTTTATTTTAGCATCAATACAGCTTTGAAGAATGCAGCCGATTTTAAGAAAGTAGATGCCGAGTTGGATGCTAAAATTGAAAGAATCCTTAAAGAACTGAATTTAGGTTAATGGAATATTTTAAAAAGATTCTTCGCTTTGCGAAACCCTATAAAAAATTTGCTTTTTCAAATATAATTGCCAACATTTTATATGCGTTATTTAGTACTCTAGCAATGCTCTCCTTGTTTCCAATGTTAACCGTACTGTTTAAACAAACAAAGGCGGTTACGGTAAAGCCCAATTGGACTAGTATTGTGGATACTCAGAAATACTTGGAGTCATATCTTAACTATTACGTTACGCAGAAGCTTGGTGATGACCAAGGGCAGTTACTTATGATAATGGTCGGTCTAGTCATTGGTATGTTTTTCTTAAAAAACTTTTTTGGTTATCTAGCCATGTATTTTATCACTTTTCTTAGAAATGGTGTTTTAAAAGATTTGCGAAATGCTCTTTACGCAAAAACAATTGACTTGCCAATTGGTTTCTATTCTGAAAAAAGAAAAGGGGATACTATTGCTAGAATTACCTCCGATGTATTAGAGATTCAGCATTCATTTCTTTCTGTTTTAGAACTAATTGTAAGAGAGCCTCTTACCATTATTTTTACCATACTCGCTATGGTAGCCCTTAGTCCCAAATTGACTTTATTTGTATTTATTTTTCTTCCTCTATCGGGATTTCTTATTTCTTTAATTGGGAAATCGTTAAAACGAAAGTCCGATAAGGTACAAAAAGAGCAAGGTTATTTTTTATCCATTCTTGAAGAAACTCTAGGTGGTTTAAGAGTTATAAAAGCGTTTAACGCTGAAGGGCGATTTAATTCTGTTTTTCAGAAATCTACTTCAAGATTTTATAGATTTTCCAACAGTCTTTTAAATAGACAAAATTTAGCCTCACCATCAAGTGAATTTTTGGGCATAACTGTAATTGGGATTTTGTTATGGTATGGCGGACGTATGGTATTGGTTGAAAAATCATTGGAAGCAAGTGTTTTTATCACTTATATGGGATTAGCATATCAAATTCTTACCCCTGCAAAAGCTATTAGTAAAGCTTCCTACGGTGTAAAAAAAGGAAATGCTGCTGCGGAACGGGTATTGGAAATTTTGGAAACGGAAAATCCAATTGTTGAAAGGAAGGAGGCTGTGGTAAAACCTACATTCGATAAGGGAATAGATATTAAAGATGTTTCCTTTAAGTACGAGGATGAGTATGTGTTGAAGAATTTTAACCTAAAGGTTCCCAAAGGTCAGACCGTGGCATTGGTAGGCCAATCCGGAAGCGGAAAAAGTACTATTGCCAACCTAATGACCCGCTTTTATGATGTGAATGATGGGGAGATAAAAATTGACGGTATCGATATTCGGGATTTTAGCAAAAAATCACTTCGCAATTTAATGGGACTCGTTACCCAAGATTCCATTTTGTTCAACGACACCGTTAAAAACAATATCGGACTTGGTAAAGAAAATGCCACGGATGATGAAATAATCGAGGCTGCCAAAATAGCCAATGCCCACGATTTTATTAGCGAACTCCCCCATGGGTATGATACCAATATTGGGGATAGTGGAAATAAATTAAGTGGAGGACAAAAGCAAAGGCTATCCATTGCCAGGGCCGTTCTTAAAAATCCACCCATTATGATACTGGACGAAGCTACCTCTGCCCTGGATACCGAAAGCGAAAGATTGGTACAGGATGCCCTGGAAAAAATGATGCAGAATAGAACCTCCATCGTGATAGCGCATAGACTTTCCACGATACAAAATGCCAATACCATAGTGGTTTTACAAAAGGGTGAGATTGTGGAACAAGGTTCCCACACACAACTAATGGAAAAGGACGGGGTCTATAAAAAGTTGGTTACCATGCAGTCTTTCTAAGCCTTTTTATGGCTTTGTACAATAAGGAATTACACTAGAGGATTGTGGTGTGGCACTCATGGATCAGTGCCACTATCTTGTTGAGACCTGTTGCTCCAAAATTTGATTTTGGAAAGACCTATAATTAAGTGTATCCAAATATTCCATAGCCTCCTTGTTGTTGTGGTCTTTAAAGGATTTTGTTGCCCAGTCCATAGCCGAAGTCAAGTCGCCCTTAATTTCGTTCATAACCGCCAAATTGTAACAGGCACGGCCGGCAATTTTTGAATTGGAATTATTTAACTCCTTTTCCCAAAGTTGTGTTGCTCCCTGCCAGTCTCCACTTTCCACCAATTCGGAAGCCTGTTCAAAATTGATGGTACCGCGTACATAGTATGATCTCTCAACACTGTTTTTATACGGTAGCAGTCGTTGACCATAGTTGCTACCTGTAATCTTGCTCTGTTCCATAAGGGTATCCTTTCTTCCCTCCATTGCTTTATAGGCTTCCATAGGATTGGTGCCTTTGCCTTTGGATATGATCTGATCGTTAAAAACGATCTCATCGATTATTTCCTTGGATTTTGGATGGTATATTTTCCATCCATTTGCAATAAGGGTTTCCAAGGTGAGTTCTTGGGCCGGTACTTTTACCTTCACCCGCATGAGGTTGGGTTGCATCATCGATGTTTTCTTTAAGGATACTGTGGTTTCCGTATCAAAAAAGGCCATTGAAAAAATAGCATCCACATCGTAGGTATTACAAATATTTTCAATAGAGGTCCAAGAAATGGAATCGTTTCCCATCTCAAAACGTAAATTTTCTTGGGGTACCGAATCCAGGATTTTTATAGTCTCAAAACGGTTGTCCTTTAACAACTCATTGAACAATCCCGTTAGGGCAGCATTCCTACCCTGCTCCAAAAGCCATTGCTCTTCGGCGGCCACCATTCTGTTAAGACCCGTTTTATCCTCTTCTGCCTTTTGCAGTTCACTCCTGTTGACTATACCTATCCTTCTAATTTTTTGCGAAATATGAACAGGTGAAGGTTCCATAGTATGAATTACAATTTCCTTAGTGGAGCCACAGCCCACAATTAAAACGATTAGGCCCAACAAGAATAACTGTGTACAGAACTTGTTCATGCTTCGTGAATTTAATAGTAGGAAAATAGAAATTAATCGTAAAATCATAACCATTATAAAACTCATTTTATAGTGGAAATATTGTCCTTTTAACCCAAAATCCGATGGGTATTTGGGTTAGATTGCCATTGACGCATAAAAAATGCCATTTTAAGACTGCCTTTTAATCATTAATAAGGATTTAGCGGAAACTTTGGTTACGCCTAACATTCAGAAAAGTCCGTTTCCCATTTTAGGGATAACGGACTTTTTTGTTGCTGTACTCCATTGAAGTAAACCTTGTTAAAGGCATGAAAGTTTAGCGGGATGCTTGCTGTTCCAAGACTTCATTTTGTGATAAACGATATTTAAGAATATTCAAATATCTCAAGGCATCCTTATTATCATAATCCGAATACGATTTTGAAGCCCAATCCATGGCGGCATTCAAATCCCCGTTGATCTCATTTATGATTGCCATATTGTAACAGGCCCTTCCGGCAATTTTCGATTTGGAATTGTCCAATTCCTTTTCCCAAAGTTGGGCAGCACCTTGCCAATCCCCGGTTTGCGCCCTTCTTTTGGCCACCACGAAATTGTCCGTTCCACGTACATAGTAGTCCCTGCTGATCCTATGTTTGTAAGGAGATAGCCTAGTTCCATAGGCATAGCCAATATTTCTACTTAACTCTTCAACAGCCTCGTTCCTGCGGGCCACGGCTTCGATTGCCTTGACCGGGTTAATACCCTTCCCAGAGGACACCAAGTGATCTGTATAGCCGAATTCGTCCACAATTTGTTTGGTTCGGGGGTTATAGATGCGCCATCCATTTTTTATAAGCGTATTAAGAGTTACTTCATGTGCCGGTACGGACACTTTGACCCCCAAACTGTTCGGAAGCTCCATCATGGATGGTTTATAGGAAACCTGTGTGTCCGTGTCGTAAAATGCCAAGGAAAAAATAGCGTCCACACCATTGGCCTCACAAATATTTTCTATTATATCCCAGGATAAGCTGGCCGGAAATACATCCAGTCCTTTTCTAATTTCCGTTACGCCATCCAAAATTACTATTTCTTCAAACCTTCCTGTACGGGCCAATGCATCCGATAAGGAGGTAATGGCAACTTCGGCCCCTTTTCTATCGAGATTTAGTCCTTCTGCCGACAATATTTGGTCTATTTTGTCAATTTGCTTATTGCCTTCGGAAGGCAAACTTCTATTAATGATACCTATTCTTTGTATCTCTTTGGGTAGGTGTACTATGGCCGGTTCCGTGGCACCCATGGTTAAATTATTGGTGGCACTACAGGACATTAATAAAATGACCATACCTATATATCCGAGTATTAATCTATGGTTTTTCATGTGGTGGTTATAATTGGTTATTAAATAATACTGTTGTAATAGCCTAGCAATAAAACATATACTATGCCAAAAATATTGTTCTGTGAACCCACTTTCTTCCTCTTTTTAAGAGTTATCAGGGAGCGTTGGACTAAAAAAAAGGTGGGACAGGGTATGAAATACATGCACTTACTGTCTTTCCATATTGCACCTATTCCTTACCTTTGAAGGCTATAAATCCTTATGGAAAGGAAAATTGAATAAATGAATAAAATAAGTCCAAAGACGCTTCAAGACCTCGAATTTAATACCGTCCTACTGCAATTGGCTGCTCGATGCACCACAGAACTTGGCAAGGAACAGGTAGTTGGTTTACAGCCATTATCAGACAAAACCGATCTTTTGAACGTTTTGGGCCAAACCTCCGAGTACTTGGCCTCCTATTCCAATGACAATAGGATTCCCGGTCATAATTTTGATGCCATTGACCCGGAATTGAAACTCCTGAAAATTGAGAATACTACCTTGGAAGTAGGCGGGTTCAAGAAAATTGGTTCCATTTGCACAACAGTAGCTACCCATATTAAGTTCTTTATAAAATTTAAGGAGTACTATCCTCTTCTTTATGTGGTGTCGGATGGTATAACACTAAACACAGAAATTCCTCGCAATATTGAAGCTGTCATTGATAAATTTGGGGAAATAAAGGACAATGCTTCCAACGACCTTCAAAATATCCGGTCCCAAATGGTTGTGGTAAAGGGCAAAATAAATCAGAGCTTTGCTTCGGCGCTCAATACCTATCAGGCCTCTGAACTTTTGGACGAAATAAGGGAATCTGTTGTAGATAATAGACGGGTACTTGCCGTTAAGAGCATGTATCGAAAAAAAGTTAGGGGAGCCGTTATGGGGACCTCCAAAACGGGAAGTATTGTCTACATTGAACCGGAAGCTACCCTTAGGTACAGTAGGGAACTCGGTAATCTAGAATTCGAAGAACGGGAAGAGATACAAAAAATTTTGAACGACCTAACCAACCGCATACGTCCCTTTGCCCCTGAATTATATGCTTATCAGGATTTTCTGGTTCATTTGGACATTACGGCGTCCAAGGCAAAGTACGCTTTGGAAATGGATGCCCTATTGCCAGAAATTAGTGAGAGCAGGGAGCTTTATCTAAGGGATGCCTACCATCCCTTGTTGTTTTTGAGCAACAAGTACAAAAAGGAAAAAACATACCCTCAAACCATTGCCCTACATCCCGAAAACAGAATTATAGTCATTTCTGGGCCAAATGCCGGAGGTAAAAGTATTACGCTAAAGACTATTGGTCTTTTACAGATAATGCTGCAGAGTGGTTTATTGATTCCTGTACATGAGCGATCCAAAGTTTGTTTATTCGACAATGTACTGACCGATATAGGGGACAACCAGTCCATTGAGAACCATCTTAGCACCTATAGCTATCGTCTGAAGAACATGAATTACTTCTTGCGCAAATGCAATGATAAAACCCTATTTCTAATTGATGAATTTGGAACCGGAAGTGACCCCGAACTGGGAGGTGCACTGGCCGAGACCTTCTTGGAAGTGTTTTATGACAGAGGTGCCTATGGTGTTATCACTACCCATTATGCCAATCTGAAATTACTGGCCAATGAATTGCCCCATGTTACCAATGCCAATATGCTTTTTGATGGAAAATCGTTGGAACCCACTTATCAATTGGTATTGGGACAGGCCGGTAGCTCCTTTACGTTTGAAGTAGCACAAAAGAATGGCATTCCCTATAGCCTAATAAACAAGGCCAAAAAGAAAATAGAGCGCGGTAAGGTCCGATTTGATGCAACCATTGCCAAACTTCAAAAAGAGCGTAGTAAAATGGAGAAAACGGGCTCCAGACTTCAAGAAGAAGAATCCAAGGCCAGAACGGAAGCCCAAAAATTGGAAGATCTTAACTCCAAGATCAAATCCAAATTGGAGAACTATCAGGAATTGTACGATCATAACCAAAGGATGATCTATTTGGGGAATAAGGTAAATACGGCCGCGGAAAAATATTTTCAGGATAAAAAGAAGCGCAATTTGGTTTCAGAATTAATTCGTATAGTGGAAACCGAGAATAGTAAACGCAAAAAACAAACGGTAAAGGAAGTAAAGGCAATAAAAGAAAGGAAGGCCAAGGTAGAACAGGAGGTGATAAAAAAGGTAGAGGTTATTCGTGAAAAGAAAAAAGTTGAGAAAAAGAAAGCAGAAGTAAAGGAAAAAAATAAGCCACGACCGGTATTTAAAGTAGGCGACCGTGTGCGTTTAATAGATGGAAAGGCGGTGGGGAGCATAGACAGTTTGGAAAAGAACAAGGCCATTGTAAACTATGGTATTTTTACCACTAATGTTGCGGTTGACCAATTGGAATTGGTAGAAAGAAAAATGTAAAAAGTGGTTGGACCATTATGGAAATGAATCAGAACAAGAAAATAATTCTCTTTGACGGGGTATGCAACCTCTGTAATAATTCTGTGCAATATGTTATAGAACACGATAAGGGCGATGCCTATAGGTTTGCAGCACTACAAAGTGAAATTGGAAAGAAGTTGGTCGCAGAGCGGGGAATAGATGCTTCCCTAGTAGATTCCATAATCCTTATAGAACCAGGAGTGGCCTATTATACCAAGTCTACCGCGGCCCTTAAGATTGCCCAATCTTTTGGAGGTGTGTGGCAGTTGGCCAGCGTATTCGAATGGATACCCGAAAAAATCAGGAATTGGGTGTACGACTTCATTGCTAAAAACCGCTATAAATGGTACGGTAAAAAGGAGGCCTGTATGATTCCAAGTCCCGAACTTAAGGAAAAATTTTTATGAGAAGGAAAGTACCTTCCACCCCTATTCGTAAATTTTATTACTAACGAGATAAATGTAAATTTGTAATTATCAATAAACTCATTTTAGATTATGGAATACCGTATAGAAAAGGACACCATGGGCGAGGTTAAAGTGCCGTCCAACAAATATTGGGGAGCCCAAACCGAACGCTCGAGAAATAATTTTAAAATTGGTCCAGCAGCATCAATGCCTTTGGATATAGTTTATGGATTTGCCTATCTAAAAAAGGCAGCGGCCTATGCCAATTTTGAACTAGGTGTACTTTCCGAAGAAAAGAGAGATCGTATTGCCCAAGTATGTGATGAAATTTTAGAGGGTAGGCACGATGATCAATTTCCATTGGTGATATGGCAAACTGGCTCAGGAACCCAAAGTAACATGAACGTTAACGAGGTTATTGCCAATAGGGCCCATGAATTGGCCGGAAAAACAATAGGGGAAGGAGAAAAAACCATACAACCCAATGACGATGTAAATAAATCCCAGTCTTCCAACGATACTTTTCCTACCGGAATGCACATTGCAGCCTATAAAAAGATTGTTGAAGTCACCATACCGGGTATTACGCAACTAAGGAATACATTGGACAAAAAATCCAAAGAATTTGCCAAGGTGGTAAAAATAGGACGAACGCATTTAATGGATGCCACTCCCCTGACCCTGGGCCAGGAAATCTCTGGGTATGTTTCCCAATTGGACCACGGATTAAAAGCATTGAACAATACCTTGGATCATTTGAGTGAATTGGCCCTTGGCGGCACTGCCGTGGGAACAGGTTTAAATACTCCCAAAGGGTATGATATTTTGGTTTCACAATATATTGCCAAATTTACTGGATTGCCATTTAGAACTGCAGAAAACAAGTTTGAGGCCTTGGCCGCGCATGATGCCATAGTGGAAACCCATGGTGCCTTAAAACAATTGGCGGTTAGCCTAAATAAGATAGCCAATGATATTAGAATGATGGCCTCAGGGCCAAGATCCGGGATAGGTGAAATTATTATTCCCGCAAATGAACCGGGGAGCTCCATTATGCCTGGTAAAGTGAACCCTACACAATGTGAGGCTTTAACCATGGTATGTGCCCAGGTGATGGGGAACGATGTTGCTATTGGCGTAGGTGGAACCCAAGGGCATTACGAGCTCAATGTTTTTAAACCTATGATGGCCGCGAACATATTACAATCAGCCCAATTGCTTGGGGATGCCTGTGTTAGTTTCGACGAGAACTGTGCCGTAGGTATAATGCCCAATCACGATGTTATTAAGCAGCTTTTAAACAACTCCTTAATGTTGGTTACGGCCCTAAACACTAAAATTGGTTATTACAAGGCTGCTGAAATTGCCAATACGGCGCATAAAAATGGTACCACATTAAAGGAGGAGGCCATTAATTTGGGTTACGTTACCGCTGCAGAGTATGATGAGTGGGTAAAACCAGAGGATATGGTTGGTACCTTGGAATAATACTTGAAGTCCATAAGTTAAAAACCACCAAGCGCGCAAGCAATGAATTATAAGGTTATACTTAGTATTGAAGCAAGCTGCTAGATGTAGGACCCACTTTAGGCTGAAGTGATAATGGATCAAGACTAATTGTTGTGTTTATGTTAGTTATTGCCATTATCACTTATTGTTTATTGTAGGCTTTGGTCCATAACCATTTTTTTTGCACATCTAAAGTCTTGGCAACTAAATAGATTCAGGATTATCATTAGGCTAAAAGCAGATTTCATGAATTCCTTTAAAAACCGTTGAACCCGCTTATGTTTATAGAAACCGATGAAGGAGGTTCATAAATTGTATCTTCTTTCATTTTCTTTGCTTGTCCAAAGAAAACGAAACAAAAGAAAAGACACCTTCTCCGAGGAATCTTTTAGACCTTGTCTAAAAACCGGTTTCAAAACTCCGCGCTTTTTTCAAAAACAAAAAAGCTGGATCTCGGAGCTTTTGAACCCTATTCTGCGGATCAGGAGGACCAACGACAAGCTTCTCGTTTTGGTTTTCGGCCTATTTTTATTTTCATAGCAAATCAAGGGGTTTCCACATTGGGTGAAGGAAGGCGTCCATAGAGCATTTTACATTAGTGAAAGCGGCCTGGACGCTGCGGCAGTGAAAAGTTCGTAGATTTCAAGAAAAGAAAAATCAGTCTAGCGTTTTTTGGGCGATGCAAAAAATGAACAAGACACCAAATGTAAAACGGATTGTTCTGGCTTTTCATTTAGTGCACACACACTACTTTTGGGAATGATCTATATATATATATATATATATATATTCCGCTATTGCAGCGAGATTAGTTAAACTAATAAAGGGTATTAAATCCCAAGCCAAGCTCTGCCCCTCACTTTAAGGTCCCGATCCAAAGATCGGGGTAATTAAATAAGAAACCCCGCCGATATGGCGGGGTTAGTTCGACTATCGCATTCCAATACGCCTGCGGCTTTTGAAATACGGGTCTCACTAAAAAAAAAAGGCCAATCCCTGAAGATTGGCCTTTTAAGTTAAATGGATAGTGTTCCTTTATTTTAATTGAAACTTGGAAGTTCCCAATAATTTTAGACTATTATCATAAACATTTACCATGTAGTTCCCTTTCTGGAAATCACTTGCTGGCTTGTTAATGAAATCACATACGTCCAAAGAGCGGTTCTCATAATAGAATTCCGTGCCTTTGCTGTAAGTAACGCTAGCTCCTGAGTCATTTGTTTTAGAGAAGCTTTCTCCCAAGACATTGCCTTGTGGATCCAAGACCTCAATAAAGAATTGTCTGTCCCCGGCCTGGGCAATTACGTTATCGGCTACAGTGAAACAAACTTTTAATTTATCGGTGGCCTTAGCTCTAGAAGTAGATACCAATTTACCACTGGACCTCTCTTTAACTGCGTCCACAGAGAATTTGGATAGATTTAAGGCAGACCCTTTTGAAACTACATCGGCCAATTGGGTATTTTGTACTACCAAGGAATCGTTGAAAACTGTTTGTTTCTCCAATTCTACATAGGTACTGTCTCTTTGCATGGCCAAGAAAGTATTGGACCTGGTCAAAGAATCAACTTTTCTGATCAATTGTTCCCTTTCTTTGGTCAAAATACCAACTTGTTTTCTGTAACGGTAAAGACTAGCAATATCCGCTTTCATAGTCTTAACGGAATCAATGTATTTTGCAATATTGTCCCTGGCAGAAACCAATTCTTCATTGGTTGCATTGCTTTCCAAGATAGCTTTGTCATACTCGGATTTTAAACTGGTCAAATCTTCAACAACCAATTCTTTTTCTTTTGTAAGTAATGCAGTATTCTTTTGTTTATCCTGATATAAACTTACAGTGTAAATGATTACCCCAAGTAAAATTACACCTAATAAACCTGCAATAACCTTCAATCCATTATTACTTTTTGTTTCAGTCATAATTGTAATTATTAATTATTTAATTCTTTTTTACCTTAAAATTTATTTGTTTGTAACACTCTATATACGATCTGGTTTGGATTTTAGATTTTTTTAGTTAAGATAAATAAATTTTCTCGATAAGAATACTAAATGATTAACTTAACTTTAGGAAAATAGTGATTGTACCAAGATGTCCCTAAGTATTATACCTTTTAAAGTGTGCTTTGCCACAAGGTTTAAGGACCTGAATGTAGCGTGGTTGGAAAAATATTTTTATGTGGAGCCAAAGGACAAAGTTCTTTTGGAAAACTGTGAAGCCAACATAATAGATAAGGGCGGATTTATTTTTTTTGCCCAATACAATGATGAAATAGTAGGTTGCTTTGCATTAATAAAATTGGGGGACGGGGTTTTTGAATTGGGTAAAATGGCCGTAGACCCAGAATACCAAGGTTTAAAAATAGGCCAGGCTCTTTTGGCCTTCGCTATTGAATTTTCCAAACAAAATATGTGGAATAAAATAATTTTATATTCCAGTACCAAATTGGAAAACGCCCTATATATTTATAGGAAGTACGGTTTCAAAGAAATTGAAATGGAAGAAAATCTCCCCTATGCCAGGGGTGATATTAAAATGGAATTAATAATAATTTAAATCACTATAACTATGCACTGTTCAAAATACTTTTTAGCAACAGTTTTGTTTGTTGGTCTATTGACTATAGGATGTAAGGAAAAATCCACTTCCAATCAGGAAAAAGCGGAGGCAGTAAACCTAAAAACAGAGCAAAGTACTTCCAACATTGACATTGTGCCAATAGAACATGCCACGGCAGTTTTGGATTGGGATGGAACCATTATATATATAGATCCAGTTGGAGGCAAGGAGGCCTTCGCCAATGTTCGGGAACCCGACCTTATATTGATTACCGATATCCATGGCGATCACTTTAGCATGGAAACATTAAAGGCCCTGCATACCCAAAAGGCTAAAATAATTGTTCCCCAGGCGGTGGCCGACAAAATTCCAGCAGAATTTACACCACAACTGGATATTTTAAATAATGGGGAAACTAAAGAACGTTATGGTATTAACATTGAAGCGATACCTATGTACAACCTACGTGAAGAAGCTAAGGATTTTCACACTAAAGGAAGAGGTAATGGGTATGTGCTCAGTAAAAATAATGAACGCATATATTTTTCTGGGGATACCGAGGATATTCCCGAAATGCGTGCTCTTCAAAATATAGATAAGGCCTTTGTCTGCATGAACCTACCCTATACCATGACTGTGGAAAGTGCTGCGGATGCCGTGTTGGAATTTAAACCTAAGCAGGTCTATCCCTATCATTATAGAGGAAAGCCCGATGTTGGGGATGTGGCCAAATTTAAAGCCTTGGTAAATGATAAGAATCCCAATATTGAGGTAGTACAATTGGATTGGTATCCCAAGGAAGATTATTAAGGGTCTTACAATACTAGGTGTCTATATTTGTTAAAAATAATACGCTGTTGTCACAATTTCTTGTGGCAACAGCGTATTATTAAATAAGTCAGTTGGATTAGCGTACCAACTTTTTATATTTCAGTCGCTTAGGTATTAAATCTCCTCCCAGACGTTTCTTCTTATTTTCTTCGTATTCAGAGAACGATCCTTCAAAGAAATACACCTGGGAATCCCCTTCAAAAGATAGGATATGGGTACAAATCCTATCCAAGAACCACCTGTCGTGGGAAATGACCACGGCACAACCGGCAAAATTTTCCAAACCTTCCTCCAAGGCTCTTAGGGTGTTCACATCCAAATCGTTGGTAGGCTCATCCAAGAGAAGTACGTTGCCCTCTTCTTTAAGGGTCATGGCCAAATGTAGTCGGTTACGCTCCCCACCCGAAAGCATTTCCACCTTTTTGTTCTGCTCACTTCCCGAAAAATTGAATCGACTTAAATAGGCCCTGGAATTTACCTGTCTACCGCCCATCATGATCAATTCCTGCTCATCACTAAAATTTTGCCAAATGGTCTTATTGGGATCTATATTGGAATGACTCTGGTCCACGTAGGCAATTTTTGCCGTTTCCCCCACTACAAACTCCCCTTTGTCAGGTTGTTCTTCCCCCATTATCATGCGGAAAATAGTGGTTTTACCAGCCCCGTTGGGACCAATAATACCTACAATGCCCGCCTG
The DNA here is from genome assembly GCF_030291335.1 of Arenibacter flavimaris. Classification (NCBI taxonomy): domain Bacteria; kingdom Pseudomonadati; phylum Bacteroidota; class Flavobacteriia; order Flavobacteriales; family Flavobacteriaceae; genus Arenibacter; species Arenibacter flavimaris. The sequence continues at coordinate 27,938 of NZ_JASWIM010000008.1, forward strand.
TGGTAATTTAAAATTAAGGTCCTCATAAAGCAATTTATCCCCGTAGGCCTTACTTACACCCTTGGCTTCTATTACATTGGTCCCCAAGCGAGGTCCGTTCGGGATATAGATCTCCAGTTTTTCATCCAATTGTTTTTGGTCCTGGCTCATCAATTTGTCATAGTTCTGTAAACGCGCCTTTTGTTTAGTCTGTCTACCTTTGGCCCCTTGTCTTACCCAATCCAACTCCCTTTCCAGTATTTTCTGTCTTTTGGAAGCTGTTTTACTTTCTTGGGCCATTCGCTTGGATTTTTGGTCCAGCCAGCTAGAGTAGTTTCCTTTCCATGGAATACCTTCCCCCCTATCCAATTCCAAGATCCATCCGGCTACATTATCCAAGAAATACCTATCGTGGGTAACTGCAATAACGGTTCCTTTGTACTCTGCCAAATGGTGCTCCAACCAATGAACGGATTCCGCATCCAAATGGTTTGTAGGCTCATCCAGCAATAGAATTTCCGGTTCTTGCAACAACAATCGGCACAGCGCTACACGTCTTCTTTCACCTCCTGAAAGTATACCAATCTTCTTGTCGGAATCCGGGGTGCGCAAGGCGTCCATGGCCACTTCCAATTTGTTGTCCAGTTCCCATGCATTGGTGGCATCTATCCTATCCTGTAGTTCCGCCTGCTTATCCATGAGTTTTTGCATTTTATCTGCATCCTCATAAACTTCGGGAAGACCAAACATATCATTGATCTTATTGTATTCATCCAGGATGGCCACAGTCTCAGCCACGCCTTCCTTGACCACCTCCAAAACGGTCTTGTTCTCGTCCAATTGTGGTTCCTGTTCCAAATAACCTACCTTATAACCAGGGGAAAAAACTACATCTCCCTGGAAGTTCTTGTCCACTCCTGCAATTATTTTGAGTAGGGTAGATTTACCGGAACCATTAAGACCCAAAATCCCGATCTTGGCTCCGTAAAAGAAACTTAAATAAATATTCTTTAATACTGGGGTATTGGCTGTTTTGTACGTTTTAGTAACCCCAGACATGGAGAAAATGACTTTCTTATCGTCCGACATATTATAAATGTATTATTAAGTGTGACTAATTGAATTATAATTGGCACCGGTAACTTGCAATCTTTGGATAGCAGTTTTTCCACACGAAGCTAAGATAGCCCCCAAATCTTGAAATACTAAATCCGCGGTGACCGCCTATACCCTACCCTTTAGTGCATTAAATACCCATGCAATTGCGAAGAAACCTATTCCAACCGAGGCAAATCCCCATCCGGCAACATCATCGTATCTAAAAGCACCCAACGCAATAAGCGAAAGACCTACAATAATCATTATAAAGGTTGCCCAAGCAAGCACTGTATTCTTATTCATTCCCATTTTTTAACTGGTTTGGTTTGTAGTGCCTCAAATATCGTAAATTTTACAAGAATTTATCATCTTATAAAAACTTTATTCCTCAAACGGAAATGCAATTCCATTTTGTTTTCTCACTGTATCCATTAAGGTTATCAAATCCAGACTGTTACTATGGCTCCACTGACTACTTTCCAGCTTGCCCTGTTCAAGACAGTCATGTACCTCCTTTATTTCGTAATAATATCCCCTACCGGTAGTCGGTATGCTAAAATCCTCCTTTTCTCCATTTCTTTCAACCGTATATCCCTGTGCTTCGTGCCATCTTGTTGGAATATATATGGTACCCCTCTCTCCCGATATTTCCGCTTTCATTTCGGAGTGGCTTGTGAACCCTGAATATAAAATGGCCTGTGCCTTGGGGTACTTAAAGATCATGGAAGTCTGTATCTCGGTACCATTGTCATGAAAGTTGGAGGATGACAATATTTGGTCCGGTTTACCAAGAAGCAAATAGGCAAGGAAGATGGGGTAAATGCCGATATCCAGTAAGGATCCGCCTGCTAGTTCAGGATTTAATACCCTTCCCTTGAGGTCCCTATCCAAGGCATAAAAGGCAAAATCCGCATGTATATAGGCCAATGGACCTATTTCACCATTGTCTATCAATTGTTTAACCTTCTTAATGGAAGGGTTAAATCTACTCCATAGGGCTTCCATTAAAAATACCTTGTTTTGTTTGGCTGCCGCTAGCATTTTTTCGACTTCTGCCCTATTGATGCCCATTGGCTTTTCACATAGAACATGTTTACCATGTTCCATAGCCATAATTGATAATTCGCAATGTGAAGTGTGGGGTGTGGCAATATAAACCACATCAACTTCCTTGCATTCCAAAAGCTCCTTGTAGCTCCCGTATGCATTCGGAATTTTATATTCCTCGGCAAACCCCTTGGCCTTGTCCAAATTTCTAGAAGCTGCAGCATAAATTTGAGCGTCGTTCACTAGGGCAAGGTCCTTAACAAAATTTCGGGCAATGTTGCCCAATCCAATAATTCCCCATTTTACTTTTTTAGCCATTTAGAATATTATTTAGTTAAAGTTAATAAATATAACTCCTTATCTTTATTGCGCAAAAGAAAGGCGTTTGAACATGGATATCAACTTCAATAAAAACGAAGATCACAATAAATTGCTACTATCTGCCTTAAAGAACAAACTGGCCAAGGTGAAACTTGGAGGGGGCAAAAGTAAATTGGAAAAACAGCATTCCCAAGGTAAGTTAAGTGCCCGTGAACGCATTGACTACCTATTGGATAAGGATAAGGATGTTATTGAAATTGGAGCCTTTGTAGGCGATGGTATGTACGAGGCACATGGTGGGTGTCCGTCAGGAGGTGTTGTAGTAAAAATAGGCTATGTACAGGGCAAGCAATGCATTGTGGTGGCCAATGACGCTACGGTAAAGGCAGGTGCGTGGTTTCCTATCACTGCAAAAAAGAACTTAAGGGCCCAGGAAATTTCCATTGAAAATCGCTTGCCCATAATTTACCTGGTAGATAGCGCCGGGGTATACCTTCCCATGCAGGACGAAATATTTCCGGACAAGGAACATTTTGGTAGAATTTTTAGGAACAATGCTGTAATGAGCAGTATGGGAATTACCCAAATTTCTGCAGTTATGGGTAGTTGCGTTGCAGGTGGGGCCTATCTTCCTATTATGAGCGATGAAGCTTTGATAGTGGACAAAACCGGTAGTATTTTTTTGGCAGGAAGCTATTTGGTAAAAGCCGCTATTGGAGAGGTCCTAGACAATGAAACCTTGGGAGGGGCAACTACACATTGTGAAATTAGCGGAGTTACGGATTATAAGGCCAAGGACGACAAGGACGCTTTGGATACCATAAAGAACATAATAGGTAAGATTGGTGATTACGATAAGGCAGGATACAATAGAATATCACCTATAAAACCCAAGGTAAAAGAAGATGATATTTATGGTTTAATTCCAAAATCGAGGGCCGAGCAATACGATATGTTGGAAATTATAAATCGACTGGTAGATAATTCCGAATTTGAACAATACAAGGAAGGTTATGGAAAAACGATACTTACGGGTTATGCCCGCATAGATGGATGGGCAGTGGGTATCGTTGCCAACCAGCGCAAGGTGGTAAAGACCAAAAATGGGGAAATGCAGTTTGGAGGGGTCATCTACTCCGATTCTGCCGACAAGGCTACCCGTTTTATAGCCAATTGCAACCAAAAGAAAATTCCCTTGGTATTTTTACAGGATGTTACCGGATTTATGGTGGGTAGTAAAAGTGAGCATGGGGGAATTATAAAGGATGGGGCAAAAATGGTGAATGCCGTAAGTAATTCCGTGGTGCCTAAATTTACCATTATTATAGGCAATAGTTACGGAGCGGGAAATTACGCCATGTGCGGAAAGGCGTACGATCCAAGATTGATTGTGGCTTGGCCCAGCGCCGAATTGGCGGTGATGAGTGGTAATTCGGCAGCCAAAGTGCTTCTTCAGATAGAAACCGCCTCCCTAAAAAAGAAGGGCGAGAAAATTACGGAGGCCCAAGAAAACGAACTTTTTAATAGAATAAAAGAGCGATATGACAATCAAATTTCGCCCTATTACGCAGCATCACGTTTATGGACGGACGCGGTGATAGACCCTTTGGATACTAGAAAATGGATATCCATGGGTATTGAGGCGGCAAACCACGCGCCTATTGAAAAGCCTTTTAATATGGGGGTGGTGCAGGTTTAGGATTTGATGATGTGGAAATGTACCAATGAGCAAATGTACTAATGTAACGATGTGTTTATTTGGGGATTTGAAGATTTGGAAATGAAAAAATTTGGGAATGTACCAATGTAACAATGTACCAATTTGTTAATTTGAAGATTTTTGAATTTGAAAATGAAACTCTTGGTTGATTCGGGATTTGGAAATTCTTAAATCCACCCTTCAAATAAACTATTCCAAATGGAGAAGCGCTATGGTTTTGGTTCTATTTACCTTTCCGTTCCCTGTCTCCACAAATTGTGGCACGACAAATATTTCTTTGGGAATTTCAAATTTAGAAATTGATTTTAAGGATTTGATTTTTTGGGACAATTGATTACCATCCATATTACCCTCTACCACCAATATCAATTTTTGACCCAAATCCGGATCAGGGATGCCTGCCACAAAAAAATTGGAACTGATCAATGTGGAAAATTTGGATTCCAGTTGCTCGGGAATCAATTTTACACCGCCCGAATTAATTACGTTGTCATACCTGCCCAACCATTGGAATTCGGTTGACGATATAAGGTTTACCAAATCATTGGTCACTATTATTTCGTCCGAAACCTTAGGTGCTTCAATCACAAGACAGCCCCTGTGGTCCGTGGATAGAGCAACGTCTGGAAGGGATTTGAAATTGAAGTCTTCTAAACCTTTCGCAAACTCCTTTATTGCAATATGGGTGATGGTCTCGGTCATTCCATAGGTTTCGAAAATCTTGGTGTTTACGCAGCTCAACCTCAATTTAAGTTCTGTTGAAATGGGGGCTCCCCCAATAATTATAGTTCCAATTTGGTTTAAGGAGGATAGGGAACCCTGGACCTGCATAGGTACCATGGCACAAAAATCGTAGGGCTTGGAATTCTGGTCCAACGGATGCGATGTAGGTTCAACAAAGTCTATCTCCCATCCGAGAACTATGGCCCGGACCAACATCATTTTGCCTGCAATAAAGTTGGTGGATAAACATTGAAGGGCTTTGGTCCCTACGCCCATTTTAAAGAACGATCCAGTGGCCAGCGCAGAGTTGACCATATGTTCCTTTTTCAGGGCAATTGTTTTGGGGGCACCAGTAGAGCCGGAAGTTTTAACTTGGATGGAATCGGCCTCATCCAGCCAGTCCATAAGAAATTTACCAATGACCACTTCATACTCCTGACCTTCTTTTACAAGACTGTAGGCCAACTCTTTTAAAGCCTCTAAATCGTAGTGGATTCCGTTGAATTTGAATTTAGGATGGATATGTTTATAGCTTGGACTCACCTTCTTCAGCTAGTTGTACTGTTTCAATACTTTGCACATCACCTGCAAGACGCTCCTTCCAATTAGTCCAGCCATATTTTTTGGAGAATAGATATAATAGAATTGGATATATTACCAAAACAGGGATAAAAACATCCCAACCCAATTCTGGTTCCGATATATCCCTATAGAGCGATTCGGTTTGAAAGGCAGTCCAATCAGCCGTCACCAAAAGGGCGGTAAATAAATTGTTGGCAGCATGAAAACCGATGGCCAATTCCAAGCCTTCATCCATTAAAGTCAGTATCCCTAAAAAAAATCCGGTACCGATATAATAAACCATTATTCCATAGCCCAATTTTTCAACCTCAGGATTAAAAAAATGCAATAAACCAAAAATCATTGAAGTGGTTACCAATGGCACCCATCTTTTACCCGACATCAATCCAATTCCCTGCATTAGGTAACCTCGCATAAAATACTCCTCAAAACTGGTTTGGAGCGGGATCAAGAATATGGAAATGAGGCACAATATAGCAAAGGGCATTAATTTAAAATTAAAAACATAATCCTCTGGCGATAAATAGATGTCCACCCCGGTAATCAATACGGTTATTGTTCCCCAAAGAGCAAAAGCAAAAAACACTCTTTTCCAATCTATACGTTCTCGGCTAGTGGTAAGGGAGATTATGGTTTGTCGATGTACATATTTAACGGTAAGAAATGTGGCCAAAAGACCAAATACAAAAGAAATTAACATTAAGAACAGAAATAAATTGCTACCTACTATTTTGGACATCCCTGCAATATCCGAGGGAAAGGTTGCCCCTCCGATAGCCTTAACGGTTATTACCCCAAGTAGTGGAATGGATCCCAAAAGTTGCCAGCCAATAAAAATGATCAAGATCCCAATAAGGTATCGCCAAGATTCATAATTTCCTTTATATCCCTGCTCTATGTACATATATTCTCTATTAAATTATTTTCCCAACTCCCGGTTTTTTCATAGGATATTGTTCCATTATTTACTTTTAACGGGCATTTAAAATTATTGGTATATAAGCCACCCGTACCCAATCCCTGTGGTAAAGGGTTATCCAAGGTGTAAGTCCACTGGGCAATGGCGTTAAGGCCAATGTTGCTTTCCAGCGCACTCGTAACCCACCATTTTATATTTAACTTCTCCGCAACCCTGATCCATTCCATACTTCCCCTAAACCCTCCAATCAAACTTGGCTTTAGGATTATGTACTGCGGTCTTATAGTTTGTAGAAGTTTCTCCTTTTCCGTTACATTTGCAATTCCGATTAATTCTTCGTCCAAGGCTATGGGGATGGGAGGATTTAAGCACAATTTCTTCATTTCATTGGCGTTGCCTGCCTTTATGGGCTGCTCTATGGAGTGTAGGTTAAACGGGGATAGACATTCCAGTTTATGCATGGCCTCCGAAGGAAGAAAAGCACCATTGGCATCGACCCTTAGTTCAATTTCCTTTTCACTGTATTTATTTCGAATAGATTTTAAAAGTGTTATTTCCTTTTCAAAATCGATGGCCCCAATTTTTAATTTTATGCATTTGAAACCTTCCTCCAACTTTTGTTGGATTTGTTGGTGCATAAAATGTTCATCGCCCATCCAGATCAATCCATTTATGATAATTGGTATGTTGGAGTCCGTAAATTCTGATGGATAAAGTAAAAAAGGGGTTCTGGAATTTAGGGATAAAAAGGCCTGTTCCACTCCAAACTGAATACTTGGATAATCCATCAAAGTTTCCCAAAGCCTATCTTCGCCCAAATTGATGTTATCGCAGGTCCATTTTAGCCTATCCTCATAATCAGGCACATCATCAGCACTTAAACCTCTAAGAATACCACATTCCCCAATTCCAAATTTCTTATCCTTTTCCAAGATAATGAAGAAGGTTTCCTTCTGGGTCATTACACCCCTGGAAGTTCCACTGGGACGTTTAAAATCTAAAATGTATTTTTTGTAGGTCGCTTTCATGAAATATAACATCAAATTTAACTATCTTTTTTTCTAAATATGAAAAAAATGAATACAAAAGTCGGTAAGGTGGTTTGGATAACCGGAGCTTCATCCGGTATAGGGGAAGCACTGACCTATGAATTTAATAGCAAAGGCTATAAACTGATTATTTCTTCCAGAAAATTAATAGATATTCAAAATGTTAAAGCCCGTTGTCCAAAGGGGGATTTTATTTCCCTGCTCACCCTAGATCTATTGGATATCGATAGTATGTCCGGAAAAGTAACCGAAGCCTTGTCTTTCTATGGATCAATAGACATATTGATAAATAACGCGGGTATAAGCCAACGCTCCTTGATCCTGGAAACAGATATGAAAGTATATAAGAAATTAATGGAGGTAAATTATGTGGGTACCATAGCCCTTAGCAAAGCAATCCTACCCTATTTTGTGTCCCATAAAAAAGGCCATTTTGTTACGGTAACCAGCCTAATGGGAAAATTCGGATCGCCTTACCGCTCTGGATACTGTGGTGCCAAACACGCTCTTCATGGTTTTTTTGATGTCTTGCGTATGGAACATGAAAATGACCATATAAAGGTTACCCTGGTTTGCCCCGGATTTGTAAATACCAATGTGGCCATAAATGCCCTCACAGCGGATGGCACGCCCCAGGTTAATAATGATGTGGCCACTAAAAATGGATTATCACCACAACTTTTTGCCATAAAAATGGTCAAGGCCATAGAAAAGGAAAAATTTGAAGTTTACATAGGCCGTAAAGAAGTATTGGGCATCTATTTGAAAAGATTTTTTCCTAAACTACTCCACAAAATGGTTTTACGAAATAAGGTAAGGTAATTATACCTTTAAAGATTCACCGATTTCCAGCAAAATTAACTCTTTGCCATGCTTGGAAAATTTTTGAACGGACTCTTTATGATCAATTATAATATACCCGAAAGTATCGTAATGATAACCTAGTATCCTAGGACATTGAACAAAATCGGAAGCTATAAGTGCATCATCGACCCCCATCGTAAAATTATCGCCAATGGGCAATACAGCAAGATCCAAATGGAACGACATTGGAATAAGCTTCATATCCATCGTTAATGCCGTGTCCCCTGCAATATACATATGCTTCCCTTCTGAAGATAAAATAAATCCGCCGGGTTGTCCGCCATAAGTCCCGTCCGGAAAGGAAGAGGTATGAATGGCATTGACATATTTAAGAGTGCCGAAATCGAATTTCCAGCTTCCACCGTGATTCATAGGGTGGGACTTTAGACCTTTGTTTTCATAGTAAGTGGCAATCTCAAAATTACTTACCACCGTTGCTTTGTTCTTTTTCCCAATTTCCTCGACATCCAATATATGGTCTTGATGGGCATGGGTGACCAAGATATAATCGGGTTTTAAATCTTCAATGTTGATTTTGCCTTTCACTTTATCATTTCCTGTAATGAAAGGATCTACCAGTAAGCTTTTTCCACCTGTTTCAATCAATAAAGAGGAATGGCCAAGAAAAGTAATTTGCATAGGTTGAACTGTTTTTGTTCAAATTTATTTAAAATTGAACCAAAAACGAACTCCTTCCGATGTTTTATCGATATTTAAAGTGGATTGAAGCTGATTTACCAGACGATTCATTAACCTGATCCCCATGGAAGAATTGGCCCTGTCATCCGTATCCTCCGGCAGTCCAACACCATTATCCGTGTATTCAAAATAGCCCTGCCCCCCATTTTTCCTCAAATGGATATAAATTTTCCCATTTTCGTCATCGTCAGGGAAGGCGTATTTAAATGAGTTGGATACCAATTCATTTAAAATAAGACCAAAGGGGATTGCCCTATCTATATCCAGCTCCACGTCTTCGGCATCGATGGTAATATTGATATTATGTCCTCCTTTTTTATAGACCGATTGTACACTGTTGATCAGACTCTCTATGTACCCCTGCATTTCTATCACGGAGAGATCATCGTTCTGATATAATTTTTGATGGATTAGTGCCATCGCCTTTACCCTACTCTTACCTTCTTCCAATGCCTCTATGGCCGCCTTACTGCGGGTGTTCTTCGTTTGTAGGCTAAGCAGGCTGGAAACCATCTGGAGGTTGTTTTTTACCCTATGGTGAATTTCCTTTAAAAGCGAATCCTTCTCTACCAGTGATGCCTCGATTATACGCTTTTGATCGGCAATGAGCCGTTGGTTCTTAATACTTTTCAAATAGGCAAAAACCAGGCCTGCAAATCCTAAAAGTGTAAAAATCAAAGAAATAAAAACAACATGGATCCTATCCTCTTTCGCCTGTAAGTCGCTTCGAAATTGTTCTAAATCCTGTTTCTGCTGCTCCATCATTTTTTTGGAGTACTCTATCTCTTGTCCGGCCACGGCGGCCAATTGTTGCTTTTTCATGGAGGATTCATTTCTATTCAGGGAATCCCTAATGCGTACATTTCTTTTTAAATAGTCGACCGAATTTTTATAATCCCCTATCCGGTCATAATATGCCGCTAGCAGTCTATTCTTTCTAAGGATATTCTCTGTTTTTACTGGATCTTGCCCATTAAGGAGGTATTCCTTCGCCTTCTCGTAGTCTTCATTTTGCAAATGGCAATCTGCCAGTTCCAAGGTGTTTTCAACCATTTCCGAAGAGAATTTTCCCTTATTGTACTCGTTGAACAGATCGATGGAGTTTTCCAAAAAGGGAATGGCAATATCGTATTCCTTTAGTAAGGCATGGCATTTCCCGATATTACCTTCTATAATGGCCTTCAATAAATTACCTTTACTAATTTCCTGCTCTGTTTTTTCCCTGCTGATATCGTTTAGGTAGACATCTATAAATCCCTTTGCCTTTTTATAATAGGTTAAAGCTGTAGGAAAGGACATGTCCAAAAGAAGATAGTTCCCTACATTGCTCTGGTATTGTGCCTGTCCGTAGTAATCGTCCTCCCGTATGGTTTTAAGTTTGTCCTTGATATAGTCGTCCATTGCCTTTCTGTGGAGTCCCAGGTTGGAATAAATATCATAGAAAATCACCTTGTCCGTAAGGCCCAAATTCTTTTTTTCATTTCTTATTTCAAATTGCCGATCGTATAGCCCTAATTTCGCGTAGTTATTGTCTATGAGATCCAAAAGGATTTTTTTGGATGGCAAATCCAAATTTTCAATTTTCTTATACAGTTGATTTGCTATGGCCACACTTTTGCTAAAGTCGCCAATATCATAATAAAGCTGGGATTGCATAAGCTCATATTTGGTGATGCTTATTGAATCCTTCAATTTTTGGGCATTGTTGTGATAGACATTTACCGCTGCTTGCCAGTCATAGGCAGAATCTTCGAGATAGCGATTGGGAGTGCCGAAGAAATAATCGAACCTTTCCTGTGCTCCTTTCTTATTTTGGAAGTCCTGAAAATAATCCGGTTTGTTTGAAGAGTCTTGGGCAGGTGAATACCAAAAACACAATGAACAAATCATTAATGAAAAAAATGTTTTATGAAAAGACTTCACCATTGTTCAATTGTTGTCTTAATATTCTAATTACTTCTTGGTTTTTTTAATAATTTAATGGGCCTTTGGTATATTGGATTCAATAGTACAAACGCCAAAGCACGGTTAATGTTGTACCTCGCATCTTCTCAATTACCACCATCATTGATCGTTTGGTGACATCACCAGCCAAATAAAGTGATTTGTTGGCAATTTAACCATTATTTTGTCCTTCAACTTCTAATGCCGGTCATAGGGTTTAAAATAAAAAAGGCAATACAAGTTAATTGCACAGCCTTTTTATTTATGTTATGATAAGATTTGGGACTCTTTATCAGTTCAAAAATATGCAGTAGTATTGTGAAATTTAGAATTTTGTTGTGTAACGCCAATATCTTGTTGTGAAACCTATGAATTAAAGATAGTCTTGTAATTCATCGGATTTATTGTGCATGTCATCGAGTAAAAAGACTATGGGCAACCAACACTAGTAAGGAGCCATATTGTTATTGGCACACTAGGTGTCATTGGGTTGCTCGGGTAAGGTGGCCTGCCCGTTACGGTCGGAAGGGCAACTAAATGTTAATGGTATTTTCTTTATGATGCCACATGGCTTCAACCTGAATATTCTTCACGAAAAATCGCCTATGCTTCCGGCTGGTCTCCATTACCTACTTTAGGTATTTTTAATACGGAAAATAGCTGCCCTAAAAATATTGGCCATTTCCAGCCTACAATGGTGCTATATTAATTATTCACTTTTTTGAGTTGATTTTTAAGCTCATCCATAGATTCCTGCAGCTGTCTCAGCAAGCCCTTCTCTGAGGTGGCATCCACTCCAAAGGTTATTTTGCTGCTAACTTGCCAAAGTTCCTGTATGTCTTCCGTATTAACGCTGTAGGGAGGATAGTTTTCATTTAAGGATATTAGGGATATTACGGCCGGATTGGGCGATTTTTCAATTTTTTTAACCAGTACGGCATCCTGTAATACCACCACATAAATTTTGTTGGAACTTATATCTTTTAGACCTTCCACCGCCCTGGCCAATACCCATTCCCCCGGCTTTAGGTTGGGCAGCATACTATCCCCTTCAATTTGGAACCCCCTATAAGTGGCATTTCTGAATTCCGGTAAGGGAATATCAAAGGCAGGTAGCTGTTTGTACCAACTGGTGTCCTGGATATTTTGGGGGTATCCTGCTGCTGCTTTTGCGTTTACCAATACCATATTCTCATTTTCGGCAGAATTTACCGTAACCACCTTTGGAATAACACTGATATTAGTAATCGCTAAATGCTTTTGGGAACTTTCCCCAAATAACCAAAGTGGATTAATTTTAAATTGTTTGAGTAATTCCACCACTACTTTTCCAGATAATTTGGTACGGCCCCTTTCTATGTCAGCAGTGGTATTTGAAATACCGAGCAAGTTGGCAAAATCGGATTGGGTATATCCCAATTCGCGGCGTAAATCTGTAAATCGCTTTGTTACAATTTCCATATCCTCGTTCATAGTACAGGTTTTATATTGATACGGTTCACACGGACATGTCCCCGTGGGGTAAAATGGTCCGTATCTATTTGCTTCAAATATACGCAATTTGGATTATATCCAAAATATTTTATGGACTATTTCCATAATTGGGAAATAATCCATATATTTGGAATAATTACAACTTTTGAATAAAATGACTTTGGACGATCTACATCAAAAATTAAGTGTTCTGGCCTGTTCCGGAATGGAGGATAATCATTATACCGCCAATACTTCCGGGAAGAATCGAACTGTGTCCATGGGGCATTTGGAAAAAATCCAAAGAAGGCGTCCAAAAAAAGAATTAAGTGTTCAACTCAGTTTATTTGATTAATTATGGAAAATCCCAAGGTTTTAATTTACGACGGCAGTTTTAATGGTTTTCTAACCACGGTTTACAAAATATTTGAGGAGAAGATCCCAGTGACCGATATCCAGAAAAATAGAGAGCTTCAAAAGGGGCTGTTTTCCGAAGCGATAACAGTTTTTACCCAGATGGACAAGGCAAGACGTGTTTGGAACAGCATACAAAATAAAAGTAATGCCGCCATTAAATCCATTTACTTTGCCTTTTTAAGTGAAACCAAAGGTATTGAACTTCTCCTATACCAATACATCCGCTCCATGTATGCCAACCCCGATGATCATCCCATAGAGGGTATTTCCGATATAATATTAAGAATACAGCAACATTCAAGAATGGTGGCGCGGGAAAAGCACAGGATAGAGGCTATTGCAAATTTTGAAATATCACAAGATCAGGTTTTCTTTTCCATAGTTTCACCAGCATTTGATGTGCTACCGCTCATATCCAAATACTTCAGATCAAAGTTTCAGGGACAGGAGTTTATAATATATGATCAAAAGAGAAAATATGCCATTTTTTACAATCTATATACTGTTGAAATTATTTCCATGGAATTATCAGTTCATGATTATCCCAGGAAGCTAAGCCAAACCCATATAAAACAATTTATAAACAATAAGTTGCACCCACATTCGCCTTATTCCAAAAGAGTTCAGTTGGAAGCTGAAGGAGAAAAGGCGGCGGTGTAATCATTATTTGAGTCATTCGTCCCTTTTTTTCATTATGGAATAGCCAATACTATTTAAAGTATAAATCCTGTTTATATGCAGTACATTGGAATTGAATTAAAGTTTTAATTTCTAGGTAAGCTTACTTGGTTCTTTCCCCTACAAAATTATCGCTCTGATTTTTAAAAAGTACGTTAAACGTAGTTAAGCTGCCATAAATCCTTGTTATATATTGTTGCAGGTCCACCTTTTCCTGGTCATCCAAATTTTTACTGCTGTTTATTTTTTGCTCCATTACCCTAATTCGGTCCCTGACCATGACTATTTTGTGAAAAAAGGTATCCATTGGAATTTCTTTTTCAGACAAGTTGGAATCGCCGGGTTTTAAAACCAGACTCCCCCCTTTCCATTTATCGGCAATCGGGGTAATGGAACTGGCATCGCTCCAACGTCTTAATATAGAAATCAACGATTGTTCCACTTCGGAAAAGCTAATGGTATCCACTTCGTCCTCCACTGCCTCCACAACTTCAAAATTCGAATCCAAATCTATGGTTTCCAATCCTTTGTCTATAAAAGTAACCCAATAATGCTTAGACGTTACATTGGTAACTACTCCTTTACCGTATTCACTGTGATTAATCCGGGAACCTATTCCTAAAAGTTGCATTAAAAAATATTTTAAGGTTAAAAATGCTAATTTATAGTTAAGCTTTTAATCTACAAAAAACTAAATAGCCCCTTCTTCATTTTTAGGTATCAAAGTCGTAACTTCGCACATTGCTATGAAAATGATCAATTACGAAGAGAATATTGAGGTTAAGGGCGCTCGAGTGCACAACCTTAAAAATATAGATGTTACCATACCCAGGGAAAAGCTTGTTGTTATAACCGGACTGTCCGGAAGCGGCAAATCCTCCTTGGCCTTTGACACCATATATGCTGAAGGACAGAGACGTTATATTGAAACTTTTTCGGCCTATGCCCGACAGTTTTTGGGGGGATTGGAGCGCCCGGATGTGGACAAGATAGATGGTCTATCACCGGTAATTGCCATTGAGCAAAAGACGACTTCAAAATCCCCAAGGTCTACTGTAGGTACTATTACCGAAATATATGATTTTCTTAGACTTTTATTTGCCAGGGCCAGTGATGCCTATAGCTACAATACCGGGGAGAAGATGGTTAGCTATGATGATGAACAAATTAAGGATTTGATCATATCCTCTTACAAAGGCAAGAAAATAAATATATTGGCCCCGATCATCAAGTCCAGAAAGGGGCACTACAGGGAACTATTCGAACAGATTGCGAAACAAGGCTTTGTCAAGGTAAGGGTAGATGGGGAAATCAAGGATATCGCAAAGGGTATGAAAGTGGATCGTTATAAGACCCACGATATCGAGATTGTTATAGACCGACTCAAAATAGAGGAGAGTACAGAATTGGATAAGCGTATTTCAGAAACTATTAATACGGCCATGTACAGTGGTGAAAATGTATTGATGATTTTAGAGGAAGGAACCGAAGTACCGCGTTATTTTAGTAGGGATTTAATGTGCCCAACCACTGGAATATCATACCCTTCCCCGGAACCCAATACTTTTTCCTTTAATTCACCAAAAGGTATGTGTCCTGATTGCAATGGACTGGGTCACGTTTATGAGGTTAATGAAAATAAAATTTTTCCTAGTAAAAAATTGTCCATTAAGGCTGGTGGTATTGCCCCTTTGGGGGAATATAAAAATTCATGGGCCTTTAAGCAGATTGAGACTATAGCCCAAAGGTATAATTTTGAACTTACGGACCCGATATCGAAAATACCGTCCGAAGCTCTTCAAATATTGCTCTACGGTGGTAAGGAGAGTTTTGAGGTGGACTCAAAAACCTTGGGTGTAAAACGCGTTTACAAAATAGATTACGAAGGGATATCGAATTTTATCAAGAGTCAATTCCATGAGGCCAACTCTACTTCCATTAAACGTTGGGCCAAGGAATATATGGATAAAATTAAGTGTCCCAGCTGTGAAGGCACTAGATTGAAGCAAGAGTCCTTATATTTTAAGATAGACAACAGAAATATTGCCGATCTCTCCAATTTGGACATTTCGGAATTGGCGGATTTCTTTAGCGGACTGGAAAAAAAAATGGAAGGCAACCAATTAAAAATTGCCGAGGAAATTATAAAGGAGATCAAAACAAGGGTTCAATTTCTATTGGATGTTGGCCTGGATTACCTCTCTTTGAACAGAAGTAGTAAATCCCTGTCCGGTGGGGAAGCACAGCGTATTAGATTGGCCACCCAAATTGGGTCGCAATTGGTTGGCGTTCTTTATATCTTGGACGAGCCCAGTATTGGATTGCACCAAAGGGATAATGAGCGTTTAATAAAGTCTTTGGAATCGCTCAGAGACCTAGGCAATTCAGTAATTGTGGTTGAGCATGACCGCGATATGATAGAACGGGCAGACCATGTTATAGATATTGGCCCCAAGGCAGGAAAGCACGGTGGGGAAATAATTTCGGAAGGAAGTCCGGAGGCCCTTAAAGACCACCATACCCTAACGGCCGATTATATTACCGGAAAATTAAAAATAGAAGTTCCTAAAAAACGCAGGGAAGGGAATGGAAACAGTCTGGAATTATCCGGTTGTTCCGGAAATAATCTTAAAAACGTTTCGGTGCGTTTTCCTTTGGGAAAAATGATCGGGGTTACCGGTGTTTCCGGCAGTGGTAAATCTACCCTGATCAACGAAACCTTATATCCCATTTTAAATGCGTATTATTTTAATGGGGTAAAAATCCCGATGCCTTACAAAAAAATTAAAGGTTTGGATCATATAGACAAGGTTATAGACATTAACCAGTCTCCCATAGGAAGAACCCCAAGATCCAATCCTGCTACCTATACCGGTGTCTTTAGCGAAATAAGGTCCCTTTTTGCCAAGACCCAAGAAGCCTCCATTAGGGGATATAAACCTGGTCGTTTTAGTTTTAATGTTACGGGCGGACGTTGTGAAACATGCCAAGGTGGAGGTCTCAGGGTAATTGAAATGAATTTTTTGCCAGATGTATATGTTGAATGCGAGACCTGTCATGGAAAGCGGTTCAACAGGGAAACCTTGGAGATACGGTATAAGGGTAAATCTATAGCCGATGTTCTGGAAATGACCATAAACGAATCTGTTGATTTTTTTGAGAATATCCCCAAGATCTATCGCAAATTAAAGACTATTCAAGATGTAGGGCTGGGATATATATCCCTTGGACAGCAATCTACCACCCTATCCGGTGGTGAAGCGCAGCGTATAAAGTTGGCTACGGAACTATCCAAAAGAGATACTGGAAATACCTTTTATATTCTGGACGAACCAACAACCGGTCTACATTTTGAAGATATTAGGGTATTGATGCACGTACTTAATAAGCTTGTAAACAAGGGAAATACCGTCTTGGTAATTGAACATAATATGGACGTTATAAAAATGGTAGACCATATTATCGATATTGGATACGAAGGTGGTCGCAATGGTGGTATGGTAGTTGCAGAAGGAACTCCAGAGGAGGTGGCCAAGGATAAAAAGAGTTACACCTCAAAATTTCTAAGAAAAGAATTAGGTTTGTGAAATTAACTGTCAACAAAAGATACTATTTTCATGAAAACAGGATTATAAGGTTATGAAAATAATAGTCTAAATTGATTAAGGATAAAATTTAACATGAGAAAAGAGCAGCATCACAAAGGATGGAATGAGATAAAAACCAACGATTCCTGGGCCCTATTCAAGATTATGGGCGAGTTTGTGAACGGATTTGAAAAAATGAGCGCTATAGGCCCATGTGTTTCCGTCTTTGGATCCGCACGTACCAAACCAGGTGACAAATACTATGAACTGGCGGTGAGTGTGGCCAAGAGTATTGCCGAAGCCGGTTATGGAATTATTACAGGAGGCGGTCCGGGAATAATGGAGGCCGGAAACAGGGGCGCACATTTGGCAGGTGGCACCTCCGTTGGCCTGAACATTGATTTACCTTTTGAACAACATGACAATCCCTATATTGACGGGGATAAAAGTTTGGATTTCGACTATTTCTTTGTCCGCAAGGTTATGTTTGTAAAATACTCACAGGGCTTTGTGGTTATGCCCGGTGGTTTTGGTACATTGGACGAACTTTTTGAAGCAATTACACTGATACAGACCAACAAAATAGAAAAATTCCCTATTATTTTGGTAGGCTCGGAGTTTTGGAATGGATTAATGGATTGGATTAAGGATTCTATGCTAAATATTGGAAATATTAGCCCAAATGATCTGGATTTAATTCAAATAGTTGATTCGGAGGAAGAAGTGGTGGATATAATAGATTCCTTTTACAAAGGAAATATATTGAGCCCTAATTTCTAAATGCAAGATTCTTGAGGAAATTGGTATACATTCGGAAACCTATTTTATTGTTGATAATCCTTTGTATCAATGGACTGTCCGTTGCCCAACATTCCAATAAACTTTCAGCCACCTTGGATGTCGAAAGTAAGACTTTCAATATTCAACAAGAAATTGTCTATCTAAACAATTCCAAGGATACTTTACAGTTTATTTACTTTAATGATTGGGCCAATGCCTATGCCAATAAAAATACGGCCTTGGCCAAGAGATTTTCCGAAGAATTTAAGAAGGGACTACATCTTGCCAAGGAGGTTGAAAGGGGGAATACAAAAATTACTAGTACCGTTGATGATAATTACCAAGGTTTGGATTGGGAGTATGCCCCTGGCAGGGATATTATTAAGATTAATCTAAACCATCCCCTACCCCCTAACACATCTACCAAAATATTTATTACCTATAGGGTGAAATTGCCTTCGGATAAATTCACTACCTACGGCTACGATAATAAGGGAGGCTATTATTTAAAGGATTGGTACCTTACCCCTGCCGTTTATGACGGGGAATGGCATTTATATTCCAACAAGAATTTGGAAGATCTTTATACGGATATGGCCAATACATCCATAGAACTTATTATACCCCATAATTTATTTGCGGTCTCCAATTTTCATGAATTGGGCAAAAAGGAAGAAGGTGATGTGCAACATGTTTATTTTCAAGGTATTAATCAAAAAAGTGGGGAGATCATTATAAGGCCTTCCAATCAATTTGTAAAGCATGTAACCCCGGATATAACTATTTTGACCAATCTCCGGTCTCCGAAATATGACGAAATATCTTCGGGAATCTCCATCAATCGGATATCCAAATATATCTATGAAAATTTGGGCGATTTCCCACATAAACAATTGTTGGTCTCTGAATTGGATTATAATAAGGACCCCTTGTATGGCATCAACCAATTACCGAGCTTTATTCGGCCCTATGAGGAACAGTTTCAATTTGAAATGAAATTTCTCAAAACCGCCCTTAACAGCTTTATTAGGGAAACCATGTTCCTGGATCCAAGAAAGGAAAAATGGGTTACCGATGCTATTCTCAACTATTTGATGATCGGTTTTGTGGAGGAATTCTATCCTGATCAAAAACTGTTGGGCAAATTATCCAGTATTTGGGGGATACGAAATTTTCATCTGGCCAAAATGGATTTTAACGAACAGTATCCCCTGCTCCATATGTTGTCGGCCAGAAGAAACATTGATCAATCCCTTACTACTCCCAACGATTCGCTCGTAAAGTTCAATCAAAAAATAGCCAACAGATACAAGGCAGGATTGGGGTTGGCATATTTGGCCGATTATACGGGTAAGGAGCATGTAGATCGCAGTGTAAAGGAATTCTATATAAATTATAGATTAAAACCATGTACCGCCGCAGATTTTAAATTTATAGTTGTTGAAAACTCGGATAAGGATATCAATTGGTTTTTTGATGAATATGTATCCACCACCCAAAAAATCGACTTTAAAATTAAAAAAGTACAAAAAATGGAGGACTCGCTCGTGGTCATCCTAAAGAACAAGGAAGGCACCAATGTACCCATTTCCCTTTTTGGAATAAAAAATGATACCGTTGTTTCAAATTATTGGTTTACAAATATTAGCGATCAACAGGCCTTTACAATTCCCAGGAACGGGGAAGATCGTTTAGTTTTGAATTATGACCAGACCATTCCGGAATTTAATCAAAGGGATAATTGGAAATCTTTGAACGGATTCTTTTCCAGTAATAAAAAACTGAAATTTCAATTTTTCAAAGATGCCGAGGATCCGTATTACAATCAGGTTTTTTATGTCCCGGTCCTTGGATTCAACAAGTATGACGGACTTTCCCCAGGGATGAGATTACACAACAAAACGTTGTTGGAAAGGCCGTTTGTTTTTGATCTGGCCCCTTCCTATGCTCCCAATGAAAAGACTTTTGTAGGTTACGGCAAGTTTAATTTCCGTCAATACCACGGGAAAAGTGGTCTGTACGTTACCAACTATTCCCTTAGGGGCTCCACCTCACACTTTCGGGAGAATTCCCGTTACAGTACTGTGAGCCCTTCTATAGGTTTTGGCTGGAGGCCCAACAATCTTTTATTGAACCAGAGGGAAGCTTTGATAATTAGGTCCGTTAGTGTTTTTAGGGATATAGATCCAAGTTTACAGTCCTTGGGGTTGGAAACGGATCCGGACTATAATGTGTTCAACGCAAAATACTATAATACCACCAATAATATAATCAACTATCTATCCTGGTCGGTTGATGCGCAGTATTCCAATAAATTTACCAAGCTTGCGTATGAATTGGAATACCGAAAACTTTTCGAGAACAATAGGCAGTTTAATTTACGCTTTTTTGCCGGGAAGTTTCTCAGAAACGAAACGGCGGGAAGTACGGACTTTTTCAGTTTTGCCCTCGATAGGCCAACAGATTACCTGTTTGATTATGAATATTTGGGTAGATCGGAAGGCTCGGGAATCTATAGTCAACAGATTATAGTTGCCGAGGGCGGGTTTAAATCCAAATTGCAAAACCCGTTTGCCAATGATTGGATGGCAACCATAAATACCAGTGTAAATATATGGCGATGGATAGAAGTCTACGGTGATCTTGGTTTTGTGAAAAATAAAGGTTTAAAAGAACGCTTTGTCTACGATTCCGGTATTCGTTTAAACTTGTTGACAGATTATTTTGAACTTTATTTTCCGTTGTACTCCAACAATGGCTGGGAGATTTCACAACCACAATACGATCAAAAAATCAGATTTGTTATAACCTTTAGTCCAAGGACTTTAACCGGATTATTTACGAGAAAATGGTTTTAAAATATTAATATATTCTTAAATATTGACACTATTTTTACGATATTATCAATATTTAAAAATACTCTTCGATTTTCTTTAAAGAATTATTAATTATTATCCGCTGCTATTGGTTGCAAAAACCATATTGATTTGATATTTTTGCGAGAAACCATCAATAACGTAATGAATATAGATTCCGAAGCAAGCAACGATATTTCATTTGACGATTTTCAATTACAAATTTTGAAAGACTATGAAATTGCCGTTACTAGTAGGGAATGTAGTCTTTTGGGAAGAAGGGAAGTTCTCACCGGGAAGGCTAAATTTGGAATTTTCGGAGATGGTAAGGAGCTTCCACAATTGGCCATGGCCAGATCTTTTAGGGATGGGGATTTTAGAAGTGGATATTATAGGGATCAAACTTTTATGATGGCCTTGGGGCTGCTTACCCCAAAGGAATTTTTCCATGGGTTATATGCCACTACCGATATAACCAAAGAAACCATGAGTGCAGGAAGACAAATGGGAGGTCACTTCACCACCTATAGTCTAAATGAGGACGGCAGCTGGAGGGACCTCACCAAACAAAAGAACAGTAGTGCCGATATTTCTTGTACTGCAGGGCAAATGCCAAGATTGCTAGGCCTGGCCCAGGCATCCAAAATATATAGGAACGTTAAGGTTAGGCACAGTTCTAAATTTTCAGATAATGGAAATGAAGTGGCTTGGGGAACTATTGGTAATGCCAGTACCAGTGAAGGTGTTTTTTTCGAAACCATAAATGCGGCCGGGGTATTACAAGTGCCAATGGTAATCAGTATTTGGGATGACAATTACGGTATTTCCGTCCATGCCAAACACCAGACCACCAAGGAGGATATATCAAAGATTTTAGTCGGTTTTCAACGGGACAAGGACAATGCGGGTTACGAGATCTTAAAAGTTAAGGGTTGGGATTATACGGCCCTGATCCATGCCTATGAAAACGCCTCGGATATAGCGAGGGACGAACACGTTCCGGTAATTATCCATATAACCGAACTAACACAACCACAGGGACATTCTACCTCGGGTTCACATGAGCGTTATAAGAGTGAGGAACGTTTACAATGGGAAAGGGACAATGATTGCAACAAGCGATATAGGGAATGGATATTGGAAAATGGTATTTCCACTGAAGAAGATTTAAAAACCCTAGAAAAGAATATCAAGAGACAGGTTAGAAGCGCTCGTAAAGAAGCTTGGGAAGAGTTTTTGGCCCCCCATAAGGAACAGAAAAAAATATTGGTGAACTTATTGGAGAATGCAGCCAATTCCAGTGAAAACAAAATTTTTATCACCAAACTAAAGAACGATTTAATAGCTATTGAAGAGCCCATAAAAAAGGATATGGCTTCCAAGGCTAGAAAGGCAATGCGATATTTATTGGGTGAAAACAGTAAGGAAAAAGACCTTTTGGCCGCTTGGACCAGGAATTTTTTAGAGGAATCCCAAACCAAGTTCAGTTCCTATTTGTATAACGAACAAAGCAACAACGCCTTGAGTGTTCCTGAGGTACCCCCTACGTATGATGCGGACCCGGAGGAAGTGGATGGGAGAATAATTCTTAGGGACAATTTTGATTCTCTTTTTGAAAGATACTCCCAAGCATTGATATTTGGGGAAGATAGTGGAACCATAGGGGATGTTAATCAAGGATTGGAAGGATTACAAAAGAAATATGGAGAACTTCGGGTCGCCGATGTTGGTATTAGGGAGGCTAGTATAATTGGGCAAGGTATAGGGATGGCAATGAGAGGTATACGCCCAATTGCCGAAATTCAATATTTGGATTACATTTTCTATGCACTTTTTACCTTGACCGATGATTTGGCCACTCTACTCTATAGGACGGTTGGTAAACAAAGGGCACCATTAATAGTTAGGACCCGTGGACACCGATTGGAAGGGATATGGCATTCTGGTTCGCAAATGGGTGGTTTAATACACTTATTGCGGGGCATGTATATTTTAGTGCCGAGAAATATGACCAAGGCGGCAGGTTTTTATAACACCCTTATGAAGGGAAATGAGCCGGCCTTGTTGATCGAGAGTTTAAACGGTTATCGATTGAAGGAGCCCAAACCCAATAACCTTGGGGATTTATGTACACCTATCGGAATTGTTGAAGTAGTTAGAACCGGAACGGATATTACTTTACTTTCCTATGGATCTACCCTAAGAATAGTGCTGCAAGCAGCTGAAGAACTTAAAGATGTGGGGATAGATGCCGAAGTTGTGGATGCACAAAGTTTATTGCCGTTCGATTTGCGACAAGACGTACTTAAGAGTGTTAAAAAAACCAGCAGGTTGTTGGTTATAGACGAAGATGTGCCTGGAGGTTGCTCAGCCTATTTAACTCATGAAATTATTGAGAAACAGGGAGCGTATAAGTATTTGGACAGTGCCCCCCAAACCCTTACGGCAAAGCCCCATAGGCCCGCCTACGCCACGGATGGCGACTATTTCTCCAAGCCTAACGCCGAGGATATCTTTGAAAAGGTTTATGACATAATGCATGAATCAAATCCTATGGATTTCCCCGAGTTGCGATAACCGTGGAATCCATATCGATATTTCTGAAAAAATTGATCAGCTATAATTCCTTTTGTTTTTAAAAAACAAATAATTACTTTTAGGCGCAATAACATTATTAATTTATTCTAAAAGCTATTCCCCCAATGAGAGACCTAGGCCTACTATTTCTTCGTATTGCTTCCGCTATTTTAATGCTAACCCACGGACTACCTAAATTTCAAAAACTAATTGGTGGTAATTTTGAATTTGGAGATCCCATTGGAATTGGTGCCGCCCCTTCCCTATTTCTTGCGGTTATAGGAGAGTTTGTCTGTCCTATTTTAATTATTGTCGGTTTTAAAACACGTTGGGCAACAGTACCTACAATTATCACCATGTTGGTGGCTGTCTTGATAGTACATAGTGCGGACCCCTATAATGTTAAGGAAAAGGCCATTTTATTTTTGATTGCCTTTATTTCAATACTTTTATTGGGGCCTGGAAAATATAGCCTGGACAAGAAGTAAATCTGATCGATAGATCTATTGTCCAAGACCTTCTGGTTCCCGTAATTTTTATTTCCAAGATTTTTTCCTAACATTTCATGAAGGTAGTTTTAGGGAGATTCAAACATTAAAGGTTTTAGAATACTTTGATCAACAACTCTTTTAGTAAGTCGGCCTGCGAAATGTTGGACCCCACTCCTTTTCCCTTGACATCCAATTCCCTTAGGCCGGAAATAATCTCACTGACACGCCTCATGGGATAATTTCTTGCGGCCGTCTGAATTTCCGAAACAAAAAACGGCCGTATACCCAAGGCCGTGGAGACATTTTTTGGTGAGTGGTCCTTTAAGCCGTGATAAGAAAGTAGCTGTATAAAAAACGAATATAAAAGCGTTATTGTTAGCACAAAGGGATTGTCCTTTGGATTTTGGGCAAAATAATTGACAATTCTCGTGGCCTTTTCAACGTCCCTTTCCCCAATGGCTTTTTTTAGTTCAAAATTGTTGTAATCCTTACTTATTCCAATATTTGATTCTATGGCTTCGGGGTTAACTTCAACTCCTTTTGGTACCACCAAACACAATTTTTCAAGCTCCTTATCTATCTTGCCTAAATCGGTGCCAAGAAACTCGACCAATAAATTGGCCGCCTTGAAAGTAATACCATAACCTCTTGAATGTAGGGACTTTTTAATCCAATCCCCGACCTGATTTTCATATAATTTTTTACCTTCAAATATTACCCCCGATTTCTTTATGGATTTATACAATTTCTTGCGTTTATCCAGCTTGTTGTATTTGTAACATAATACAAGTACTGTGGAGGGTTGGGGTTGGTCGGCATAGGGAACAAGGTTTTCTATGGTACGGGATAAATGTTGTGCCTCTTTCACAATGACCACTTGGCGTTCGGACATCATGGGATATCTCTTGGCGTTGCCCACTATATCCTCTATCGTAATTTCCTTACCGTATAGCACCACCTGATTAAAACCACGTTCTTCCTCTGTCAGGACATTTTTTTCAATATACTCCGATATCTTATCTATATAATATGGTTCTTCGCCCGTTAGAAAATATATGGGTGCTATATTTCCTTTTTTTATATTGCCTACAATTTGTTTTACCTCGTCCATCTAAAAAAAATCATCAACTTTGCACAATGCAACCATTAAACTATCCGTCCTATCCCTTTCGATTCAAAAATAGGGAAAATAAAATCTATATTTTTGATGTCATACGTAAAAAATTTGTGGTGCTCCAACCCGAAGAATGGGTAAGGCAGCATGTAGTGCACAATCTAATTTCCGACAAAAATTACCCCAAGGCCCATATCAACGTTGAAAAGCAATTGCTAATTAATAATTTAAAAAAAAGATACGATGTAGTGGTCTTCAATCCGGACGGGAGTATCGAAATTCTGGTAGAATGTAAATCGCCCGACACTAAAATTGACCAAGTGGTCTTTGACCAAATTGCCCGTTATAACCTTTTGCTCAAAGCCAAATATCTAATGGTCACCAATGGTCTGGATCATTTTTTTTGTAGCATGGATTTCGATAGGGAACAATATAGTTTCCTTACGGATATTCCCGATTATAGACCTAGGTAAGGGACAAGTAACTATCCCACTATAGTTTATGGGCTTCGACCATGGGTTATCAAAATATCCATAGTCATTTATAAAATATTTCTTTACATTGCCATCTTAATCAGAACTTATTAATTTGAATAGATGCCTATTCTTTGGGCATGGTGGAATATGTTGAAAATCGCAGTAGTTATACTTAATTGGAACGGAGAGGCACTTTTGGAAAAGTTTCTTCCTTCCGTAACGGAATTCTCCAAGGAGGCCGATATTTATGTCGCTGACAATGCATCCACAGATGGCTCCATAGCCTTTTTAAAAAATAGATATCCACAGGTAGGTATCATTAGAAATTCGGGCAATGGCGGCTATGCCAAGGGGTACAATGATGCTTTGCCCAATATTGATGCCGATATATATTGCCTTTTGAATTCTGATGTGGAAGTAACCAAGGATTGGCTTATCCCAATAATTGGGGAATTTGAGAACAACCCGATGGCGGCTATTGTGCAACCAAAAATATTGGATTTTAAAAAAAAGGGACATTTTGAGTACGCGGGAGCCGCGGGCGGTTTTATTGATAAGTTTGGTTATCCCTTTTGCCGCGGACGCATCTTTAATGAATTGGAAGCGGACAATGGCCAATATAATGATGTAAAGGAAATATTTTGGGCCACTGGAGCGTGTTTGTTTCTTAAGAAAGAGGTATTCAAGGAGCTAAATGGATTTGACGAGGATTATTTTGCCCATCAGGAAGAAGTAGACCTATGTTGGAGGGCTAAAAATAAGGGATATAAGGTTTTTTATGTGGGAGGTTCGGAGGTATATCATTTAGGTGGTTCAACCTTGGGTAGTATGGATCCTAAAAAGACTTTTTTAAACTTCAGAAATTCCCTCTATTCCCTTGTTAAGAACCTACCTTTGCGAAAGGTATTCCCAATAGTACTCACAAGAATGATTTTGGATGGTCTGGCCGGCCTCAATTTTATCCTTCAGGGTAGATTTAAGCATTTTTGGGCTATTTTAATGGCCCATTTTAGTTTTTACAAAAATTTTTGGGCCATTTACAAGAAGCGTGAAAAGTCCTATTTTACAGCTAATTACTATGTTGTAAAATCTATTGTTTGGGCTTATTATATAAATCATGTAAAAATATTTAACAATTTAGTAAAAGATTAACTAAATTGGTCTCGCATAATATTGCGTTTTATATAATTTTGCCAACATTAAAACGAACCTATTAAATTATAAATTATTAATTCTATTATCATAACTATGAGAAAAATCATTTTAGGCTGTTTAGGTATTACCCTTTTATTGTCTTCATGTGTATCGCAGAAGAAATATGCGGATATGGAGGCCAAGGCGAAAGAAGCACAGGATTTATTAAATTCCGCGACAGTTAAATTAAACACCTGTTTAGAAGATAAGGCTGCTGCAACTTCAAAAATGCAGACTTTGGAAGATCAGAATGCCTTCCTTAAAGCCAATAACCAAGATTTGATAAACAATATGGGCAACCTTACTACGCTTACTAGTAAAGGTGCCGATAACTTGGAGAAATCCTTGGAAAGTTTAAAGGAAAAGGATCTGACTATAAGAAAGCTTAACGATGCCATTACAAGAAGGGATTCCGTTAACTTGGCTTTGGTACAAAGTTTAAAAGGTGTTCTTGGAAACTTGGATGATGAGGACATTGAAATCAGTGTAGAAAAAGGAGTGGTATTTGTTTCTATTTCTGACAAACTTTTATTTAGAAGCGGTAGCTTTAACGTAACCCAGAGAGCTAAGGAAATTTTAGGTAAAGTTGCCCAAGTGGTTAACAATAAACCAGATTTCGAATTTATGGTGGAAGGTCATACCGATACCGATCCATACAACAGTGGAGTTTTATATGACAACTGGGATTTGAGTGTAAAGCGCGCAACTTCAGTAGTACGTATTTTGCAAAAAGATTACGGTGTTGATCCTAAGCGTATGACTGCTGCAGGAAGAGGAGAATATATTCCTGTTTCCCCAACAGACAAGGCTAAGAATAGAAGAACACGTATTGTTGTACTTCCAAAAATTGATCAATTCTATAGCATGATCGAAGAGGGAATGAAAGATCCTAAGATCAACTAAGAGCAATAGTTTGAATAACTTAAAAAGCGACCTTATGGGTCGCTTTTTTTTTGTTCTTTACGGTGTGGAAAACCTTCTTTGTTTTTAAAATATATCCAAACTGCCTTTGCCTTCCCTTACAATAATGGGCTCATCTTCCGAAAGATCGATCACCGTAGAGGCAACATTGTCCCCGTATCCACCATCTATTACCACATCTACAAGGTTCTCCCATTTTTCAAAAATAAGTTCCGGATCGGTAGTGTATTCCAACAGCTCATCTTCATCGTGAATGGAGGTTGAAACTATAGGATTTCCCAAGGTTTCGACCAAAGTCCTGGCAATGGAATTGTCGGGTATACGAATACCCACCGTTTTTTTCTTTTTAAATTCTTTGGGCAGGTTGTTATTGCCCGGAAGAATAAAAGTATAAGGTCCGGGTAGGGCCCGCTTGAGAATTTTAAAAGTAGAGGTATTTATTTGTCTTACGTAATCCGAAAGATTACTGAGATCCGCGCATATAAAGGACCAATTGGCCTTGGCCAATTTTACTCCTTTGATCCGTGCTATTTTTTCCAAGGCCTTGGTGTTGGTAATATCACATCCCAAGCCATACACGGTATCGGTTGGATAAATAATCAGTCCCCCTTTTCTAAGTACCTCCACTACCCTCTTTATCTCCTTGGGATTTGGGTTTTCTGGATATATTTTTATTAATTCTGCCATATTATTGGTTAAAAAAAGACGTTATCAATTTAATAAATAATATTATTATGTATAGGTTCGTCTTCATCATACTATTAAATTACCTTTTTTTGGTCACTAGCTCATGTTCAAAAGATTCTGTAGCCCCGGATCTTTCCTCCTTGGAGGCCAAAAGTATGATCAATTTGGAATACGGTTCCAATTTGCATCAAAAGTATGATATTTATCTTCCACAAAACAGGACCAAGGATACTAAAGTACTTATTTTGGTACATGGGGGAGGATGGGCAGCAGGGGATAAATCGGAAATGGATCCCTTTAAGGATCTTATCAGAAATCAATTACCGGAGATTGCTGTGGTAAACATGAATTATAGGTTGGCAGATGTCAACAATCCCCCATACCCCATGCAAATAGATGATATAAATTTGGTGGTAAGCCAGTTACGTAACAGGGCCCAAGAGTTTCAGATATCTTCGGAAATAGGGTTTATTGGTGCTAGTGCCGGCGCCCACCTTTCCTTATTATGGAGCTATTCCCAGGACTTCAAAAAACAGGTTAGGATGGTCTGTAGTATTGTTGGTCCTACCAATCTGTTGGACGAGGCATATCTAAATACTCCAAATCAGGACTTAAGGACAATCTTGGATCAATTTGGGAACAATCCCGAAGTTTTGGAAAAAGTAAGTCCCTTGTATCAGGTTACCTCCACTTCTCCAGCAACCATATTGTTTTATGGAGCTCAGGACCCATTGATCCCCAACTCCCAGGGGATTGCACTAAGGGACCGATTGAAGGTTTTAAAGGTGGAACACGAATTTACCCTTTATCCAACTGGAGGCCATGGTTGGGAAGGACTTGATCTTGTGGACACTTCAATTAAATTAAAGGCATTTATACGAGCACATTTATGAGCTATCATTACAAAGAAAAAAATTAGGAACCGATTACTTCCAACTTGGCAAACCTTAGCAATAGCTTTTTAATATCTCCCTTATCAAATTTAATTTCGGCTTTCCTGTCATTTCCCACCCCCTCAATTTTTAGTACTTTTCCCCTACCAAATCTGGTATGGTTTACTAGGGAGCCTTCTGATAGATTGGGGTCTACCGCATTGGTGTTTCCTACTGGAGTTCCAAGTTCGGGCTTTAGTTTCCGAAGTTTGCGCAACTGATTTTCATTGGGCTTCACACCTCTGGGCGGTGTTCCCTGTAAAGGCTTGTTCTGCCTTAATTTGCTTTTATCAACATCGCCAAAAATATCAACATCTATTAAAGGGGTGTATCTGGATCTCACTACTGGGGTGAGGTTTTCTATATATTTTTCATCTATCTCCTCAATAAATCTACTAGGTTCCGCGTCTACCAATTTGCCCCAGCGATATCTATTCTGGGTATAGGTTAAATAGGCCTGCTTTTCTGCCCTTGTCAGTGCTACATAAAACAAGCGTCTTTCCTCTTCCAGTTCACTTCTGGTATTCATACTCATTGCCGATGGGAAAAGATCTTCCTCCATCCCTACAATATAAACATGTGGGAATTCCAGTCCCTTTGCCAAGTGAATGGTCATTAGAGCCACTCGGTCATCATCTCCGGTATCCTTATCGAGATCTGTGGCCAGCGCCACATCCTCTAAAAACTCGCCTATATCCCCTTTAGCATCTGCCAATTCCTTTTGCCCTTCAACAAAGTCCTTAATACCGTTCAACAATTCCTCTATGTTCTCCATCTTGCCTATGCCTTCGGGAGTACCGTCCTTTTTAAATTCCAATAATACACCGGATTTTTTGGCGACATGTTCCGCAAGGGTAAAGGCATCTGCACTCTCGTTCATGATCTGGAAGCTCTTTATCATGGCGACAAAGTCTCCCAATTTTCTTTTGGTACCGGCATTTATCTTTAAATCTATTCTTTCAAGATTGTCCATAACCTCAAAAATTGAGCGATTGTAGTGATTTGCGGCAACGGTAAGTTTATCCAAGGTACTTTGTCCAATGCCACGGGCCGGAAAATTGATAACACGTTTAAGTGCTTCTTCGTCCTTGGGATTGATCACCAATCTTAAATAGGAAAGCACGTCTTTGATCTCCTTTCGTTGATAAAAGGAAAGTCCGCCATAAATCCTATATGGTATATCCCTTTTTCTAAGGGCATCCTCAATGGCTCTTGATTGTGAGTTGGTTCTGTATAAAACGGCAAAATTACCATTGGGCAATTGACTTTGCATTTTATTTTCAAAAATGGAGCCAGCCACAAATCTTCCTTCCTCTGCATCCGTGGGGCTGCGGTGAACCTTTATCAATGGACCTTCATCATTGGAAGTCCATACGACTTTCTCCAATTGATTGGTGTTTTTGGAAATAATGGAGTTGGCGGCGTTCACGATATTTTTAGTGGACCTATAGTTTTGTTCCAAACGGTACATGCCCACATTGTCATAATCCTTTTGAAAATTTAGAATATTGCTAATGTTTGCACCCCTAAAGGAATATATACTCTGTGCATCATCCCCTACTACACAAATATTCTGAAACCTATCGGACAGGGCCTTGACGATCAAATATTGTGAATGGTTGGTATCCTGGTACTCGTCTACCAGAATATATCTAAACCTATCCTGATACTTGGCCAAAACTTCTGGAA
This sequence comes from Arenibacter flavimaris, assembly GCF_030291335.1. Taxonomy (NCBI): domain Bacteria; kingdom Pseudomonadati; phylum Bacteroidota; class Flavobacteriia; order Flavobacteriales; family Flavobacteriaceae; genus Arenibacter; species Arenibacter flavimaris. Next base: position 58,754 of record NZ_JASWIM010000008.1, read on the forward strand.
ATCTTGTCAACAACTCGTTGGTCCGCAACAGAAGATCATCAAAATCCATGGCACCAGCCTTAAAGCACCGATCCACATAATTCTGATATATCTCTCCCATTCTGGGACGCTTGGCCATGGCATCGGCCTCTACCAAATCCGGATTGTTATAATATGCCTTTACCGTTATGAGGCTGTTCTTATAGGAAGATATCCTATTTTGTACCTGCTTATATTTATAAATATCCTTATCCAAGCCCATTTCCTTTATGATAGCGGAAAGGAGACGCTGCGAATCTTGGGTATCATATATGGTGAAATTGGAAGGATACCCCAATTTATCCCCATCGAAGCGCAAGAGCTTCGCGAAAACGGAATGAAAAGTACCCATCCATAAGTTTTTGGCCTCCGAGGTACCAACAATATCGGCAATACGCTTCTTCATTTCCCGAGCGGCTTTATTGGTAAAGGTCAAAGCCAAAATATTAAAGGAATCCACTCCCTGGCTCATCAAATAAGCAATGCGGTAGGTCAATACCCTTGTCTTACCGGAACCGGCCCCTGCAATCACCATTAAGGGCCCGTCCTTATGCAGTACAGGAGCCTTTTGGGCTTCATTTAATTCATTAATATAGTTCTCCAAAACGTATGTAGATATTAAGCTCGTTACAATCGGTGAATTTAACCATAAATAGCCTTATCAAAAAATCAACTTTAATATTTGTGATAATCCAATTGAGTTAATAGTTCTAATTTCAATATATTTAGCCTATAATTCCAATTTTACGAAAAACAGTATTTTTTATGATGTTGCCAGTAGTAAAACTATTAAAAATTTAATTCAGTATTTAATACATTATGGCCTTAGGCATCCAAAATTTTAAATCCCATTTAATTGTATGAAGTTATATTTTATTGTCCCGATGCTTTTTTGTTGTTTAAATTCCTTGGCGCAGAAATACAATTTCGAAAAGGAATATAAGAGTATTGAACCAAAGGTAATTGATTGGAGACGGGATTTTCACCAAAATCCGGAATTGTCCAACAGGGAGTTCAATACTGCTGAGAAAATAGCATCCCATTTGAAATCCTTAGGGATAGAGGTACAAACAGGTATTGCCAAAACTGGGGTTGTAGGGATATTAAAAGGTAAAAAAAATGGAAAAGTTATAGCTTTGAGGGCCGATATTGATGCCTTACCGGTTACAGAAAGAAACGACCTACCGTTTAAATCTACGGTGACGTCGGAATTTCTTGGGCAAAAGGTCGGAGTTATGCACGCCTGTGGACATGACACCCACACTGCCATTCTCATGGGGGTTGCGGAAATACTGTCCAACAACAGGGACAAAATTAAAGGCACCATTAAATTTATTTTTCAACCTGCCGAAGAAGGTCCTCCTCCCGGAGAGGAAGGCGGGGCGCTGTTAATGGTGAAGGAAGGGGTTCTTAAAAATCCGGATGTGGATGCTATTTTTGGACTGCATATCAACTCCGCTACCCCAGTTGGGGTTATAAGATACAAATCTGAAGGCCTAATGGCGGCCGTACAACGATTCGTTATTCAGGTAGAGGGAAAACAGACCCATGGCTCACAACCTTGGAAGGGTGTAGATCCCATTCTTATCAGTGCTAAGATTATAGACGGTCTACAAACCATTATAAGTAGGGAAGTAAACCTTACCAATGAAGCTGCAGTAATTAGTGTGGGCAAAATTACAAGTGGTGTCCGTTTCAATATAATCCCTGAAAGTGCCGAAATGATCGGCACCATTAGGACCTTGGACTATGACATGCAAAAACAGATTACCCAGAGGATGAAAGAAATGGTACCCGACATTGCCAAGGCGTACGGGGGTTCGGCCAGCATTGAGATAAAAAGTAATACGGACATCACTTTTAACAATCCGGAGCTTGTAGATAAAATGTTGCCTACCCTAAAAAGGGTTGCGGGCCAGGATAATGTGCAAATACAAAAAGCCGTTACCGGTGGTGAGGATTTCTCTTATTTTCAAAATGAGGTCCCTGGATTCTTTTTCTTCCTGGGTGGTATGACTCCAGGAAATACAGCGTCCTTTCCACATCATACCCCCGACTTCAGCATAGATGAAAATGGAATGATCCTTGGAGTAAAGGCACTAACGGAAATGAGTCTGGACTTCCTGAACCAATAAGATTTTTATGGAACCAATAAGTATACCCAATTAATTATAGTGGCACTTGTAGTGGGCACGAAAAGTTTATTTGTCATTGCAATGACCCTAAAATAATTCAAAAAAATCATTAAGAAAATTTATTTAAAATATGGATTCAATGTTGGATACCTTTGCTAACCTACCTTGGTGGGCATGGGTAATCGTGTTTTTACTTTTAGTGGCGATCAGGGATATCTTTGTGCAGAAAGGGCACACTATTTCGCATAATTTCCCTATTGTAGGACATTTAAGGTATTGGTTGGAGAGTATTGGACCCGAAATGAGACAATATTTCGTTGCCAATAACAGGGAAGAACTTCCATTTAATCGTATAGAAAGAGGATGGATATATGCCTCGGCGAAGAAGGAAAATAATTACGAAGGCTTTGGTACGGACCGTGACATTTATGCTCATCAACATATTTTTGTTAAGAACCAAATGATGGCCTATAAGCTTCCGGGGAACCATCCTAATATTACCGATCCCTGCTTTTTGCCCTGTGCCAAAATCATTGGAGCTTACAATAAGCGTAAAAAACCATATAGACCGGCTTCTGTAATAAATGTCTCTGCCATGAGTTTTGGATCCTTATCCGCCGCAGCGGTCAATGCTATGAACATTGGTGTACGAAAGGCGGGGGCCTATCAGAATACCGGGGAAGGAGGACTCTCTCCATATCATAAACATGGCGGGGATGTTATTTTCCATTTTGGAACCGGTTATTTTGGGGTACGAAGTGAAGATGGAAATTTCTCCATGGATAAAATGAAGCAATTGGTTTTGGATAACCCCTGCATCAAGGCTATTGAAATTAAAATCTCCCAGGGAGCAAAACCAGGTAAGGGCGGTGTACTGCCGGCTGCTAAAATCACCCATGAAATAAGTGAAATTAGAGGCGTTGTCATGGGCAAGGATGTATTGTCACCAGCTACCCATTCCGCTTTTAATTCCGTATCGGAACTAATGCAGTTAATAGAAGATATTGCGGAACAAACAGGCCTTCCTGTTGGTATAAAGGGTGCCATTGGCAAATTGGATCAATGGGAGGAACTGGCCAAGCTTATGAGCCAAACAGGAAAAGGCCCGGATTTTATCACTGTTGATGGTGGTGAAGGTGGTACGGGCGCTGCCCCGCCAAGCTTTGCGGACCATGTATCCCTACCATGGGTATACGGATTTGCCAGTCTGTATAAACTATTTAAAAAATACGATCTTACCGAAAGAATAGTGTTCATTGGTAGTGGGAAATTGGGTTTCCCTGCAAAAGCAGCAATGGCATTTGCCATGGGTGTAGATTGCATAAATGTAGCAAGGGAAGCCATGATGAGTATTGGTTGTATTCAGGCGCAAATTTGTCATACGAATCGATGTCCAACAGGGATAGCTACCCAAAGTAAATGGTTGCAGGGCGGAATAAATGTGCCGTTGAAATCGGACAGATTATCCCAATATTTTAAAACCTTTAGAAAGGAATTTCTGGAAATAACCCATGCCTCCGGCTATGAACACCCCTGTCAGTATACCATGGATGATATTCAGATAAATGTGGATGACAATGAGCTTAACAGGTCTTTCTCCTCAACTTATGGATATAATAAAGTTGTAGTGCCTTTTTCTGGTCTACAAGATCTTTATAATTGTCCTTATTTAGGAGGTAAAGAGTATATGCAAAAATAAGATTGGCCCTTATTTAAATATAATCTTAATTTTGCAAGTAAAATCAAATTGTATATCCTTGAAGGAAATCAACTAATAGGAATTACCCAAACATTCAAATAATTAAATATTATCTATGAAAAGAATTTTTACCATTCTAGTTTTATTAATGTACATATCCGTTTCACAAGCACAAAGCAAAAAGGACCTTATCCTGGAAGTAGATGGCCTTAGATCCAAGCTAAGGGAGACCGAAACTGCTCTGGCAGAATCCAAACGTGAGGAAAGAATTGCATCGGCCAAAGTAGAGTCGTACGAAGCACAAGTGAACGAACTCAAGGAAACCAATGCCAATCTATTAAAAAATCTAAATAGTTTTACTGAAGCCTCCAATAAGAGATCCGATCACATAAATAGTACCTTGGAAAGTCTTGTCCAAAAGGAAGCGCAATTAAGGATCATCAATGATGCAATAAGCAGCCACGATTCCATAACACTAGCCGTTTTTACCCAATTTAAGCAGACATTGGGCAATGACCCCAAGATAACCGTTAGCAATGGTGCCGTAGCGGTGGTAATGGACAACAGTTATATTTTTGGAGAGAACTCCAAGAATTTCAAAGTACAGGAGAAGGCAGAGTCCATTATAGCCAAAATAGGTAATATTTTAAAAGCCAACCCTACAATGGATATTCAGATTGTAAGCAATAGCAACTTGGTGGAATCAAAGGATAATAAATTGAACAACTGGGAAATAGGAACTCAACAAGCTGCTGCTGTAGCCAGGCTCTTGGAAAACAAATATCAAATAGAGCCCAAGCGAATTATTGCTACGGGGAAATCGGAATTGGGACTATACAGTATTGAAACTGCTACTGAAATCATTGTACAACCAAGATTTTATGAATTCTTTAAATTGGTAAAGGAGAGCATGAAATAAGTCATTATAAATACAAACAAATTTAAAAGCGCTACTAGGCGCTTTTTTTTTTGACCTCGCCGGAATGGCCGAAATATAGTTTTGACAGGTAAAAATTGAAACCCATCATAATTTTTAAGGGAATAAGCCGTTAATTAATCAACAAACCAAAAAACACCAATACAAAATGAGTGGAGAGGAAATTTTTCAACTATTTGCCTATTTGTTGCCCGCGGTAGTAACCGGAGTAGTAGCATTTTATTTTTTTAGACTGCATACTAGAAACGAAGAAGGAAGACGACGGTATCTTCTGCATAAGGACACTCAAAAAAACACCCTACCCATTAGATTACAAGCCTATGAAAGAATGGCCCTGTTTCTGGAGCGAATTGCGATTCCCAGTTTGGTAGTTAGGGTTGGACCCAAAAACAGCAATAAAAACGATTATGAAAATTTGCTTATCAAAAGTATAGAAAATGAATTTGAGCATAATCTATCCCAGCAAATCTATATGACGGATGAATGTTGGAATATCATTAAAGCGGCAAAGAGTGCCACCATCCAAATGATCAGGAAGGCAGGTATGAGCGAATCCGATTCTGCAGACAAACTCCGTGAAGACATTCTTAATGAAACCATGGAAAAAAATTCTCCTTCGGCAACAGCATTGGCCTATGTGAAGAAGGAAATTGGGGAGTTGTGGTAATCAGGAATTACCCTCACCAAGACTGGAAAACTTTTCCTCGGCGTACTTATACCCTTGTTGCCACCATAGCGACATAAGTTTCTTATTAAAGACCAAGGAATTTTCTGTTAATTTAGTGGGGGTGTAATATAAATTTAGTTGCACTCCATTATGTTTTGCAGCTAGTACCCCTTCAGAAATGTCGTGGTATTCTATTTGGTCCAATACAAAACCATAAATGCTCAACATTAGAGAGAATGGGTTTTTTCCCAAAACCTTGTTGTGCTCCATATTCTCGGACTCCAAGATAATGGCATCAATCTCTGTGGCCCCCCGTCTTATGGCTTCCCTTATGGGAACCACACATCCCAATCCGCCATCGCCGTATTCAAAGCCATCTTTTTTAACCAAGGACATGAAAGGAATGTAGTTGCAGGAAATCCAAATCCAATCACAGAATTCATCATAGGAAAAATCCTTAATGGACTTATACTCGATCCTGCTTTTGGAAAGGTTGGAAACCGTCACGACCACATCTTTGTCACCATTTTTTATCTTCAGGAATTCCCCTTCACTAAAATTTCTTTTAATGGTCCTTCTTAAGGCCTTGCTCTCCCCAAAAGTACGTTTGCTCTTAAGAAATTGGAGAATGGTGGTTAAAAAATTTATGGAGACATATTCCCTATTATCCTTTTTTCTTACTACAAAGGGATTAAGGCTAAAAATGGAATGCTGGCTAACATTGGTATAAATATCGTATAACTTTCCAATCTGGTTTAAGGCCAATTGCGGAATTAGAAGACTACCTGTAGAGGTTCCAACCAAAATATCATATTCCCTTTTTTCTACTTCCATCAGGTATTGGGCCACTCCCCCTGCAAAAGCACCTTTACTCCCTCCCCCACTAATTACAAGTGCTTTCATACAATTCCAGTCTCAATTAGGTTGGTCTCAGCGTTTTTATGTTTGGCAAAATTAAATCCACTTTCCCACCACACTGTCATTTTTTCCTTTTCAAATATCAGCGAGTTGGTAGTGAGTACTGTGGGCGTATAATAGAAGTTGATAATTGCATCATTATGGTTGGCTACAAATTTGCCTATCCTAATGTTCTGTTGTTCTATCCTATCCAGCATAAAGGCAAACATACTGGTAAGCAAGGAAAAGACATTCTTGGAGGGCATTCTATTTAATTGGGTTACCTCTGTTTGCAAAATTATGGCGTCTACCACCTTGGCACCCCTTCTAATGGCTTCTTCAATAGGAACCATACTCCCCAATCCGCCATCGGCATATTCACATCCATTCTTTTTCGCCAAGGACATAAATGGGGTGTAATTACAGGAAACCCATATCCATTCACAAAATTCCTCATAAGTACAATCATTGATGGATTTATACTCTACCTGGTTCAGTGATAAATTGGAGACTGTTACCACGATATCCAATGGACCATGCTTTAAACTCTCAAATTCCTCAATAGAAATTGTATTCTTTATCAATTGAAGTAAATTGTGGCTTTCGCCAAATGTCTTGCTCCCCCTGAAAAAATTTTTCATCACATTAATATGATGGATTCCGATAGTCTCAATGCCATATTTCTTTTTTATCACAAAGGGACAATTGCTAAAAATATTCTGTTGGCTTACGGAAGTATAGACCTGCCTAATTTTTTCAATTTTTTTTAAGGCTAGATGGGAGATCAAGAGACTACCTGTAGATGTGCCCAAAAACAAATCGTAATTATGGTTCAATTCCTGCATCAGGTATTGGGCCACGCCACCGGCGAATGCACCCTTACTACCACCACCAGAAATAACCATTGCTCTCATTCCGAAATCAGTTTGTTGCTAATATAACGCAATTCTTCCTTATTAAATTTTACCTTCAACTTATCGAGCCTATCCCTATAATCCTTTTTTTCCAAAAGTTGATCCAATAATGTACGGGCATATTTTTTAAACTGCCAAGAATGATGCTGGGTTGCATCCACAAGGTCCAGCAAATTGTTGTCCGAAAAACCGATCAATTGTTCCAAAAATTGAAATGCCCCTTGCCTAACTTCGTTGGAGTACACAGGGGACGTATATCCACTTAATTCCATATAATACTCATTGGTGTCGTTGGGCTCATAATCCTTGGTAAGCAAGGCTAAGGTAAGCCATAATAAGCGAACGTTCCTATTGGAAAAGCCTACAATGTCTTTGGTCCTGTTCAAATAATTGGCCCTATCGTTAGAATAATTTATCCATAGCTTGTAAAGCATCGCCTCTTTGGTAATATAGCTTTCATCCTCCAAAAGGGATTCATATTCCGATTTTAGTTCCAGGGGCAACTGCCCTACTGAGACTGCCAGTGCTTGCCGAACCATCACACTTTCACTCCGCAATACCTTCCTTACAAATTCTTGGGATAAGGATTTATAATAGGTCTTGATTATTCTAGCCTTTAATGCATCGGAATCTGTATTTTCCCAATACCGAGTAATAATGGTTTGGTTGTCCGTACGACTAATGGTCATATCTTTTTGAATTTCAAGAAAAGTCTTTACATCCTCCGATTCACTAATAAGGATTTTTTTGGCCTCATTAAAAGGAAAACCCTTATCAACCAACCATCTTTTTCTGAATACGGCCAAGTCATTGTGGGTTTCCCCCTCCATTTCCTCGATAAGGTTATCTATTGTTACATTCTTAAACCCGTACTTTTTTAAATACCGTTGAATTCCTTGCCTAAACCTTTTTTCCCCTATTTGCTCCCTTAGAACATGCAAGGCCCATGCTCCTTTTTCATAAAATGTTAAACTGCCCGCTTTGGGATCAACGAGGGCCTCTCCCATATTTTTATTGGTTAGATCCTTTAATTGGATCGCGGTATCGTACAATTTCCAATAGTAATATTCTTCACCGAAGAGCTCTTTCTCGGCCAATAAGGCATAATAAGTTGCAAAACCTTCATGTAACCAGTGACTACTGCCATCCACTTCAGTAACCAAATTTCCGAACCACTGATGTGCCATTTCATGGGCATTTACATTTACATAGTTCCTGTCCTTAAATGCAGTGGAATCAATAATATAGCTATCCGAAAAAATGGTGGTTCCGGTATTTTCCATACCCGCGTATAAAAAATCCCTGACAGGAACCTGCTTATAATTCTGCCAAGGATATGGCACTCCTATCTCCTTTTCCAAAAAGTTAAATATGTCCGTAGTATGCCTATAGGTAGGTTCCACTTTTGCACTATCACCTGGATAGAAATATAGGTTTATGGGTATCCCGGAATTGGATTCAACTTCTTTCTTATGGTAATCCCCTATGGCAAAAGCCAATAAATAGCTGCTCATCGGATTTTCCATATTAAAACTCCATTTTTTCAATCCGTCAAGTTCTTTGGTTGCAATCAAGGTACCATTGGCTATTACTTCGTATTTCTTATCAAAGCTGATATCCAGATCATATTCCACCTTTTCGGTCATATCATCAAAACTGGGAAGCCAGTGACTGGTATATTTACCTTGGCCTTGCGTCCAAACCTGTTCGTTGCCCGGCAAGTGGTCCTTCCATCCCAAAAAATAGACCGTTTGCCTGGGATGTGCAGAATATATAATGCTTAGACTATAGGTTTTATTAGCTTTAAGACGTTTATGGATTACTATTTTTTTGCCATTATTGGTGGACTTAACTTTTTTATTATTGAGTTTGACCTCTATTATATTTAGATTTTGGGCATCAAGAAAAACAGTATCCACTTTTTGTAGGACGTTCAATAGGTAGGTTACAGATCCCGTTATGTTTTCGTTAATGGGGTCTACTTTTATATCTACTTTTCCTTGTATAAAATCTACTTTCTCCTGATGCTGGGCAGAGATAATAAGGGATATCAGAAAAAGAAGAGCAAAAAAGGAATATTTCATACTGTAAATATAGGTTCTTGTTACGGGTATTTTCAATTAAACTCCTTCAACCATCGATGTTTACAAAATAGGAAAAAATAGTTGTTGAACCCAAAAGTCGATTGCAGTCTTTTGTGTATGGTTTGGATATAAATAACAACCAAAACCTCTTGGATAATATAATGGGGAGCACCCCCGTTGCCACAATTCTTTTTTTGATATGCCCTACTGCCTTTGGTATAGAAGGGCTATAGATGTTTCTAATTACCAATGCACTATTGGTCAGTAAGCTCGTTATGAACTTCAGATCTGGATGGGTATAGGATCTTGGCATGAATCGAAAATTTTGCCTAAAATATAAAAACTATGGATTCTTTTTTTTAAACAAATTGTTTACACTTCCCAAGAAATAAAAATATAACATCTGGCCGATATCGAACATCGTGTGGAAAAATGTATGGGTATCATTTACAGAAATTGGTATTTGTTTGGATGAAAAAACACGATTGGACCAAGGATGGATTACTTTTGCTATGGTGGGCCTATAATAATAAACCCTTACTTGCAGTTGTTTAACGGAACTGCTATTTTAGTCTGGTCAAAAATAGCATCAAAAAATCCGGTCGTCCCTACTTGTTTATTAACCATTGTCTGTAGGGCTTCCAATAATCAGGTTTATTCCAATGAATTCCAATGTACTACAAACGCCCATTGTCTATCTAAAAGGCGTTGGTCCCAACCGCGCTGAGACTTTACGATCGGAACTTGGAATACAAACTTATCAGGATTTAATCAATCTTTTTCCAAATCGCTATATTGATAAAACACAATACTATAAAATTGGCCAATTACAGCGAACCAGTTCGGATGTTCAAATTATTGGGAAGATAGTCAACATTAAAACGGTTGAACAGAAAAAAGGAAAACGATTGGTGGCCAAATTTATGGATGAAACGGGGGAAATGGAACTCGTTTGGTTCCGGGGCCAAAAATGGATCAGGGAAAACCTCAAGTTAAACATCCCATATGTTATATTCGGAAAGGTAAATTGGTTCAATGGCACCTTCTCCATGCCCCATCCGGAAATGGAATTGTTGGAAGACCATGAGAAGGGTTTGAAAGTCTATATGCAACCCGTTTATCCTTCCACCGAAAAACTGACCAACAAGGGGGTAACCAATAGGGTGACCAATAAGCTTATTCAACAATTATTTTTGGAGACCAAGGGACGGTTTAAGGAAACCCTATCCCCTGGCCTAATCAATGAATTAAGCCTTATTTCCAAAGGGGAGGCACTTTTTAATATTCACTTTCCAAAGAGTCAGGAATTATTGGCCAAGGCACAATTTCGTTTGAAGTTTGAGGAATTATTTTATATACAATTACAACTGATTTCTAAAAACTTATTGCATAAACAGAAAATAAAAGGATTTAATTTTGACAAGGTCGGAACCCTATTCAAAACTTTTTATGAGCGTCATTTGCCATTTGAACTTACCAATGCGCAGAAGAGGGTAATTAAGGAGATTAGGGCAGATTTGGGCAGTAACGCCCAAATGAATAGATTACTACAGGGAGATGTAGGGTCGGGCAAAACTATTGTGGCCCTTATGACCATGTTACTCGCTATAGATAATGGCTACCAAGCCTGTCTAATGGCCCCTACGGAAATTTTGGCCAACCAGCACTTTATGGGCATAAAGGACCTTTTAGGAGATATTGGCGTGAATATTGCCCTTCTAACCGGGTCGGTTAAAAAATCGGCACGTAGGGTAATTCATGAACAATTGGAAAATGGGGAGCTCCATATTCTAATCGGCACCCATGCCTTGTTGGAGGATAAGGTTGCCTATAAAAATTTAGGTCTGGCAATTGTGGATGAGCAGCATAGATTTGGTGTTGCCCAACGCGCCAAGCTATGGCACAAGAACGATATTCCTCCCCATATTTTGGTAATGACAGCCACTCCTATTCCCAGGACCTTGGCAATGAGTTTATATGGCGATTTGGATATTTCTACCATAGACGAACTACCTCCTGGCCGTAAACCTATAAAAACGGTACATAGGTACGATTCCAACCGCTTAAAAGTATTTCAATTTATAAGGGATGAAATTAAAAAGGGGCGTCAAGTATATGTGGTCTATCCCTTAATTCAGGAATCCGAGGCCTTGGACTATAAAGATCTTATGGATGGTTACGAGAGTATTGCAAGGGATTTTCCAATGCCCGATTTTCAAATTTCCATTGTACATGGCAAAATGAAACCGGCTGACAAGGATTATGAAATGGAACGATTTGTAAAGGGGGAAACACAGATTATGGTCGCCACAACGGTCATAGAGGTAGGTGTTAATGTTCCCAACGCTTCGGTAATGATCATTGAAAGCGCGGAGCGCTTCGGTTTGTCGCAACTACACCAATTACGGGGACGGGTTGGTCGAGGAGCCGACCAAAGTTTTTGTATTTTAATGACAGGACACAAACTATCTTCCGATTCAAAAATTAGATTGGAGACCATGGTCAGTACCAATGACGGATTTCAAATTGCCGAAGTGGATTTAAAGCTACGTGGCCCCGGGGATTTAATGGGAACACAACAAAGTGGTGTGCTAAACCTTAAGATAGCCGATATTATCAAGGACAACGATATTTTAAAAACGGCAAGATACCATGCATTAAAAGTATTAAAGGAAGATATTACCTTACAAAAGTATCCCAGTATACTTCATGCCTATACGGAATTGGTGAAGTATAAAAATATTTGGAATTATATTAGTTGAGATTGTAAAGGAATTGGTCAGTTGGTTTTGTTGCGCTTTTTTGGAGGTTTGCACTCCTTACAGAAATCTGATAATAGTACAAGTTCATTTTTAACAATTTCATGTTCTTTTTCCAATGTTTCTGCCTTGTTGCCAAAATCCGTTTCTAGATAGACCCTTGAACTGATCTTATTTCGTTCCGCAATCATTTTATCAAAATATGGCTGAAAAAAACTAGCATCGGAAAAGGTTTTTTTATTTTCGAATAGTTCCTTTCTTATCTTTCTGGCATATAGTTCCGAAAGATCAAAATCGAACTGCACAAGAGCTATCAACCTTTCCGCCGCCAAACTATCCGGAGCCATTATCACGGCTGCATCCCTCTGAAATGTACAACTCACTTTGGAATTGAAGTTCCTGGTAAACATAAATTCAACATTGGACATTTGAAACGAAAAATCAAGCATAACCCCTGACTGAACAAAAACCTTGTCTATTTCTGCGCTAATTTTGGTTTTTGAACCCTTGAAATCTTCAATTTCAAATTTGTGATAAGGAGCCCAATCTATCTTGTTTTCCTGGGAAAACAGACCATTAACAAGAATAAAAAGAAGTAGTGATAATCTAAATGCCATATTACTGATTACAATTGTCCGCAGACCAAATACTATAAGGACCGATACTGTTTAATAAGGAAGTAAATATAGTAAATCTCCTATTTTTATTAGGTGTTTCCATATAAATGAAATTTTGTACCACAAAAAAACCCTGTCATTTCTGACAGGGTTGTATTTCTGGGTGGAAGACCGGGTTCGAACCGGCGACCTCTGGAACCACAATCCAGCGCTCTAACCAGCTGAGCTACAACCACCATTTGTAAGCGGTGGCAAAGATAAATCTTTAGTTCTATCACACAAAATAATTTTCAGCTTATTTTAGGCCATCTCGTAAAAAGCTCATACAGCGAATTATATGATATTTTAACTGTACAATTATCGACCAAATACTAATAATATTGGACGAAACACACAAAAAACCGCACTTTCACAACATAAATTAGCCTATTTTTTAGAGTAAAGATATTTTTATCAACAGATAAATTAGGATAAATGTCTTTAAGAGTATTACATATTAGGTCCCGGGAAATGAAATTAAAATTAACCGTGTTCTGGATTGTACTTTTCATTACCGGGGTGAGTTCTGCCCAAGAAACCTCGATTGGAGAATTGAGGCAAAAAATAAACACTTTACGAAGTCAGAAGAAACAGGTCAATAAAGACACCCTTTATATTGGATTATTATTGGACCTTGGTGAAAAGCTTAGATTTTTGAACCCCGATAGTCTTTTGTTGCTCTCAAGTGAAGCGCAAAAATTAAGTAGCAACATGGATTATAAAAAAGGTGTTGGAGAGGCTTTGTACCACATAGGGACTTATTATTCGGATATAGGAGAGCACAGCATTGCCATAGATAACTATGAAATGGCATTGGCCAATGCCAAAAAAGAGGACAATGAAGATTTATCTTTGCGAATCGGCAATGAATTGGCCAATGAAAATGTCTATAGTGGCAATTATTCAACGGCCTTGCTAGGTTATTTGGAGAATATTAAATTGGCACAGTCCAGTGGCAACAAAAAAATGGAATCCATCCTCTATGAAAATGTAGCTGATCTATACGGGGCACAAAGGGATTATGACCAGGCCCTTTATTTTTATAACAAGGTTGAAAAAATAAACACAAAAATAGGGAACGATATAAGCTCTGCCCAGACCATGAGCAATGTAGCTTCCATATATGCCGAAACCGGGGACTTCCAAAACGCCCTGTTTAAAATAAACCGGAGTATCAAAATTTTCGAAGAGGGTAAGGAATGGGATTGGTTGGCCTATGCCTATGAAGTGAAGGGTAAAGTATACTTGAAACAAAAGCAATATACCAGAGCCTTATATTGGTACGACAAAGGAGCGGAATTACATGACAATCTTCAGGACGATCGTGGGATTATAGATTTGTACAACGGAATGGCGGAAGCCAATTTTGGGCTTAAAAAAGACAGTATTTCACATAATTACGCCATGATGGCCTATGAAATATCCTCTACTATTAAATCTATGGAGGGTATTAAAAAATGTTCCAATACCCTATACAAATTGTATAAAAATCAGGGCAATTTCGCAGCGGCCCTAAAATATCATGAAATTTTCAGGCAAATGTCGGATACCTTATCCAGGGATGAGAACAAAATGAGTATGACGATGTTGAAAACCGAAATCAGTCATAAGAATCAGCAAGAGGCATTGGTGCTGCAAAATGAAAAAGCCTTGGCAAAGCAGCGCCTCTATATTTATATAGCGATATTATTTGTTATAGTTTTGGCCGCCATAGCATTTTTGGTAGTTAGGGGACAAAAATTCCTAAAAAAGCTGAACAAGGAACTCGAAATCCAAAAACAGGATCTAGAACTGAGAGAGTCCGAATTATGGGAGATCAATAACACCAAAAATAAACTCTTTTCCATTATTGCACATGATCTTCGTGGCCCTATTGGCGCTTTGGAGGGACTATTGAAGTTACTGAACAGCGGTGATATTAAAGAGTCTGAATTCAAGGAGTTTATTCCCAAACTAAAAAACGATGTCAATAGTATTTCCTTTACCTTGAACAACCTTCTTTCCTGGGGGCAATCCCAAATGCGGGAAGCTACCACCGACCCTGCCAATGTGGATTTAAAGGCCCTGGTAGAGAACAATATTAATTTACTAAGCGAATTGGCGTTTACCAAAATGATTACAATGGATAATTTGATAGTCAATAAGACCATAATCTGGTCCGATGAAAATCAAATGGATATTGTGATCAGGAACCTTTTGAGCAATGCCCTAAAATTTACTCCCAACAATGGGCATATTACCATTGGATATATTGATAGGCCAGATCATTTGGAAGTATTTGTAAAGGATAATGGGATTGGTATGGACGAGTATGTTCAGGAACAAATCCTTGCAAAAAACACCAATATTACCACCTATGGGACCAATAATGAAAAGGGAACCGGACTAGGCCTTTCCCTTTGCAGTGAAATGGTTATTAAAAATGGTGGTTCCTTATGGGTCAAGAGTGAAATAAATGAAGGGTCTACCTTCTATTTTACCGTACCCAAGGGCAATAAACAATTCCAAAAATCGGCCTAAATTAGGCTGGAGAGGTTTTTAACGGCAACAAACCTTTCAGTGGTAAAACCTTCCCCATAGGATATGCCCACCATTCTACCCAGATCCCTTGACCTATAAACAACACTATCTATAAAGTTTTTGCTACTGATTGGCGTTTCCGGCTCCTTACTTTTGGGATCGTAAAATTGGGAACTATAGGCCATTATGGCATTCACCTTTACGTCTATAAAATCCGATACATCCACCACAAAATCCGGTTCAAGGTTTTTCCATTGAATATAATGGTGCACCAAACTGGGTCTCCACGCTTCCTGCCACTTTTCTTCCCCATCTATTTTAGTGTCTATCTTAATAAGTCCACTTAGAAAGCAGGCATCGCTTACCAGTTTGCTACCTTTTGCATGATCTATATGCCTGTCGTCTATAGCATTGCACAAAACGGTTTCAGGCCTATATTTACGGATCATTTTTATTACTTCCAATTGATGCTGCCTGTCGTTAGTGAAGAAACCATCGGCAAATCCCAGATTTTCACGGACAGCAATTCCTAAAATTGCAGCTGCTGCTGCAGCTTCCTTATCCCGGATTTCGGCAGAGCCACGGGTACCTAATTCCCCACGGGTCAAATCTACTATACCTACTTTTTTGCCACTGGCCACTTCTTTTGCTATAGTTGCCCCTGCCCCCAATTCGGCATCATCTGGATGCGCACCAAATACTAATATGTCTAATTTCATTTAATCTTTGTCTACTTTGTTCTTGAAAGCTTTCAAATTACCCCTCCTAAAATTCCACATTTATTAAAAATATGTAATCTCCGAATTTTAGGACAAAAGAGAATCTAGATAGCCACTTCCTTTTCCTTTCTTACCTTTTCCAAAGCTTGTTCAATATCTGCAATTAAATCCTCTGTCTCCTCTATTCCCACGGAAAAGCGTATTAAGCCATCGGCAATTCCTTGTCGTTTTCTTTCTTCGGCACTCAATAGGGAATGAGAGGTTAAGGTAGGGGAAAGAACGGTACTTTCCACTCCTGCCAAACTCATAGCCGGTTTTATCAATTTTAAGGATTTTTGAAAGTAGGAAGCATCTAAGTCGGCATTTAACTCAAATGATAGCATGCCTCCGAAGCCCTTCATCTGTTTTTCGGCAACGTCGTGGTTCGGATGTGAAGGCAGGCCAGGATAATATACTGCAGATATATCTTTATGTGCATAAAGGTATTCGGCCATGTGTTGGGCATTTGCATTTTGTGCCCTAACCCTAATTCCCATGGTCTTAATACTCCTTTCCAATAACCAAACGGTGTAATCGCTAAGACTACCTCCAAAATTTTTGGCCAAGCCTAATATCCTTTTTATATATGCTTCCGTTGAAGCTACTGCACCTGCACAAATATCCGAATGTCCGCCCATATACTTGGTGGCACTATGGATTACCACATCAATTCCAAAATCAATTGGATTTTGATTCACAGGACTGGCAAAAGTATTGTCGATCATGGAGACAAGGCCATATTTTTTTGAAATACTTGCAATAGCTTCCAAATCGGTAATGTTCAATAATGGATTGGATGGGGTTTCAATGTAGATGGCTTTGGTGTTTTTTTGAATTTTTGCCTCAAAATCATCTGCACTAAAACCATCTGTAAAAGAATACGATATCCCAAACTTTTCGAATTCTTCCACCACCAAATTATAAGTGCCTCCATAAATTATCTTTTGTATAACAACATGGTCCCCAGCCCTTAAAAACGCAAGTAAAGAAGTGCTGATGGCGGCCATACCGCTACCAAATATCAATGCTGCCTCGGCATGTTCCAAGGCCGCTATCTTCTTGGCCAGTGCCACTTGGTTGGGGGTATTGAAATATCTCGGGTATCGCTTAACATCAATATCTTCAAAGGCATAGGCTGTTCCCATGTACAATGGGGAAACGGCCCCTTTAAATTCCTTGTCCTCCAGTTGCCCAAAATGGGTACAGATAGTATTAAGGCCCTTTATTTGGTTTTTCATTTTAAGAATTTAAATTGATTAAGAATAGTGGGGCATAAAGTTACAAAAATAGCCTATACCTTAATTTTTTTCCATTTCCCCTTTTTAAAAAGTAAGTAGCTTATAAGGGTAAGGAGAACCTCGGCAATCGAAATGGCCAAAAACACCCCAACCGCTCCATAATTAAAGGTGATGGCCAAAACATATGCAAAGGGAAGCTGAAATGCCCAAAATATTAAAAAGTTAATCTTGGTAGGTGTCCCTGTATCCCCAGCTCCATTAAATGCCTGTGTCAGCACCATGCCATAGGCGTAAAATACATATCCTGCCGCGATGATCTGTAAGCATAAGGTACCATATTCCACCACTTCCGGAGTGGTATTAAAGAACAAAATTATTTTTTCAGCAAAGCATAAATATATCAAGGAAATCGTAAACATAAAGATGGCATTGTACTTCCCGGTTTTCCATACGGATTCTTCTGCCCTATCCGGTTGATCGGCACCTAAATTCTGTCCCACCAGGGTAGCCGCAGCATTGCTCATTCCCCAAGAAGGCATTAAAGTAAACATCATTACCCTAATGGCAATGGTATACCCGGCAAGGACCTCACTTCCAAATTCGGACATAATTCTCATTAAAAAGATCCAACTGGACGTTCCAATCAAGAATTGTGCAATACCGCCAGCAGAAACTTTGAGGATGTTTGCCATCACTTTTAAACGGATTACGATATCGGAAATACAAATTTTAATCTTGCTCCATCCATAGAACAGAATTATCAGTTGAAACAGGACAGCGGTACCCCTACCAATGTTGGTAGCAATTGCAGCACCCATAACTCCATATTCAGGAATTGGTCCCCATCCAAAAATAAATATTGGGTCAAGGATTATATTAAGACCATTGGACAACACCAGTATCCACATTGCAACCGAGGCATCCCCAGCTCCCCTGAAAATGGCATTTATAAGAAACAGAAGTAAAATGGTAATATTACCTCCGAGCATCAACTGGGTATATCCTTGGCCTTCTTGGATAAGTTGGGGACTTCCCCCCATTAAACCTAGGATTTCCTTAGAGTACAGAGCCCCGAATATTCCGGTGACAATGGCCACAGTTATCCCCAAAAGGATTGCCTGTACTGCCGATTCCCTGGCTTCTTTTAATTTTTTTTCACCAACCCTTCTGGCCACAATGGCCGTGGCTGCCATGCTGAGGCCGATAGCCACGGCATAAATCAATGTAATCACCGACTCCGTAAGCCCTATTGTAGCTACGGCATTGACACTGACCCTGGAAACATAGGCAATATCCACCAGGGCAAAAATAGATTCCATCAACATTTCCAGTACCATAGGAATGGAAAGCATAAAAATGGCTTTTCTGATGCTCCCTGTAGTAAAATCGAAGTCCTTGCCCGATAAGGCTAAAATAAAATATTTGTATAAATTACTTGCAGTAAGTTTTTTTGTACCTGCCATATGTTTGGAATTATGTTAAAAGAAGAAAATGGACATCATGAATAATTGGAAGTTCACTAAATGAACCCTCAAAATTCTTGCTTTGACATCTATAAAAAACATAATTCCTTTACTTCATAGTAAAGCAAAATTGCATTAAAATTAGAACATTACAAAATTACTTGGTATAGAATCTTTTATTTTTCCAATAACTTACGGCACCCAATAACAATACCCCAAATATGGTGTAATAAATAAAAGTGGGGGTTATAACCTGTGCCCCACTGGCATAACTATGTAGCCCTACCAAATAGAAATTTACTCCAAAATAAGTCATCATAATACTGCCAAAGGCCACTACACTTAGAAAATTAAACATCCATTTACCACGAAGACCGGGAATCAATCTTGTATGGATTACAAAGGCATAGATCATTATTGAAATCAGGGCCCAAGTTTCTTTGGGATCCCACCCCCAATATCGACCCCAACTTTCATTGGCCCATTGTCCGCCCAAGAAATTACCAATGGTCAACATAACCAAACCTACCGTTAGTGACAGTTCATTTATAATGGTAAGTTCCTTGATGTTCAGGGCCATTTTCTCCTTGTTCTTGTCGTTTGTCATGATGATCAACAACAAGCTCACCACCCCTAGGATCATACCCACGGTGAGGGGACCATAACTACCAACAATAACCGCCACGTGGATCATTAACCAATAACTGTCCAATACGGGCACGAGATTGGCTATTGAGGGGTCTACCCAACTCTGGTGGGCGATCCACAACAACATAGAAGTTACAAAAGTGGCCGCAGCTACCGTCATATCACTCTTTTTACTGAAGAGTAGTCCCATACCCAAAGTTGCCCAGGAAACGTATAGGATACTCTCATAGGCATCGCTCCAAGGTGCGTGTCCGGAGATGTACCAACGCATACCCAATCCTAAGGTATGCAAAACAAAAAACACATAAATCAGGATTTTGATTCCGGCAATGCTATACCGGAGCGCCTTTCTGTCCTTGATAATCTGGAATACCAGTAAAATAAACATTAACAGACCAACCAGGGCATAATACCTATATAGCTTATTGTAAATATCGGCCTTGTTGTAAAATACCTCCGCATTAATTTTGCTTTCCGAAGGCAATACTTCGCTACCGTGGTTTTCTTGGTTCTTTTTAAAGGCGGCCAACAATTTATCGGCCTCGGAATAGTCGCCCGTTTTTACTGCTTTCTCCAGGCTCATCAGGTAGAAGGGTACGGCATTTTTTATGAAATTGGCATAGAGGGAATCCGATACCTGATATTGACCTCCCCTATATTCCACAGCCGAGATCCATTTGTTATTGTCGTCGTTCAACAATGGAAATATCTTGACGATTTCCCCTCCCAATGCTCTGTTTAAAAGTACCAAACGTTCGTCCAAACTCTTGAAATCCTTTTGGAATTGGTTGGGAGTGTTGGTTGCGTAAGCTTCCTTAAGATAAGTACTTAATTTGTACTGTCCTTTTTCATCAAAGAAATCCGTAGCCTTTGCGAACTCTTTACCATGCTCCAATCCAATGATCTTGCGAATACTGTCATTTTGCCCCTTTTTGTCCAAAGCAATAAATTCCGCATAGTACCAAACCCTTGGATTCAGCATCATGGATAGAAAAACCTGGTCGGAATTAAAGTCGGTATATTTGTCCGTTAGGCTTAGTTTTCTCAACAGTTCGGAAGAAAATGTATTTATGGGTTTCATACGCCCTCCGGCATCCTGAATTACCAACTTACCAAACGATGCAGCATGTTCCTTGGATGGGATCATAGCGTGCAACAAGGAATCTACCTGGGCTGCGGTAGGTGTATTTTCATGTGCATGTGAATCTGCCTCCACACTTTCCTGCGCCATCAAATTAAGACAGCTGCCAAGAATAAAAAGCACTGCCAACTTGGATCTTTTATTTTTCAATTTTTCCAAGGAATCTCCCAGACTTTTAAACCTGGTCTTGCCATAGAACATGATCCCCATAAGCCCGGCATACAATAAAAAATATCCGATATAAGTTATCCAAGTACCCCAAAAATCGTAATTTACGGACAATATTGTTCCTTTTTCATCTTGGTTAAAACTAGCTTGAAAAAAACGATATCCTTTGTGGTCCAAAATATGGTTCATATATATATCATAATCAAAAGGACGCTCGTCCTCTATGGTAACCTTGCTCATAAATGAAGCATAGCTATTCTCTGTTCCCGGATGTTTTTCGGCAATAAAGTCGTTTAATTTAATTCCAAAAGGCAGGGTATACACCTTGGACCCGTATGAAAGGTTAAAATCCAAGCCTCCAACTTCAAATTCGCCTGAAAAATTGGACACGCCCTTTGCTCCCAGTAGTTTTTTGCGTACCGTTTCCCCATTACTGCTGATATCCACGATCAGGGCATCAAGATCATTTTCTGTTTTTTCGTTCTCAGGAATGGAAATTATGTCATAAGCTCCCTTGATAATTGGCTCGGGAATAACGAATTGCATGCCTGCAGTAGTATATAAAGACCTTAACTGCAGTGTTTGAAGGCTATCCTTTAATAATTCTCCCTGTAATTGATCGGCCATTCTCATAAACTGTCCTTCGAAGGGCGATTTTATTTGATAATTACCGTTAGATTCAATAATGTTGATGGCTCCGTCCGTCATTTTGTTCAAGGAAAACAAAACGTTGTGTATACTGCTTACCTCACCACTTTCCAAATAATGTTCATGACGTTGACCGTCGCCCGCTTCCACAATTTTCAGGTATTCCTTCCCATTGGGATCTTCTACCAATCCCTCTTTTGCCCCATCCATAAAGCCCACATAGGATATGGTAAAGGGCTGTCCGTTGAAATCGGAATTCCATGGCAAATTGGATTTGATAGCTTCAGAGGTAACTAAGATATCGTCTTCCAAAATCTTCCGTTTGGGCTCGTTGTCTATTTCGCCATCCACATAAACCGTGAGGTAAGTTTTGTCCGAATAAAAAACATTTTCCGTGTTTCCTTCCCTGATGGGCATCATCCCTTCAAAACTTATGTAGCGGGTAACAAAGGCTCCAAGAATAATTAAGATCCAAGAGAGATGTAATAAAAGTACGGCCCATTTTTCCTTCCTTAAAAGATTATAACGGGCAATATTCCCCACAAAATTGATGACAAACAATACCATAATGGCCTCGAACCAAGTAGTGTTGTATATCCAAATTCTAGCGGTTTCCGTACTGTACCAGCTTTCTATAAATGTTCCAAAGGCCATGGCTGTAGCAAAAACAATAAATAAAACCGCCATTAAACGGGTGGAAAAGAACGTTTTTTTAAGGAATTCGATCATTTTGGCAAGAAGGTTTGTTTTAAAAATGCAAAAATACATTTTTATAAGAGTTTAATTATTAAATCTTTTGTTAATTGAGTATTTACTTTTTTTAAAACATGTTCAAATATTTGATAGATAAAAACAGATAAGCAGTCCCTTACTACTGTGGTTTTATAAAAGGGCCCATGCTTTTCAATGTATATCTAGGTTCCCTTATGTTTCGGGGTACAAATCTTCCAAGAGCTAAATCAATATGCCTTTGGATACACTTGTAGGGGTTTAGGTTACATAATATTTTATATAAATGCGAAGTAGAGACTTGTCATAGATAGGGAAGAATTGATGCCTAATAAGGATGATTTAATTTGGCTGCCACGTATTTCATAGGAACGTACCTTCTATAACACCTGGTGGACCCACCCCTAAGAACTTGTGTGAATAACAACATTCAAAAAACTTAATGACCATAACCCTATAAGTTTGATTTAATATTTACTTTTGAATATGATATCTATTGTTTTATTGGGTACTGGTAATGTTGCAAAACATTTGTTCCATGCCTTTTTGGGGGTCGATGAAATAAATGTGCTACAGGTAATTGGTCGGAACGAAGATCACCTCCACTCTTTTAGGGATAAGGTGGAAACGGGTACGGATTTCACCAAAATTGCCGATGCCGATATGTATATAATCGCCGTAAGTGATGATGCCATAGCTTTGGTGGCTCCTTTCCTTAAGGATAAAAAAGGTTTGGTGGCCCATACCTCTGGAAGTGTAGGGTTAAAATCCCTCGGAAATATAGATAATAGAGGGGTTTTTTATCCACTGCAAACATTTAGTAAGGGCAAGGCAATCGATTTTAAAAAGGTGCCGATCTGTATTGAGGCAGAACACAATGCCAACATGGAACTTTTGAAAAAATTGTCTGGACTCATCTCTATGGAAGTGCACGAGATTACGAGTGACCAAAGGAAATCACTTCATTTGGCAGCCGTTTTTGTGAATAATTTCACCAATTATCTTTTTACTATAGGCCAAGATATTTGTACGGAACATGATTTGCCATTTTCCATGTTAAACCCTTTGATCAAGGAAACTGTGAATAAATTGGACTATCTCCCTCCCTGCGATTCCCAAACCGGACCGGCCAAAAGAAAGGATGTTAAGACGATGGAAACCCATTTAAATCTGCTTAAAAATAAAAATTATCAGGATATTTACAGCTTGTTAAGCAAATTGATAGGAGAAAGATATGGACAAAAGTTATAAGGAACTGCTTCAGGATATAACCACTTTTGTATTTGATGTGGATGGCGTTTTTACAGATGGCAAAATCATTATCACCACTAGCGGCGAAATGTTAAGGACTATGAACGTTCAAGATGGCTATGCCGTAAAGGTAGCCATTCAACAAGGGTATAATATCTGTATCATTTCCGGAGGCACCAACGAAGGGGTTAGATTGCGATTAAAGGGATTGGGAGTTACCGATATCCACATGGGTGCCCATCATAAAATAGACCCTTTTGACGAATATCTGGATATTTACAATATAAATCCACAACATGTTCTCTATATGGGCGATGACATTCCTGATATTCCGCCAATGAGGTTGGCGGGTATTCCTTGTTGTCCACAAAATGCTGTACCTGAGGTAAAGGCTATGTCCAAATACATTTCCCATAAACACGGAGGCGATGGCTGTGTAAGGGATGTTATAGAACAAGTACTGAAGGTAAGGGGGCATTGGGCCGAAAATTTCAGTGCCAAGAACGATTAACATTATGCCCAACAACAAACTAAAGGAATATCGGATTATACTTGCCTCGGCATCCCCTAGACGACAGCAGTTTTTTAGGGAAATGGAAATCGAATTTAAAGTACATCCGATACATGTAGACGAAATATATCCCGAGCATTTAAAGGGGGCGGAAATTTCGGATTATCTGGCAAAATTAAAGGCTGCTGGATATGAAAAAAAGCTGGATACAAGGGATATCCTCATAACGTCGGATACGGTAGTTTGGCATAACAATATATCGTTGGCAAAGCCTGCCGATCACGACGAAGCCTTTTCCATGCTAAGAACTCTTTCCAACGATTGGCACGAAGTAATTACCTCTGTCTGCCTTACCACCAAGGATCAACAACAGCTGGTGAATCAATGCACGAAGGTAAAATTCAAAAAATTGGACTACGCGGAAATAGAATACTATATCCAACACTATAACCCGTTTGACAAAGCCGGTGGGTATGGTATTCAGGATTGGATAGGGCTCATTGGAATTGAAGAAATACAGGGTTCCTATACCAATGTGGTTGGCTTGCCCACCCAATTGGTTTACAAAACGTTAATGGCCATGGCTGGTTAGTTTATTTTGAATAATTTTAGGAAAATTTTAATGCTATGCAACGTCTGCTTACTTTCATTTTTGTGCACATCTTAATTATATTTGTACTTTTAAGTGCTTGCAAGGAAAAACCAAGAGAAGCCGAGAACGTTTCCCTTGTAGGAGGTGATATAAAAATGTCCGTTGCCAAACCGGTTAAACCCGTCTTATCCGAGGAATTCAAGAATTACTGGTATGCAGGAAAGGCAGAGATAACTTCCTATAAATTGGAGCAGGCCCGTTATGGTGAATTAAGGGAAGGTAATGCGGTTTTAATATATGTTACCGAACCATTTTTAGCGGACAAACAGGTGAAGGCCGATCAATCAAATCCCAATAACGTTTCTGTGTTGAAACTCAATAGCACAAAAAAGTTCCTAACCGGTATTTACCCCTATTCCATAATGAACAGTAGTTTTTATCCCGTATCGGATAAACAACATGCCATTAAGCTTTCCGCATCCGTGCAGGAATGGTGTGGCCAGGTATATACGCAGTTGAACAATAGGGATAAATTTGAAGTAAATTCCTTTTCCTATTTTGAGAGCGAAGGGGATCAAACCATCATTTTGGACAAAACGCATTTAGAAAACGAAATATGGAATAAAATAAGGATCAATCCCAACAACCTTCCTGTTGGCAACATCCATATGGTACCTTCCATGGAATATTTACGTCTGGCACACAAACAACTGAAAGCCTATGGCGCCAAAGCAGAATTGAATCTGGATGCTGATCCAAATACTTATAAAATCACCTACCCGGAATTGGATAGAACCTTGGCGATCAGCTTTTCCAAATCCTTCCCATATACCATTGAAAATTGGTCCGAAAGTTATACCAGTGGGTTTGGATCCAAGGCAAAAATACTCACTACCATGGCAACGAAAATAAAAACATTAAAAAGGGCTTATTGGCAGGAAAACAAAAATAGTGATGTATTTTTGCGCGATAGTTTAGGATTATAATTCTATGGAAACATTTTTTTTGGAGTACAAAAATGAACTTTTAGGCACGGCCATATGTTTATTGGTGCTATTGATTTTAAAATATTTAGGTACCAAGGCAATACAAAAAGTTGGCAAAATAAGTGATATAAATGAGGTTCGTACGCGCTTGATCGTTAAATATTCCACTGTTGGCCTCACTACTTTTGGAATAGTTGCCTTGATTTTGATCTGGGGGGTAGAAATGAAGGATATCGGCTTGGTGTTTTCCTCTGTTTTTGCTGTTATAGGTGTGGCCCTGTTTGCACAATGGTCCATATTGAGCAATGTTACGGCCGGGGTTATACTGTTTTTTTCCTTTCCATTTAAGATAGGTGATAAAATTAAAATAATGGATAAGGAAATTGAATTGCCCAACGAGGTATATCTTATAGAGGATATAAGGGCCTTTCATATACATCTTAGAAGAAGTAATGGAGAACTATTTACCTACCCTAACAACATGATGCTCCAGAAAGCCATAGCCTTGGCACAAACCTATGAAAACTCATTGGAAAGCAGTGAAGTTTTATAAGGTGTTAAAGTAGTTGTAAAAATTACGGCTTCGGATTTTATATTTTTATATTTGGAAACCAACTAAAACATATACGTATGCGCCTTCCTTGGGTATTCTTTATTGGGATACTATTCTCATTTCAACTTGCTGATGCTCAAGCACCTAAAAAGAATACTTCTTCGGATATTTTTCATGCCATTCAAAAATTGAATTTTTTGGGTTCGGCCCTTTATATCGCGGCTCATCCGGATGATGAAAACACACGGTTGATTTCCTATCTTTCCAATGAAACAAAAGCTAAAACGGCCTACTTATCCCTAACCCGCGGTGATGGAGGGCAAAATTTAATCGGTCCCGAACTTAGAGAGCTGTTGGGGGTTTTGCGTACACAGGAACTATTGGCTGCCAGGCGTATAGACGGCGGGGAACAATTTTTTACGCGGGCTAATGATTTCGGGTACTCCAAGCACCCAAAGGAAACTCTTAAAATCTGGAACAAAGAGGCTGTGCTAAGTGATGTTATTTGGGTTATACGCAATTTTAAGCCAGATGTTATTATCAATAGATTTGACCACAGATCGCCAGGTTCTACACACGGTCATCATACTTCTTCGGCCATGCTGAGCTATGAGGCCTTCGATTTGGCCAACAACCCCAATATATATCCTGAACAACTAAAGAAGACGGACATTTGGCAGCCAAAAAGGCTTTTTTTTAATACCTCTTGGTGGTTTTATGGCAGTGAGGACAAGTTCCAAAAAGCGGACAAATCCAAGATGATCGATCTGGAGGTTGGGGTCTATTATCCTTTGAAGGGCTTATCCAACAATGAAATAGCATCTCTTGCAAGTAGTCAGCATTTGTGCCAAGGTTTTGGAAGGTTGGCAACGCGCGGTAGTGAAAAGGAATATATAGAACTTTTAAAAGGCGATCTCCCAAAGAATAGATCGGATATTTTCGACGGGATTAATACCACTTGGTCACGTGTTGAAGGAGGGGCAGCCGTTGGGAAGATTTTATATGAAATAGAAAATAACTTCGATTTTGCCCAACCGTCAAGACACCTGCCAAAGCTCATAGAAGGTTATAGGGCTATCTTAAAAATAAAGGACGAGCACTGGAAAGAAATCAAGAAAAAAGAATTGGAAGAAATCATACAAGCAGTCAGTGGACTCTATTTGGAGGCTACTTCCGCAGAATCCAATACCTACCCTGGAAGTAATATCGTTATAAATATTGAGGCTCTGAATAGAAGCAATGCCAAGATTAATCTTTTAGCCGTTTCCACCAGCACCGATAATCGCATAATTAAAAAAATCGCCCTAAAAGAAAACCAGAAGGAGTTATTCCAAATGGATCTAAATGTTCCCGAAAATATAGGATACACTAGCCCATATTGGCTAAATGCCAAAGGCAGCACGGGAATGTATACGGTAGAGGATCAAAATCTAATAGGGAAACCGGAAACACCCAAAGCCTTTAAAGTAAATTTTGAACTGGATTTCAATGGGTTTACCATAAATATTGAAAAACCAATTGTATACAGATATTCCAAACCGGAAAAAGGTGAACTTTATCAACCCTTTGAGATATTGCCAGAGGCAACAGCTAGCTTTAAGGATAAGGTAATCATTTTTTCCAATTCCGAACCCAAGGAAATTCCTGTTACTATAAAAGCACTTAAAGACAATGTAAAGGGCGAATTGCAACTGTGTTTTGGAAAAGGTTGGAAAGTTGATCAGGAAATAAAACCTTTTGAAATAGCAAAAAAAGGCGACCAGCGAATATTGAAATTTGTCTTGACCCCACCTTTGGTAGAAGATGAAAATTATATTTCCCCCATTATTAAAGTGGATGGCAAGGAAATATCCAAAGAATTGATAGAAATATCCTATGACCACATTCCCAAACAATCGGTGTTGATGCCTAGCGAAACCAAAGTGGTGCGTTTGGACATCGACAAGAATGGAGAAAATATTGGGTATATAGAGGGGGCTGGCGATGAAATACCTGAAAGTCTAACACAAATAGGATATAAGGTCCAAAAAATAGACCCTTCAGGCATACAAGCAGGATCCTTGACCAAGTTTGATGCCATTGTTGTAGGTATAAGGGCATACAACGTGGTGGATGAATTAAAATTTAAACAACGCTATTTATTGGATTATGTTAAGGATGGCGGCAACCTTATTGTTCAGTACAATACAGCTGGTAGAAATGGGTTGGACATGGAAAACCTTGCCCCCTACCCCCTGACCATTTCCCGGGATAGGGTTACGGATGAATCATCCAGTGTTGGCATACTGGCCAAAACACATCCCCTAGTTAATTATCCCAATAAAATAACCCAAGACGATTTTAATGGCTGGGTACAGGAACGTGGACTTTATTTCCCGAATCAATGGTCCAATGAATTTACGCCAATTCTAGCCATGAACGATGAAGGGGAATCGGCCTTATCCGGTAGTTTATTAGTTGCACCTTACGGCAAGGGGAACTATATTTATACGGGATTAAGTTTTTTTAGGGAGTTGCCGGCAGGTGTAACAGGAGCTTATAGACTGTTTGCCAACATGCTTTCCCTGAAACAAGAGACTCAAAAATAAGCTGTAGCTAATAAGAATCATTATGTTCGAAAAATTTGATTGGAAAAAAGAATATACGCTGGTAATAGCGCTCAATATTATCTATATAATTGTTTTTTATTTAATAATGACCGGAAACCGATAAAATGGCTGCAATAGATTGGATCATACTTGTCGGAACCCTTATTTTTATTGTTGGATATGGTGTTTGGAAAACAAAGGGCAGTAAGAATGTAACGGACTATGTCCTTGGTGGTCACGATGCCAAATGGTGGACCATAGGTTTGTCCGTAATGGCTACGCAGGCCAGTGCCATAACATTTTTGTCCACACCCGGACAGGCTTTTCATGATGGAATGGGGTTCGTTCAGTTTTATTTTGGCCTGCCATTGGCCATGATTATCATTTGTATTGTATTTGTTCCCATTTATCATCGGCTCAATGTATATACGGCTTATGAATTTTTGGAAAACCGCTTCGATCTAAAAACAAGGACCTTGGCGGCATTATTATTTTTAATTCAGCGTGGCCTTGCCGCCGGGATTACGATTTTTGCCCCTTCAATTATTCTTTCCGCTGTATTGGGTTGGGATTTAAAGACCCTAAATATTTTAATAGGCATTCTAGTGATAATTTATACCGTTTCTGGTGGTACCAGAGCGGTAAGTGTTACGCATAAACAACAAATGTTCATTATAATGACAGGGATGTTCATCGCGTTCTTTTTTATACTAGGTTATTTGCCAGCAGACATCACTTTTAGCAAGGCGCTGAAAATTGCTGGAGCCAGTGATAAATTGAATATTTTGGATTTTAGCATCAATACCACCAGTAGGTATACGTTTTGGAGTGGAATAACGGGCGGACTTTTCCTAGCCCTGGCCTACTTTGGTACGGACCAAAGCCAGGTTCAAAGATATCTCTCCGGAAAAACCGTAAGGGAAAGTCAACTTGGCTTAATTTTCAATGGATTGTTAAAAATACCCATGCAGTTCTTTATTTTATTGGTGGGGGTAATGGTGTTTATTTTTTTTCAGTTCAACCATTCTCCTTTAAATTTCAATCCCGCGGCTACCAATGCCATAATGGAATCTCCTTACTCGGAGGATTATAAGATATTGGAAGAGGAACAGTTGGTGTTGGAAGGTGAAAAAAGAATGGCCCAAAATAAATTTTCCGGGGCCCTTGATCTTAAGGAGTATGATGCTATTGAAGATGCCAAACAGCACATTGTAAATATAAACAACAAAGATAAGGAAAATAGAAAGGCAGCCCAGGCCCTAATTGCCATGGCCGATGACAGTGTAGAGACCAATGACAAGGATTATGTATTTATACATTTTATTTTAAATTTTCTCCCCAAAGGACTTATTGGACTTTTATTGGCGGTGATATTATCGGCAGCTATGTCCTCTACCGCCTCAGAATTAAATGCCTTGGGAACGGTTACCTCTTTGGACTTGTATAAGCGTAATAAAAAGGGTGAATTTACTCAGGCGCATTATGTAAAAGTTTCAAAGTTGTTTACCCTTATGTGGGGAGCTATAGCCATTTCAATTGCTTGTGTGGCCAATTTGTTCGATAATCTTATTCAATTAGTAAATATTATAGGGTCTATATTTTACGGAAACGTTCTTGGTATCTTTCTCATCGCCTTCTTTTTTAAATTCATTAAGGGAAATGCTGTTTTTGTAGCTGCCTTGATAACACAGTGCATCGTCATAATTGGTTTTAGTTATGACTGGATGTCCTATTTGTGGTTAAATGCCTTCGGTTGTTGTTTGATCATTATTTTGGCTACCATATTGGAAGGATTTGATCGCCTACTGAAAAACCCACCGGTTAAAGCTTAGTTTTTCTTCTCCCTTTAGTGGAATGGGTATTGTATATGGAAAAAAACCAAAATTCTTTTCCTCGCTTTTTATCAGGATAGATTTGCGTTTTATGATTGTTATATACCGTAAAATGATGAAGCTAACGAAAATTTTAGGTAATATCTTAGGAATATTTCTATATTTAATGTTGAAAATCCATTAAGAGCTTCTTCATATGCCTAAAATTCTGTTCCAGAATCAACAATATAATGATTAAGGATAAATATACTATAAAGGACATTGCTCAAATGGCAGGTGTTTCCAAGGGAACAGTAGATAGGGTATTACATAAACGCGGGAAGGTTTCCAAAAGTGCCTTCGAGAAAGTGGATAAAATTCTTAAGGAAATAGATTATAGGCCCAATCCCATTGCCCGAAATCTTAAAAAGAATAAAACGTATAGTATACATGTACTACTTCCGGACCCCCATAAGGATCCCTATTGGATTCCTGCCAATGAAGGAGTTGTAGAGGCCGCAGATCAATTTACCCCTTTTGGAATACTAATAAGTAAATATTTTTACGACCCTACAGATAGAACCTCCTTTATGGACCAATCAAGGGAAGCTATTCTATCCCAGCCCGATGTTCTTTTAATGGCTCCCATTTTTGAAAATGAGTCCCAAGTGGTTTTGGGACAATGCTGTGGAGCCAAGATTCCGGTTGTGTTGTTCAACAACCATATGAACACTTTTAAGGAGCAAATTTTTATAGGTCAGGATCTTAAACAAAGTGGCAGGGTTGCTGCAAGTTTAATGGAGAAAATAATTGAAAAGAATGATGGTATAGCTATCATTCATATAAACAAAGAACCCCATATGCAATCAAAGGAAAATGGGTTTATAGAGTTTTTTACAGAAAAGCAGGGCAGCAATCACGTTATTGTATCCAAAACGTTTAATTCTGCCGATAGAACCAGTTTTAATCTGGAGGTATCCCAATTTATAAAAAGCAATCCCAATATAAGTGCCTTTTTTGTAACCAATTCAAAAGCATATATGTTGGTAGAAGCTTTTGAAAGTCTAGGAAAAAAGGATGGGAAAATTATAGGGTATGATTTATTAAAGCCTAATATAAAGTATCTTAAACAAGGGGCCATAAAATTCTTAATTCACCAGAAACCAAAAAGACAGGCTTTTCTGAGTGTTAATTACTTAGCTGAACATTTCCTTTTCGGAAAGCCCTTACCCCCACGGGAATTATTACCTATAGATATTATTACCACAGAAAACGCACATTATTATATTTAATTAGCTTGTTTAAACCGATTATTATTCGGCACTAGCCTTAGAAAAAATAAGGTTTTATTTAATGTGCTCGAACACATTAACACCTTTACTATTTGTTTTATAAAAAAAAAAGATTAATTTCACTCTTAACTTAATATTAACAAACAACTAATTATTTAACTCAAACAACTTTATTATGGTCAAAAAATTGCTATTATTTTTTGTACTAGTGTTCGGAGCTTATCCGTTACTGGCGCAAAGCAAAACGGTGACAGGTACGGTCACTGATGCTACGGATGGTTCCCCTTTACCAGGTGTAAACGTACTTGTACAAGGAACAACAACTGGATCTCAGACTGATTTTGATGGAAATTATTCCATTGAAGCTGCAAGTGGAGACGTACTTGTATTTTCCTATATAGGTATGAAAACACAATCCACTACTGTAGGTGCATCCAGCACTATTAATGTAACAATGGTAGAGGATGCCGAACAATTGGGAGAAGTGGTTGTAACGGCATTGGGTATTACACGCCAGAAGAAATCCCTTTCATATGCTACGCAAGGAGTAGACTCAGAAGAGATGACACAAGCTAGATCACTCAACGTGGTAAATGGTCTAAGCGGTAAGGTTGCGGGTCTCTCTGTAACAACAGGTTCCAGTGGCGTCGGATCTGCATCCAAGGTACTTCTTAGAGGTAACCGTTCAATTAGTGGTAGTAGTCAGCCCTTATATGTTGTAGACGGAATTTTGTTGAATGGTGATATTTCCAATATTAGCCCAGACGACATCCAAGAAATTTCGGTACTAAAAGGTGCGAATGCTGCTGCATTATATGGTAGTAGGGCTCAAAACGGTGCGATAATAGTAACTACAAAATCTGGTAGAGGTGCTAAAGAAGGCGTGTCCACCAGTTTGGGGTTCACAACAGATTTGGCCTCGCCAATATATTTACTAAAGCTTCAAAATGAATACGGTCAAGGTTCTGCAGGAAGTTATGCACCTGCCGCCACCACATCTTGGGGTCCAAAATTTGATGGAAGTCAAGTGGCACATTGGTCCAATGACACCAATTATCCGCTTTATGGTCAAACTTATGCCTACGAAGCACAACCTGATAATATTAAAGACTTTTTTAACCTTGGCCACAATATTGCCACAAACCTTTCGGTTAATATTAAGGGAGAAAAATCTAATGTGTTTCTTGGCTACACTTTCACCGACGCAAGTGGAATTATGCCCAACAACGATTTAAAAAGGCATAGTATTACTGCCCGAATAACTTCTGATATTTCGGATAAACTGCATGTGGATTCGAAAATTAATTATATACGGGACGATTTTTCCAATGTTTTGTCCGTAGGAGAAGGCTTTGATAACCCCCTAAGATATTTATACAAATTGCCAAGAAATATTCGGACATCAGATTTGGAGCACTATCAATTTTTTAATGATGAAGGTAAATTGAGACAACACTATTTTTTACCTAGATTCAACGGTGGTGGAAACCCATATTGGACTGTTAATAATGTAATTAGTCCACGACTTGATGAGAGGGTATTGGCGTTATTATCCCTAAAATATGATATAACCGATAATTTGTCAATTTTAGGTAGATCTACCATGGATAGGACAAGTAGCTCGGCTGAAACATTATGGTACAATGATACGTACACGGTAGCTCAAAATGGACAGTATAGAAAAAGTGCCAATAATCAATACGATTGGAACACGGATGTACTTTTGAATTATAATACCAATATTTCAGAAGATTTTAAAATCGATGTGAATTTGGGAGCCAACCAAAGGGTGTTTAAATTTAATGAGCTTGTGGGACAAGGCAATACTTTCACCATTGAGAACTTTTTTGCGTTGAGTAATACCTCTGATCCAACGGCCACTGAATCCTTGGATCGTTTTGAGGTACAGTCGGTTTATGGTTTCGGAGAATTATCCTATAAAAATGCAATCTTCTTGAACGTAACTGGTCGTAATGATTGGAGTTCTACCCTACCGGCGAGCAATCGTTCATATTTTTATCCTTCTGTGGGTTTAACTGCAGTTATAAGTGATTTGGTAGAGTTTGGATCTGGATTTAATTACTTAAAAATAAGAGGTTCATGGGCTGAAGTAGGAAATGATACAGATGCGTTTAGCTTATCCAGAAGAGCGGATATTAGCAATGGTAGGTTAAGAATTAACCCTACCCTACCGGTTGAAGATTTAAAGCCTGAGACCACACGTTCAACGGAATTCGGTTTCGATACACAATTCATCAATGGACTTTTGGATTTCAGTTTTACATATTACAAAACAAATACCTTTGACCAAATATTCAGTACCCCAGCACCTTCCGGGTCAGGTATTGGTTCTAGGTTCCAAAACGGTGGAGACATCCAAAACTCAGGTGTGGAGATTACCCTGGGAGCCGGCATTATAAAAACTTCAGATTTTTCATGGGATTTGGATTTTAATTTTGCAAAAAATGATAGTAAGGTTTTGGACATTATAGATGGGCAGGATGAATTGATAATTGCCGACGATTTTATAAGACAATACCGATTGGTAAAAGGAGAACCCTTTGGAGATGTATATTCTAGAGGATTTCAAAGGGATGATTCCGGAAATGTCATTGTGGATGCCAATGGACTTCCTGTGACTACTCCTGGTAAGGATGTTTTAGTTTCAAACTTCAATCCTGATTGGATGGGGGGAATCAGGAACTCCTTTAGATATAAGAATTTTAATTTTAGTGCGCTTATTGATATCAGGCAAGGAGGTACAACAACAAGTTTCACTGAAGCAATTATGGCTGCAGATGGTCTTTTGGATTACACTGCCCAAGGTAGGGATGGCAGTCTAATATTCGGAGAGAACATTTTTGCAAATGAAAATGCCGTTATAGAAGGCTCTACAACCGCCAATAATATTTCTATAAATTCTGAAGACTTGTGGAACCGTCTTGGCGGCAGAAACGCCCCTGTAGGGGAAGCATTTATAAAAGATGCCTCCAACATAAGGCTCCGTGAACTAATTTTGGGCTATTCCGTACCCCAAGATGCTATTTCCAAGACCTTTTTAACATCAGCGCGAATTTCGCTAGTAGGAAGGAACCTGTTCTTTATATCCAATAAAGCAGGTAATTTTGACCCCGAATCCCTAAATAGTGTTTCCACGAACTCTAGAGAATCTGGCAACAACAATGGGGAAATTTCATCTGAAGGTAGAGAATCATTTGCGCCACCTACTACAAGGACATTTGGCGTTTCGATTAATCTTGGCTTCTAAAAACCGATTCAATCTTAAAATAAAAAAAGAAAAAAATGAAAGAAATAAATATATTAGCAATTGTGCTATTGCTATTTTTTGGCAGCTGTACAGACGATTTTACGGAGCTAAATACGGACCCTAAGAATTTTACCGAAGCGGCCGTGACACAATCAGAATATCCATTATTTGTAAAAAGTGCCTTGTACACTCCTAATTACACTCCTTTTCAAGGTATTTCGGATGGAAGGGGCGCGTTTCAATTAGGACATTCCTTATTCCCAGATATATACGCCAATTATTTTGCAACAACAGCTGCGAATTTCGATAGTGATCAATTTATACTTGTTGGTAGTTGGCTTAATGGGGCCTATACTTGGTTTTATAATCAATCGGCACCCAATATCAAAATAGCAGAGGATACTGCCGAAGAATTAGGTTTCACTATTGAAAACGCAATGATGAAGGTCTGGAGGGTTTACGCTTACCAAAGAATTACCGACCTATGGGGACCAATTCCCTATTCTAATTTTGGAAATCTTGAAAATGTAGTTTTATATGATTCACAGGAGGACATTTATAATAATTTCTTTACGACATTGGATGAAGCAGTAACCGTGCTTAAAGCAAATTCTGGCCAAACCTCATTTTTGGGTTCTAACGATGTTATATATGGAGGCGATATAGATTCTTGGTTGAAATTCGCGAATAGTTTACGTCTTCGAATGGCACTTCGCATAAAATATGTTGATGCGGCAAAGTCTAAGTCTGAAGCTGAAAAGGCGGTGACTGACGGTATTATTGATAACAATGCAGATAATGCCAAAATCACTACAAACAACGATTTTCGTAATCACTATACAACGATTACCCAATGGGGAGAATTTCGGATGAGTGCTGATATGGAAAGTATTCTAAAGGGATACCAAGATCCACGAATTGCAAGCTATTTTGCGCCGGCAGCTGATCCTGACCCATCTGATGATCCTGCAGGCCTTTTGTTTGACTATGAAGGGATACGCAATGGCCAACTCAAGGCGGATAAACAAGCTATTGCCTTCAATAATTTAGCGTCAGATATGGCTGCGGCTTTCACCACAGCAGATAGTCCTGGTCCAAATATATCAATAATCGATGCTTCTGAAGTTTACTTTCTAAGAGCGGAAGGCGCATTGGAAGGATGGGCAATGGGTGGTACGGCTGAGGCTCTTTACAATCAAGGAATAGTCGCCTCACATACTGAGCTTGGGTTCGACGGAAGTGATCTTTCAGGTAATGACTATATCAGCAGTACCAATCTACCAGCATCTTTTGATGGTACAACACCTGCTGTCTCAACTGTTCCTGTCGCCTATAATTCAGGTGGTACAGCAGAGGAACAATTAGAGCAGATCATCACTCAAAAATGGATCGCATTATATCCAAATAGCGAAGAAGCATATGCCGAAAGAAGGAGAACAGGATATCCTAAACTATACGATCGATTGAATTCGCTAAATGCTAAAATCAGTGTCGACCAATTGCCGCGCAGAATGACTTACGTATCAAGTGAATATTCAACAAATGAAGAAGCTGTAACGGATGCCATTAATAATTTATTAGGTGGCCCGGATGATGGAACTACCAAATTGTGGTGGGATGCAAAGAATTAAACTATTTTAATATTCAATTAAAAAGACCGCCCCTAACAGCGGTCTTTTTTTTAATATATATGATCATGTTTCCCTATTTTGTGAAACATTAAATTTATTAGATTCATAATTACATAATTATACACGAAGATATGCGCCATATCCTAAAATATACCCTACTTGTCGTTATTGCAATTTCTACTTCCTGTACACGGGATGACACCAGTAAAATGTTTACACTTCTTCCTTCAAACATAACGGGTATCAAATTCAAAAACGTACTAAAGGAAACAGAAGAATTTAATGTCCTAGAGTACGGTTATCTCTATAATGGCGGAGGGGTTTCGGTTGGAGATGTCAACAATGACGGTCTTGCTGACTTGTACTTCACCGGCAATATGGTCGGGAGTCGTTTGTATATTAATCAAGGAGATTTTAGATTTAAGGAAATTGCTGAAAAAGCCGGTGTGTTCGCAGAGGGTTTATGGAACACAGGTACCACCATGGCAGATGTTAACGCCGATGGCTTATTGGACATTTATGTTTGTCGCTCCACAGCACAAGCTCCTAACAAAAGGAGAAACCTACTATTCATTAACAATGGAGATCTTACGTTCACAGAAAAAGGCGCAGAGTATGGTGTAGATGATTCGGGGTATTCCACACAAGCTTCTTTTTTTGATTATGATAAAGATGGGGATTTAGATCTGTATGTGCTTAACCATTCGATTCAGGATTATGCCGGGTTTGGGCAAATAACATCTTCCTTGAAAAATCGTAAAAACGATGACTATTCAGATAAGCTTTATAGGAACGATAATGGAAAGTTTGTTAACGTAAGCGAGGAGACAGGTCTCATTTCCAACGTGCTTGGATTTGGACTTGGAATAGCCGTATCGGACGTTAATAATGACAACTGGCCGGACATTTATATTTCAAATGATTATAATGAACAGGATTATCTATATATCAATAATCAAGACGGTACTTTTACCGAAAGCTTGGAAAATTATATTGGCCATACTTCACTTTATTCCATGGGTTCTGATATAGCAGACATTAATAATGATGGGTTTACCGATATAATGACCTTGGACATGCTACCAGAAGATAATTACCGCATAAAGATGGTTTCCGGTCCAGACAATTATGATAAAAATAGTTTTTTGGAAAAATCTGGATTTTACTATCAGAACATGCGAAATATGATGCATTTGAACAATCAAGGGCAATCATTTTCAGAAATTGGCCAATTCGCTGGCGTGTCTAACACCGATTGGAGCTGGGCATCCCTTTTTACGGACCTTGACAATGACGGTTTTAAAGATTTGTTTATTACCAATGGCTATAAAAGGGATTATACCAATATGGATTTTATGAATTATGCCGTACATGAAAAGTTAAAGGAAAATAATACCGGAGTGGCAACCGCTATTTCGGATTTGTTAGAAAAAATGCCCCCTACAATTGTGGAAAATTACACCTATCATAACAACGGCGATCTTTCTTTCTCCAAGGTCAATAAAGAATGGGGCCTAGATCAAAAATCGCTCTCCAATGGAGCAGTATATGCGGACCTGGACAATGACGGTGATCTAGACCTTGTAGTCAACAATATAGATGCATATGCCTTTGTTTATAGAAACAATAGTGAGTTGCATAACACAAATCACCACCTAAAATTCAATTTTAAAGGAGACGGAAAAAATACATTTGGAATTGGATCAAAAGTCGTATTAAATATTGGAAATAAAATACTTATGCAAGAATTGATGCCTACTAGAGGATTTCAATCTTCCGTTGATTTTAATTTAATTTTTGGATTAGGGGCCGTTGAGACAGTTGATAAGGTGAAAATTATTTGGCCAGATGGCAAGGTTCAGGTTATGACCGATGTAAAGGCCGATCAAACAATTACCCTAAATCAAAATGATGCAGCTTTAGTGGAGAATAATTCCGAAGCAATAGTTGGCAAAACCTTTTTTACGGACATAACTTTAGACAGTCTTATCCCCTACCGGCATTTGGAGAATGATTATAACGATTTTAAACGGGAACAGTTACTCCCCCATAAATTATCTACCCAAGGACCAACAATTACCAAAGCGGACGTAAATAATGATGGCTTGGAAGATATATATGTAGGCGGTGCCAAAGGAAGTGAAGGCCGAATGTTTAAGCAAATGTCTTCAGGCAAGTTCCTGGCCATAAATGAAAAAACATTCCGTACTGATAAGGAATCGGAAGATATTGGCTCTCTTTTCTTCGATGCGGATAACGATGGGGATATGGATCTCTATGTGGTAAGCGGAGGAAACGATTTTGAGGAAGATTCCAGTGAACTACAAGATAGACTGTACATTAACGACGGCAGGGGCAACTTTGCAAAAAGCACCACAGGATTGCCTAAAATGATTACTAGTGGTTCCTGTGTAAAAGCCAATGATATTGACGGGGATGGGGATTTGGACCTTTTTGTTGGTGGTAGATTGGTTCCTGGCAAATATCCCACAGCACCAAGAAGTTATATTTTGCAGAACAATGGTAAAGGCGTTTTTACGGATATCACATTTACTATAAACCCAGATCTTGAATACCCCGGAATGGTTACAGATGCTATATGGACCGATTTTGATAACGATACTATTAATGATCTAATTTTAGTAGGTGAATGGATGAAAATCAGAACATTCAAAAATGCAGGTGGTAAACTTGTGGAAGTATATGAGAACAATGGGCTGAAAGATTCCGAGGGCTGGTGGAACAGCATTGAACAAGGGGATTTTGACAAGGATGGTGATATGGATTATATTATTGGAAACTTCGGTAGAAATTCTCAATTAAAAACGTCCATAGCTGAGCCGGTTAGTTTATATACCAAAGACTTTGATAACAATGGTTCCTTGGATCCCATAATGACTTCTTATAATCTGGGAGAAGAATTTCCTGTTTTTTCAAAAGATGATTTGGTGGGGCAATTAAGTGGTCTCAAAGGAAAATATTTAAATTATTCAGATTATGCCTCAGCGAAAATTACCGATGTTTTTAGCCCAGATGAATTAAAAGGGGCCATGGTCTTAAAAGCTGAAAATTTCAATACCAGTTATATGGAAAACCTAGGTGATGGAAAATTTAAACTCGTTCCCTTGCCAGTAGAAACACAATTTTCGCCAATATATAGGATATTAAAGGGTGATTTTAATAATGATGGCAACGAAGACTTGGTTGTTGGTGGTAATTTTTTTGGAACCAGGGTGAAATTTGGAAGGTATGATGCCAATAAGGGCTTGGTCCTATTTGGTGACGGAAAAGGCAATTTTAAGCCTTCAACTGTACTGGAAAGTGGTTTAAATATTGACGGCGAAATAAGGGACATCACCAAAATTACCTTGGCCGATAAAACTCAGGTAGTGTTGTTTGTAAGAAACAATGATGCTATAGCAATGTATAAAATAGAATCAACTAAAAAATAGCAAAGTGAAAGTAAAGAGTATCAGCGTAATAATTGCATTGGGATTCTGTCTCGGAACCATGGCACAATCGCCATCTGTGACCATAAAGGAGGAAATGATGTCCTTGGAAACGTATGACTATAGTAAACCTAACCCTGTCCCTATCCTGACGGACAATGCCAAAATCTTTCCGTATTTCAAGTATGAAGGTTATGAAAATATAGCAAAGAAGAAAAATTGGAAGGTAGTTACCTTAGAAAATGAATTCATTAAAGTCTTTGTCCTGCCTGAAATAGGTGGTAAAGTCTGGGGAGCTATAGAGAAAAGTACCGGTGAGGAATACCTTTATAAAAATGAAGTAATCAAATTCCGGAATATTTCAATGCGCGGACCTTGGACCTCTGGAGGTATTGAATTTAATTTTGGCATTATAGGGCATCATCCCTCTACTGCTACTCCGGTAGATTATGTGGTAAAAACTAATGAAGATGGCAGTGTAAGCTGTGTCGTGGGCAGTGCTGACCTCCCATCAAGTACAGATTGGAGGGTAGAAATTAGGCTCGAGAAAGACAAGGCCTACTTTGAGACCAATGCCTCTTGGTACAACGGTTCCCTTATAGATCAATCCTATTACAATTGGATGACCGCTGCCGCAGTGGTTTCGGACGATTTGGAGTTCATCTATCCAGGGAATCAATTTTTGGAACACGGGGGAACAGCCAAACCATGGCCCATAGATGCAGAAGGCCGAGATCTTTCCCTCTATAAAAACAATAATTTTGACAAGGATATTTCCGAGCATGTTGTAGGCGATTATAAGGACTTTTTTGGCGGATACTACCACAATAGAAAATTTGGTTTTGGCCATTGGGCACCCTATGAAGAGATGCCGGGACAGAAACTCTGGTTATGGTCCATGGCAAGGTCGGGAGCTATTTGGGAGGATTTACTAACGGACACCGATGGACAGTATATGGAATTCCAGGCGGGTCGACTTCTTAATCAATATTTTCCTGGAGAAACCAATCCTATTTCCCAAGCCAATTTTGAACCCTATGTCATGGACCGCTGGAGAGAAATCTGGTTTCCTTTCAAGGAAATTGGTGGCATGGTAGATGCCACGGAATTCGGCGTCCTTAACGTTAAGGAATCGGATAAAGGCCTCTATATCGGTATCAATGCCCTTCAAAGTTTAAGAGACAATTTGCGGGTATCCATTAATGGGAAAGAAGTTTTTTCTGAGGAAATTAGCCTAAAGCCTATGGGAGTATTTTCCAAAGAGCTTCCATTGGAGGACTCCGGGGAAATAGTGGTGCAATTAGGCGATAAAAAATTATTTTATACCTCCAATGGTGAAAGCACCCTCATAAAGCGTCCGTTTATTGATGATGAAGCAGTAAAGGTTTCCATGAGCCAACAATTGTACCATGAAGGTTGGGAGGCCCTAAAGTTTAGGGACTATGAACTTGCCGCCAAAAAATTAAATGAATTGGTAGATATTGACCCCTCACATCAGGATGGACTCTTGAAAATGGCGGGTTTGGAATATCGGAAAACGAATTATGACAAAGCCCTGAAATATGTTAATAGGGTTTTAAAATTGGATACCTATAATACTGAAGCCAATTACTTGGCCGGAATTATATATCGCTCCCTAAATGACACTATAAATGCTTTGGAATCTTTAGGCTGGGCGGCTAGAAGCATTAACTACAGATCTGTCTCCTATGCCCAAATGGCCGAAATTTATTTCTTTGTTCAAAATTTTGAAAAAGCGAATCTATATGCCAATAAGGCATTGGATTACAATACCTACAACCTAAATGCACGAAAAATTAAATTATTGTTGCATAGGAAAAACAATAACTCCAATGCATTTAATCAAGAATATGACGAACTAATTAGAATAGATCCATTGAATCACTTTGCCCTGTTAGAATCCCAATTTCAATCTGGGCGCGCCTCTATTAGTATGCCGAAGGAGATCAGCAATGAATTTCCCGATGAATCCATACTGGAACTGGCCATTTATTACAAGGGCATAGGATTGGTACAGGAAGCAATGGAGATTCTAAAATTGTCCAAAACAGCGAATGCCAAAATACATCTTTGGACAGCTTATTTGGCCCAGGATATGGCCGGTGGGCCTAGTAATGAATACTTGGATAGGGCCATAGCAGCCCCGGTTGATTTTGTTTTCCCTTACAGGCCTGAAACCATTGATGTTTTACAGTGGGCCATCTCCCAAAATGCAAATTGGAAATTTAAATACTACTTGGCGCAGAACTATATCGCCGTTGGACAAAAGGATTTGGGGTTACAGCTTCTACAGGATTCTGGAAATGAACCTGATTCCGATATTTTTTATCGTTTCAGGGCAAGAATGTTCCAAAATAAAGATTACGAAGCCAATGAAAAGGATTATTTAAAAGCATTGCAGCTAAACAGTTCTGATTGGAAACTTAGGGAGGAAGTAGTTCAATTCTATTTAGATAATGATAAAATTGCACCTGCATATAAATTGGCTAAAAAGTCGTACGCCAAATATCCCAAAAATGCCAATATCGGGTTGATTTATGCGAAATCCTCCCTATTGAACGATCAGTATGGAAAAACCATTGAAGTCCTAAAGGATATATTGATATTACCTTTTGAACATGCTTCAGAAAGTAAAAAAATATATACCGAGGCTCATATTTTAATGGCGTTGAACAATATGAAATCCGGGAAATACAATAAAGCCATATCCCTTTTGGAATCGTCAAAAGAATGGCCAGAAAACCTGGGAGTTGGAAAACCTTTCCATGCAGATGAAAGGCTACAGGATTATTTGCTTGCAGTGAATTATGAATTGCTCCAAGATTCAAATAAAAGTGCACAGTTGTTGAACGGTATATTGTCTTTTCAAAATAAGAACAAACAGAAAGTGGTAACCCCCAATGACCTGTTTGAACTTTTGTCCCTTAAAAAATTGGCGAAGAACTCGGAATTGGAATCTTCCATAAATAGAATTTCAAATATCGATTCCAGCTTAATGGGCAAGTTGGTTTTGGCATTGTACCATAATGATACTGCCTCACTGCAGGAATTAAGAAACAAAAACGTTTTGAGTCATCCGTCGCTGAAGATAATGGAAGCGGCCAGCAAATATTGATTGCACCTGCCACAGAGATAATAGTTTAACGGTCAGTACTATAATCCTTGGAATTACGAACCATTTGTCAAGGGATTTTTAGATACAAATCTTCCAAAAAAAAAGCTCACTGAAAAGTGAGCTTTTTATATTCGGTACAAAGATATTACTTAGCCCCCCACTCTTTCAAGGAGTCTTTATTCATTTTAACATAGTCCGCATTACCAGCAGCTTCGGCAGCAGCCAGCGATTTTTTTGCAGTTTCAATAGCCTGTTTTTTATCGCCGGCCTTGGCGTAGATCAAAGATTGTTGTCTCAACTGCCAAAAAGCAGGTTTTTCCGTTAAGCTCATAGCTTTATCCATCCATTCCTTGGCTTTGTTGATATCCTTTCCGGAATTCATATAGTATACGGCAGCGGCATAATAATCATTGGCATCCGGACCTTTCATCACTTTATCTATGGCACTCGTAACCGCCTTATCCGTAGGAACGTCAAATTTAACCCCAACATAGACATCAGACCAAAGCAAGCCTAAAGTGGCAGCGTTATCAGAAAGCCCGTCGATAGAAATCGTAAAAGTTTCAACCTGAAATGGCAGATTTTGTACTTGAGCGGTTGTTTTAGCAGCAACTTTGCTTTCGTCCCAGGTTGCCGGTGTTCCTCCGCCATCGGCTTCGGTATAAAAGATTACCTCCCAGGCTGCAGCTCCCGGTTTAGTATAAATGGCATAAGAACCAGCTTTAAGTTCTTGATTTCCTATCATTACGTTTTCACTGAAGGTTATCTTTGTCCTCGCGTTGGCCCCTGTTCTCCATAATTTATCATAAGGTACCAAATCCCCAAAAATGGTTCTTCCACGCATGGATGGCCTTGAATATTCCACCGTTACATCGGTCAATCCAACCTTCTGAACAAGTGTCGAGGACGGACTCGGTTGCGGTGTGTTGATCTGTGCCTGTACTCCAAAGGATACAGCAATCATTAGTACTAAAAGTGTTATTTTTTTCATGTTAATAAGTGTTTAGAATGTTTATGCTAAATTACATATTAAAAGCCTAATCTGGAAGTGGGTCAGTCGTATTATACCCAACTAATTATAATATCTTCCAAAGCGATAATGAAATATACCCTATGCTGCTTTACTCCTTTTTTAGTAAATTTATAGTACACCAATTTGCAAGGGATGACGGAGAACAAAACTAAACCGAACAATAAATCTGTTATGGCTTTTTTAAACTCCGTTGTGGGTATAGAAAAACGTAAGGATGCCCATGCATTATTGGAATTGTTTAAAAGCATTACCCTAGAACCGGCAGTAATGTGGGGTGAAAGTATAATCGGTTTTGGCAGTTACCATTATAAATACGATTCTGGTCGGGAAGGAGATATGTGCATCACAGGATTTTCCCCTAGAAAATCTAATTTTTCAATCTATATCATGTCAGGATTTTCCAATAATCAGAAGCTTTTGGATCAATTGGGTCCCCACAAAACGGGCAAAGCCTGTCTTTATATAAAACGATTATCAGATATTAATATGGATGTACTATCCAAAATGATAGAATCATCCTACCTTTATTATAAACACAAACATTCCCAATAAATATTTACATGCAAAATTTCACTAAGTATTTAAAGACCAAGGCGAACATAGCGGAACCTGAATTTCAGCTTCTTATCAAAAAAGTAGAATTCAGAAATATTGAAAAAGGCGAGGTGCTCTTGCGTCCGGGTGAAGTTT
Organism: Arenibacter flavimaris; assembly: GCF_030291335.1. Taxonomy (NCBI): domain Bacteria; kingdom Pseudomonadati; phylum Bacteroidota; class Flavobacteriia; order Flavobacteriales; family Flavobacteriaceae; genus Arenibacter; species Arenibacter flavimaris. Next base: position 103,624 of record NZ_JASWIM010000008.1, read on the forward strand.
GTAGACATTTCTTCTTTGTTGAAAACGGCCTCTTACGCTCCTATACGGTTGACGACGGCGGCAAGGAGCATATTATTCAGTTTGGTTCCGAAAATTGGATCGTCTCCGATCGGAGTTCTGCTTTTTTTAATGAACCTTCAGACCTGTTTATCGATGCCATAGAGGATACCAAGGTAGTTTTAATAAATTCGGACTTTATAAATGAAGCTAGTGCAATAAGCTCTTCCTTTAGGAACTATAATCAAATAGCCCTTCAGAACCACATTCGACACCAACAAAAACGAATTAATCTTTTGTTGAGTGCAAGTGCCGAAGCGCGATATTTAAATTTTATACAATTATACCCCGATTTAACCCTCAGGGTCCCGCAATGGATGATAGCTTCCTATTTGGGCATTACCCCTGAAAGTCTAAGTAGGGTACGCAAAGAATTGGCCCATAAAAACTTTAGACCAAACTAATCCTATCTTACCATACATCAATGCACAGGAGTAAAAGTTCCCATAATATTGTAATACAATTTAAGATGGGTAATAAATGAAGACAAAAAATATAGAAATAGTGGTTGCACCAAGAGAACCCCACTATGTTGGTGATGGATTTAGAGTGCATAATTTTATACCGAGCGGATATAGATTGGATATGGAAAGAATGGATCCCTTTATCCTTCTTGATTACAATTCCCCTTTCTACTTCCCTCCTACCGATAAGCCTAGAGGAGTAAGTGTACATCCTCACAGGGGTTTTGAAACGGTTACCATAGCCTATCAGGGGAAAGTGGCCCATCATGATAGTTCGGGCAATAGCGGCGTAATAGGTGTTGGCGACGTCCAGTGGATGACCGCTGCTTCGGGAATACTTCACAGAGAATATCACGAAGAGAAATTTAGCAAGGAAGGGGGGTATTTTCAAATGGCGCAACTGTGGGTCAACCTTCCCGCCAAGTACAAAATGTCCACCCCAAAATATCAGGGAATTACCAATTCACAGATTAACAAATATCAATTGACAGATAATAAAGGAATTATTGAGGTGGTTGCCGGGAGTTATAAGGGTATTAAAGGTGCGGCGTCTACTTTTTCACCAGTAAACGTGTTCAATGCAAGGCTTGAAGCAGGTGCCAAAGCAGGATTTACTTTTCCAGCTAACTTCAATACTGCATTGTTGGTGGTAGTTGGGGAGATTAATGTGAATGGCTCAGAGACCATAGCAGAAAATCATTTTGTGCTCTTCGAAAATGAAGGGGAGGAATTTAGTATTGAGGCCTCAAAAAAATCAACTGTACTGATTCTAAGTGGAGAACCGTTAAACGAACCCATAGCTGCCCAAGGACCATTTGTAATGAATACACCTGAACAAATAGCTCAGGCCATTAAAGATTATAATTTGGGGAGATTTGGCTATTTGGAAGAATAAAGTGTAAATTGGAAGTAAGATTATATAACTAGTAGTAAACGATTAATCAAGATACCTATGGACTACAATTTGATAGATAATGCAGAGGCCAAGCAATATGAATATCATATTGATGGCGTTATTGCGAAAATTGAATATATAAAGGCAAAGAATAAAATTTACCTTACCCACACCGAGGTTCCCAAGGAATTGGAAGGTAAAGGAGTGGCCTCCTCATTGGTTAAAGAAGTTTTGGCAGATGTGGAAAAAAAGGGATTGACCCTAGTGCCCATGTGTCCATTTGTTGCTGCCTATATTAAAAGGCATCCCGAATGGAAAAAATTGGTCTTAAAAGGAATTAATATTGCATAAATATGGAACAAAAAGTAAATTTTAAGGAATACAACAATGGTGAAATTACAGTGGTCTGGAAACCATCAAAATGTATTCATGCAGGTATTTGTGTAAAAACATTGCCCCAAGTCTATAACCCAAAAGCCAAACCATGGATAACCCCTGAAAAGGCTTCGACGGAAGCATTGAAATCGCAAATCCTAAAATGTCCGTCAGGTGCCTTGTCATTTTACCCGGACGGAAAACGTTGAAAAGTTATATGAATTGACAATATTGCAATACACGATTCGTCTATATAGAGTATCTTTATGCGGGACTATACAATTATGAAAAAGGATTAGATCCCTATGTTAATGAAGGAATAAGCAAAAAAGAAGCCAACAAGAATGATTAATATATTTCACCGCAGTTTTCATATTATAGCAAGTAAAATATGTATTTCTTTGTGGGTGCTGGTTATAATCCTAAGTTGTTCCGAGGAAAAAAAGATAAGTCACTTGGACCCTATAAACTGGGAAAAGAAATACACAGCACTTCCTTCCAACGACAGTCTTATTAAAGGGAGTTCCTATCTGTCTATTTACTCATCCATATACGATGGCACGGAGAAAACATTGCATCATTTAACGGCTACGGCCAGTATGAGAAATGTAAGCAATACGGATTCCATTTATATTCTAAAAGCTGATTATTACAATACCCAAGGAGATCTTATCCGCACCTATTTTAACAAGCCTATATTCCTAAAACCCTTGGAAACCATAGAAATTGTTATTGACCAAGATGATGAATATGGTGGTACAGGTGCAAATTTTGTTTTTGATTGGGCCGTACAATCCAATAATCACGAGCCTATATTTGAGGCCGTAATGATCTCCACCACCGGCCAACAGGGAATCTCTTTTACCACACGGGGAATAAAATTGTAGTCCTTGGGGATTCATGTATTAATTTGCTTTAAGTTAGTCTTAAAGTACAGAAGTGAATTGTTACATACCCATTTACAATCAATACATTAAAAATAAGCCTTACTTGCATGAATATCATTCACAATATCCCTGAAAATATATTTGAGAGTACTGGAATTGTAGCAGGTCTTTGTGCTTGCCTGGTTATTGCCTTACAGGTTTATAAGGAATACCGGTTTAAAGGCCCCAGTAGCCTCTCCAACGGCTTTGTTTTTGGATGGGTATTTATATATCTGTTTTGGTGTTTTTACGGAATTCGTTTTAATACTTTGGCCCTTTGGCTTACCAACGCCATCGCCGTAGTCCTGCAATTGGCTCATTGCTTTATTGTAGTCCGAAAAAGAAAACTATATACTTAAGAAACCTAGCCATTGGAACATTAATTTTTTAGCATGAAAACAAGGCAGAATGCCTTTATGGGCGTATTTATTCTTTTGGTGCTGTTGGATCTGGTAACAGGATACTTGCACTTTCAAGGCTTGAGGCAATTGACCAAGCCGCTTATATTGCTTTCGCTGATATTGTTTTTTTGGATATACGGAAGGCAACTAGCCAAAAAGACCTATCGCTATATCTTATTGGCTCTTTTCTTTTCATTATTGGGAGACATATTCTTGCTCTATGATCATCTCTCACCTATGTATTTTATGCTTGGACTAATAGCTTTTCTCCTTGCCCATATAACTTATGCCTTGGTATTTCTTATCCAGGGCAAAAGCATATTAAAGAGGAAAATGCCTTTGGTCGCTTTATTGCTGCTGGTATACGGCACTACCCTTTTCATAATTCTACAAGATAACTTAGGCACGTTAAAAATCCCTGTAATTATTTATATCCTGGGTATTCTAGCAATGGCCATTACGGCCTATAGTAGAAAGGACCTGGTAGGTCCAACAAGTTTCAAATTGGTATTTATTGGAGCAGTATTATTTATCTTGTCCGATAGCATCCTGGCCATCAATAAGTTTCTTATCACAGTACCGGGATCACATATTCTGGTAATGGGCACGTACGCCACAGCTCAATATTTAATTGTTAGAGGTCTCTTGCTTAGTAAAGACTGAATTGAATATGGAATAAATAACAATTTCCTAAAAATTACCACAAAAGTCGATTAGTCCCAATGAAATAATTCATTTTTATTTACCTTTCTTTCCAACTAATTTTAATATCAAATACACATGTATAAGCCATTACTTCCCTTTCTCTGCCTTTTTATACTATACGGGAATGCGCAGGACTTTGATTTTCAGATAGACCATTCTTCCTTGATTGTTAACGATCTGGATACCACGGCAGATTTCTATGCCAATATTTTGAAGTTAAAAGAGATACCACACCCGGACAAGGCCCCGGGTTTTCGTTGGTTTTTAGTGCAAGGTAACTCACAACTACATTTGATCTACAAGGATACCGTTGTGATGAAAAAGCATAAATCCATGCATCTCTGTCTGTCGACCCCCCATTTGGATTCCTTTATTAAACATTTGGAAAGCAATAAGGTGGTCTATGAGGATTGGCCGGGAATAAAAGGGGCCGTTACATTGCGTTCGGATGGAGTGCGTCAAATTTACCTCAGAGACCCCGAAGGATATTGGATAGAAGTAAATAATGCCAAACATCATTGAATATATCTAAACAATAGTTTAACTAGAATTAGTAAATTTGGGTATTAATGAAAAAATCCATTGAAGAATATGAATAAGGACAATTTGCAACGGAGTAACGTAATAGATAGCCTCCTTAAAAATGAAAGCCCTAATTGGCAGGAAGTCCTTTCCTCTGTAATTTCGGCTTTCGATTGTACCACTGGTACGATACATTTTTTGGATGAAAAGTCGGGATTGTTAAAGGTCCGGGCACATCAAGGTATTCCTCCGTTTTTAATCCCCAAGCTTTCTGAGATTCCTATTGGTAAAGGTATGGCCGGTATAGCGGCCGAGCGGCGTGAACCTGTTGAAATGTGCAATCTACAAACCGATGATTCGGGAGTGGCACGTCCTGCAGCCAAGGAAACAAAAGTAGAAGGCTCCATTGCGGTTCCAATGTTGCTCAATGGAAAATTATACGGAACCTTGGGAATAGCCAAACCCGTTCCCTATGATTTTACGAAGGAAGAAGTGGGCGACTTATTAAGTATAGGAGAGAGAATAAGTGGGGTTATTGGCAGGTGAAAAATTCATTTTTAATAAACTATTCGTTTCAACCAATAGAAACAATGGGCTATATAGACTAAAAAAGGACTGCTCAATGGATAGTCCTTTTTTTTATAATATTACGTTTTAACCTTTGTTAAACTCTTGTAATCTTGGCACCAATAGCCCGTAATCGGGTATCAATATTTTCGTAACCCCTGTCTATCTGTTCTATATTGTGTATGGTTGATGTGCCCTTGGCAGACAAAGCGGCTATCAGCAAGGAAACACCGGCCCTAATATCCGGGGATACCATGGTAGTGGCTTTTAGACTGGATTGAAAGTTATGTCCTATAACCGTAGCCCTATGTGGATCGCAAAGAATAATCTTGGCACCCATATCAATTAATTTATCTACAAAGAACAAACGGCTTTCAAACATTTTTTGGTGGATCAGAACCTCGCCTTTGGCCTGTGTAGCCATCACTAGGATTATGCTCAACAAATCTGGCGTAAGTCCAGGCCATGGTGCATCGGCCACTGTTAAAATAGAACCGTCTATATAGTTTTGAATCTCATACCCTTCTTTGTGTTCGGGAATAACAATATCGTCTCCTTTCCGCTCCAATTGTATGCCCAACTTTCTAAAAACGGTTGGAATTTGACCTAGATCGTCCCAACTAACATCCTTGATCGTTAAATGGCTTCTGGTCATAGCCGCCAAGCCGATCCAACTACCGATCTCTATCATGTCCGGGAGCATTCTGTGATCTGTTCCACCTAGGCTGTCCACTCCTTCTATTTCCAATAAATTGGAACCGATTCCCGTAATTTTGGCCCCCATCCTATTCAGCATTTTACACAATTGCTGTAAATAAGGTTCACAGGCAGCATTGTATATGGTGGTTTTGCCATCGGCCAAAACAGCTGCCATAACAATGTTTGCCGTTCCGGTAACCGACGCCTCATCCAACAGCATATAGGTGCCCTTCAATTTTTTGGCTTCCACACCATAAAAGTGCTCCTCCTTGTTATATCGGAATTTGGCCCCCAATTTTATAAAACCTTCAAAGTGGGTATCCAAACGCCTTCGCCCTATTTTATCGCCCCCTGGTTTGGGAATATATCCCTTGCCAAAACGCGCCAATAATGGACCTACGAGCATAATGGATCCCCTAAGTCCTCTACCGTCCTCTTTAAATTGGGCCGATTGCAGATAGTCCAAATTAATGTCATCTGCCATAAAAGTATATGACCCTTGACCTTTCTTTTGGATCTTGACCCCCAAATCCTCCAATAGGGATATTAGTTTGTTTACGTCTACAATATCAGGGATATTGGTAATCGACACTTTTTCTGAAGTAAGTAGTACGGCACAGAGTATTTGTAATGCTTCATTCTTTGCCCCTTGCGGTGTAATCTCACCATGTAATTGATGACCGCCTTCTATTTTAAATGTTCCCATTAAGGTTTGAGAAGATTAATACCGCTTTTTGCCGCGGTTTTGGTTTCTTTGCGTTTTTTTACCAGAATTGGTCCTTGGTGTTTTTGCCACACGATTCTTAAGGAATTGTCCACTTTCCGTCAAGTTTTCCCCTTCCTTGGCAAGGTCTATCTGTCCATCGCTCAACTCGTAAAGATGCTTAAAAATAGCCTTGTCGTCCACAGTATCCTTATTCCAATTTAAGTAACACTTTTTCATGTGGTTGGCAATGGCATATTCCAATCCGTCGCGCATATCACCCTTTTCCCATTTTACGGCTACATCGATCATACGCTTTATGTTGTTTCCATAAAACCTATATTTTGGAAAATTCTGTGGGTATTCCAATGGCTCCGGACGCTTTTGTAGGGTCTCTTTGGAGGTTATGGGAAATGGTGATTCCACGTTCAATTTAAAATCGGACATGATAAACAATTGATCCCAAAGTTTATGTTGAAAATCGGGAACGTCCCTCAAATGTGGTTGAATATTGCCCATAACACTTATAATGGCCTGGGCCACACGGTTACGTTCCGCATCGTCTTCTATAGACATGGCATGGTCCACCATTTTTTGGAAATGGCGTCCATACTCGGGTATAATGAGCTTTGGTCGCTCAGTATTGTATTCTAAGTTTTCTACTAAATTCAAATTGAAATATTTATTGCTATTTATTTATGATAAGGAAGTACTCTTATAACGTCTGCAAATTAACAAAATTATGCCACAAATACTATTTTAGAGTGATATTACCCCTTTTACTTCCCCTACTTCCTTGTATTTACGTATTACTTCATCAGGGTTTTTTAGGTTTACCGTAATACTCAGACTGGTATATTTGGCATTTTTGGATTGCTTGGATTCGATCACAGCACCGGTATTGTCAAAAATTTCCTGAATCTGTTTAATTTTTTCAGTGTCGGTCGGGACTATAAACTTATATAGGTAATTGGAAGGCCATTTACTACTTTCCGCCAATTGTTCCTTTAATCTACTATAAAATTCCTCTGATTTATCCTGATCCATGCCGATGTTTTTGCAAATATATAAAGTATCGCTGTCAATTTTTTAATCTTAAGGCTATTTCATTACTTTGCATCAATAATTTGTATATATAAATACCATATTTAAACACCGCTATTTGAATTTAGAAAGAATTGTCATTACAGGTGGACCCAGTACCGGAAAAACATCGGTCATAGAAAAAATTGAAAGGGAAGGCTTCTTTTGTTTTAGTGAAATATCCCGTGAGATTACATTGGAAGCTAGGGAGCAGGGCATTCCCCAATTATTCGTTTCAGATCCCCTGCTTTTTAGTGAAAGAATTATTGAAGGGAGGATCCGGCAATTCCAAGCAGCCAACCAAATGGGCAGACCCATGGTTTTTTTTGATCGTGGAATTCCGGACGTGGTGGCCTATATGGATTGTTTTGGGCAGCCCTATGGTGATGATTTTATAGAAAGCTGTAAAAAATATAAATACGACCACATATTTTTATTGCCACCTTGGAAAGAAATCCACGAGTCTGACAATGAACGTTATGAAAACTTCGAAGAAGCGGAACGAATCCATACCTTTTTGGAAAAAGCCTACACCAACTACGGCTACAAAATTATACCTGTTCCCAAGGAAACTGTAGAAGGAAGGGTTACCTTTATACTCAATAAATTAAAAAGGCTATAGTGCATCAGCACCCTAAGGATATATTGAAAAAAGTTTGGGGATTTCCGGATTTTAAAAATTCCCAGGAAGACATCATAGGCGCAGTATTGGAAGGGCAGGATGTTATGGCGCTGCTTCCTACGGGAGGTGGTAAGTCCTTGTGCTATCAGGTACCTGCATTGGCCCGTGAAGGAATTTGTATTGTGGTATCGCCCCTGATAGCCCTGATAAGGAACCAGGTGGACACCCTTAAAAAATTAGGCCTAAAAGCAATTGCCCTTACCGGGGGAATTTCCTTTGAAGAAGTAAACAACCTATTGGACAATTGCCTGTATGGCAACTATAAGTTCCTATACCTATCCCCGGAAAGACTACAACAGGAATTGGTAAAGGAGCGCATCAGGCAAATGAACGTAAACCTTATTGCCATTGATGAAGCCCATTGCATTTCGCAATGGGGCAACGATTTTAGACCTGCCTACCTGGAATGCCATATTTTGAAGGAACTGGCACCTAATGCTCCTATGATAGCATTGACCGCTACGGCAACTGAAACGGTGGTAAAGGATATCTGCGAAAATTTACATTTGGAACAACCCTTGGTAGTCAAGGATTCCTTTTCAAGGAACAATATTACCTTCAGTGTTTGCTTGGAAGAGGACAAAAAATACCGCCTTAAGGAATTATGTGCCCAGACCAATACGAGCACCATAGTATATGTACGTAGCAGAAAAATGACCATGGAATTGTCTTACTACCTAACACGACAAGGACATACGGCTACATTTTTTCATGGGGGTATTTCCAAAAAGGACAAGGACTCCCGCTTAAACCAGTGGTTGGAAAACAAAGTAAAGATCATGGTGGCCACCAATGCTTTTGGGATGGGTATAGACAAGCCGGATGTTGGACTCGTTGTACATTACCAAATTCCGGACAGTATGGAAAACTACTTTCAGGAAGCGGGAAGGGCCGGACGGGACGGAAAGCCGGCAAGAGCGGTTTTAATTACCAACCCCACGGATGAGGCCCAGGTGCGCAAGCAATTTTTAGGGGTCTTGCCCAATGTTGACTTTCTTAAATTATTGTATAGAAAATTGGCCAACTATTTTCAAATCCCCTTTGGGGAAGGTAGTGGTGAAACCTATCAATTGCCCTTTAATGCCTTTTGCGAAACCTATAAACTGAATACTACCTTAACATATAATGGTTTAAGGTTATTGGATCAGAACTCTGTAATATCCCTAACGGAAGCTTTTTCTCAAAAAACCACGATCCGCATGTTAGCTTCCAAGCATCAAATTTTCGATTACTTGGATAAAAACCAGGCATCGGCACCTATCATACAAACCATTCTGAGAACCTACGGAGGTGTTTTCGATTTCGACACCAAAATAAATTCCCTATTGATTTCGCGAAAAGCCAACAAGAGTGAAAAGGAGGTAATAACCGTTCTGGAAAAACTGGAAAAAGATGAAATAATTGAATACCATGCACAACACAGCGACCTTGAAATTACATTTTTGGTACCTAGGGAGGATGAACGCACGATCAATATCTTTGCTAAAAAAATTAAACAGATACAGCAGGTAAAAAAAGACAATGTAGAAAGTATGTTGTCTTATATTAAGGATGTCAATCTTTGCAGAAGTAGGTATATTCTAAACTACTTTGGTGAAGCTGCCAACGCCAACTGTGGAAAATGTGATGTGTGTCTTCAAAAAAATCCAATTGGCAATGAAGTATTAAAAATAATAGAGCAGGATATCTTACAAGTTTTAATGGTAAAAAAAGAAAGCTCCAGAAGCCTGATGAAATTATTGAGCTATAAGGAAAGTTCCATTATTTTGGCTTTACAGAGATTATTGGAAGAGCAAAGAATAAGGGTAAATTCTATTAACCAGTACGAAATAATCAAAAAATGAGCAAACCACGAATAGTGTTTATGGGTACCCCGGATTTCGCCGTGGCCATTTTGGATAAGCTAGTAAAAAATGACTGTAATATTGTTGGGGTCATTACTGCACCGGACAAGCCTGCCGGCCGAGGAAGGAAATTACACGAATCTGCCGTGAAGGTGTATGCCGTGGAACATGGCTTACAGATTATGCAGCCCACCAATTTAAAGGATCCCAATTTTATAGAGGATTTGAAAAGATTACAACCCGAGCTTCAGGTAGTAGTGGCTTTTAGAATGTTGCCCAAGTCTGTATGGGATATGCCCAAGTTGGGCACTTTTAACCTTCATGCTTCCCTCCTGCCCCAATACCGGGGAGCGGCTCCAATTAATTGGGCCATAATAAACGGAGAAAAGGAAACCGGGGCAACCACTTTCTTTATTGATGATAAAATTGATACCGGCGCCATATTGCTTCAAAAGAAAACGAGCATTACGGAAGAGGATACTGCCGGTACCTTACACGATAAGTTAATGCATCTTGGGGCGGATCTGGTCTTGGAAACCATAAATAAATTGGAGAAGGGGGAAATTGAGCCTAGTGAACAACAGGAAGAAAAACCATTAAAAGAGGCCCACAAACTTCATAAAGAAACCTGTGAGATCAATTGGAACCATGATATTGCAAGCATCTATAATTTTATTAGGGGATTAAGCCCCTATCCCACTGCATGGACTACCCTGCACAATGGGCAGGATAAACTTTTCCTAAAGGTATACTCCGCCAAAATGGATTTGGAAGAGCACCATTTAAAGGTAGGAAGCGTTGTAGCTACCAAAAGTGAACTAAAGGTGGCCGTAGTGGGAGGTTTTATCCATTTATTGGAAATTCAATTACCCGGGAAACGAAAAATGAGCACCAAAGAGGTGTTGAACGGACTAAAATTAACAGAAAACGTCTATGTTCGGTAAACCCCCATGTTCATTGGGGGTACGACAAAACGTAAAAAACCTCCTACTTTATCAACAAACGTTTCAAGTTATTAACAAAAATGCGGATTTCCCCCTGTTTTACTTGTGTTAATGGCAAATCCGTATAAATTTGTTGAAGTATTTAATTATAATTAATAACACTTAATTTATCGAAATTATGAACAAAACAGAATTAATCGATGCAATGGCAGCTGATGCTGGCATTACTAAAGCAGCAGCTAAAAAGGCATTGGAATCTTTCCTTGGAAACGTTGAAGGTTCTCTAAAAAAAGGTGGTAGAGTATCTCTAGTAGGTTTCGGATCTTGGTCTGTATCTAAAAGAAATGCAAGAGAAGGTAGAAATCCATCAACTGGAAAGACTATCCAAATTGCAGCTAAAAATGTAGTGAAGTTTAAGGCAGGTGCTGATTTGAGCGGTGCAGTAAACTAATCATAATATTATTATACATTGAAAGCACTTCTTTAAAAGGAAGTGCTTTTTTTGTACAAAAGACTTTTCAGATTAACGGAATTGTTATATTTTAGAGATACTAGAACAAACAATATGGTTGCTGAAAAGCCAAAAAAAGGCAAACTCCTTATTGCTGAGCCTACACTTTCAGGTGATGTTTCCTTTAACAGATCTATAGTCCTGTTAGCGGAACACAACCAAGAGGGGTCCGTTGGTTTTATTTTAAACAAGCCTTTGGACTACAGTATAAATGATCTGGTTACCGAAATAGATCTACCTTTTCAGGTATACAATGGTGGTCCGGTAGAACAGGACAATCTTTATTTTATCCATAAAGTACCGGAACTCATAGAAAATAGCATTGAAATTTCTGACGGCATCTATTGGGGTGGGGATTTTGGAGCTATTGTGGACTTAATCAACAATAAGGTCATTTCTGAAAACGATATCCGCTTCTTTTTAGGCTATTCGGGATGGTCTTCCCTGCAATTGGATCAGGAATTAAGTTCCAAATCGTGGGTCGTAGTAAAGAATGTCTATGAAAGTGCCATTATTCAAAAGTCTTCCAATGCTTTTTGGAAGGAAAAAATGATGGAATTGGGTGGAAATTACCTCATATGGTCCAATGCCCCTGAAAACCCCAACTTAAATTAATTTTACTGATCCAGCCGGGCAGTCGCATTGAGTTTGCCCAATAAATCGGCAGCTACTGTTGTTTCGTACTCCTTCTTTCTGTACTTTGTAATGGGTTGTATACCAATTATGGCATTGGTTATGAACAACTCATCCGCCTTCTGTAGCTCGAAGGGAGAAATGAAAGATTCCTCAAAATGGTACTTGTCCAGTGCCCCTAGAATAGCGATCAACTTTTTCCTAACTATTCCATTAAGACAACCGTCTTTTAAGGAAGGGGTCTTAATTGTATGGTCTTTCACTAAAAAGAGATTGCCATTTAAGGCTTCCACTACCTTTTTTTCATTGTTGAGCAATAAACAATTCTGGTAACCATTCTCAGCTGCAAAAATACTCCCCACTACGTTGATTACCTTATTATTGGTCTTTAGGGTAGAGAGCATATCCGGATTCACATAAAAATCCTTAAAGAGCTCTACTTCGTAGGCACTATTATCCAATGTATAGAAAGGGGAATCCATTAAACTTGCTTCAATGATATAGGATACGTCATTGGTTTCAGGAAGATATAGTCCGCCATTATTTCTAAAAACCGTAAAGCGTAGCCGGGCCGGTTTATCCAATAGGCCATTGGCTTCCACGCAGGCCAGAAGCTGTTCCTCTAAAAATTCCATGGTAAAATCCATGGGAATTTCCATTCTCAAAATCCGCATGGAAGCCATGAGTCGGAGATAGTGGTCTTCCCAAAAGAATATTTTTCCGTTTACTACCCTAATGGATTCGAACAGGGCATCGCCATAGCGCAGTCCCCTATTCTGGTGATTAAGGTAAGAAGTGTTTTTAGAAAGTAGATTTCCGTTAAAATTAACCATAAAAAAAGCCTTGAAAAATCAAGGCCAAAGATACATTATATTCCCTTAATGTATTAGGCGGAGCCCAATACCTGTTTTAAACTGGATACTTGGTTCTCCCATAGCATTTTAGATTCGTCCACTTCATCCTCATAGGCAAAATCTGTTATAAATAGGGAAACGTCCTTGGTTATTTCATCAACTATTATGCGCATTTCAAAAAAACTATCATCATCTTCCGCTACCCAGGTGAATTTTACAAATTCATCGCTTTTCCGCTTTAGTAATTTAGCTTGCTCTTCGGAACCATCCCAAATAAAATTGAACATTTCACCCCTGGAATTTACGTTATCTGCGAACCATTCGGAAAGTCCTGAGGGGGTAGATATATATTGATATAATAGTTGTGGTGAGGATTGAATTACAAATTCAACTTCAAATTTAATTTTATCGCTCATTCTGAATAGTGTTTATGGCGGACAATATATATATTTATAAATGATTAAAAAATAAAACCGAGATAATATTTTTAGCAATCTAATTTGGAAAGGACAGAAAATTAACTTTATATTTGCACCCGTTAAAAACGGCATGGCGAGGTAGCTCAGTTGGTTAGAGCGTCGGATTCATAACCCGGAGGTCACGAGTTCAACTCTCGTTCTCGCTACAAGTAAAAACAAGGAACCCAAGAGTTTATGCTCTTGGGTTTTTTACTTCTGTACAACATATGTACAACATTTTAAATTTTATTGTAAAAATTGCTTTGACTTTCAAAAAAGCAAGATTTACACGTTTCACTCTAATTTTTCTAATAAATTGGTTTTTGACTCAATTTTATTGGGGAGATAATTTTCAAAAAACCGTTAAATCAACTTACTAAAATCTTAAATATGACGAATTATCACCTTTGGTCCATTAAGATTTTTTTCTTAATCAACTCTATCTTTGGTCTTGTTTGATTCAATTAAATGGGTGTAAATATTCTTCTTTAGGTTGAGTGAAAGTTTTGGGTCTATTTGGATCATGTTTTTCAGTATCTCATAGTGTAAATGGTACCCAGTAGAACTTCCAGTACTGCCCACCGTGCCAATGATCTCGTGCTGTTTTACAGTTTGCCCTTTTCGGATAAGCACCTTGTTTAGATGTCCATATAATGTTTCAAAACCGAAGCGATGCTTTATAATAATATGTGTGCCATAGCCTTTTTTTGAATAGAGGATATCCTGGATGGTACCTGATGCCGAGGCGTAAACATATTTTCCAGGTGGGGCTGCCAAATCGATTCCAAAATGTTTTTTCTCTTTTTCTGATATAGGATGGACACGAATACCATAGTTACTAGTAATGGAATAATTGCCTTTCTCCAACGGAACAGCGGATGGAAATTGCTCTAGCAACTGAGGCTGGTATTTTAGGTAGGTCTCTAATGAACCCATATAGGAATAGTCAGGGATTTGATATAAAAATCCAACTATTCGTTCTTCAATTGCTATAAGCAACTGATTTCGTTCCCTTTCTATAAGGACTGAATCCGTTAATGTAGATTCTAAATTAATTTGAAGGCGTTCTTCATAAAGGTCCATTGTATCCGTGTTATCCTGCAGTCGTTGAGTTGAAATATTAGGACTGTGCCATATTATATAGGACAGGCATATAATGATCAGAAAAAGAATATAGGATAGTTCCTTTTTTCCTAAGGTTTTAATTGGCTTTGGTTTAGTAAAACCCAATTTATTCCTCCAAAAAGCTGTATATTCAAAAAAAATCATATATTTGTAATTATACACAAAGTAACTATTTATATACAAATAAACAAATTTTTAGACTAAGATGAACAACTGGCTATCAAAAGACCACCTAATACACCTTCCAAATCTCTTTGAACATTTTGGGTACCGAGTTGTGCAATCCGAAAATACCCACCTTATACTTAAGAATGGTGGTAAGCACTATGTGATCATAAATACCGAAAAAGGATATTTTTATTATAAGGTGCAACGGCCACAGGAAAAACTATCCGCATCCGACCTAGTTACTGAACATGTTTCAAAAGTTGAAGGGATTGGCAAGGAGCTGATTTGGGATAAGGTTGATGGTCTATATAACCAAGTATTGGAAACGGAAACCCTATTAATAGCCAATAACCCGATTGATAAGCTTAAAATAGTACCTGAAGACTTTAATCATTTTTTATCATACAGGTCACCGCTCGAAGATACTTCGAAAGACCTGTATCAGGGTGTGCAAAGCTCTATTCCCTTTTCAGGGCGTGTTTTCCAAAATCATGAAGGTAGTCCCCTTTTTCCCTTGTTCAATCTGCAGAACGAGGTCTGTGGATATTTCCTAGATACGGACGAAGAAGTAGTTCCTTACAAAGAGTCGGCGATAAAACACTCCCTTTGGTACTCCAATATTCCAAAGAAAATAGAGGGTCTTTTTCTTTTTAAAGATCCTAAGGAAGCTTTGGCCTTCCATAGAAAATTCCGATTAAAAAATGTGGTTTACATGGCGTTGGGAGAAATAAATTCCCATACGACCGACATACTTTTCCAGATACAGCGGCTAACGAAAATGGACAAACTCTTTTTAAGCTTTACAGGAAATAAAAAAATTGAGGGTTATTTACGGGATCTCCACTTTATATCATATACAAAAGATTCCGATTTTAATCTAACCTTGACCGATAGGGATATTTTATTACGCTTCCCCTTGTCAAATGAAAAATCCTTCTCCCGCTTTTACGATCACACCAGACGCTTTAACCAAGACTTGGCCCAAAGCTTTTTGAACTTTAATAAAATCATCGACCAAAACAGGCTGAACAAATACAGTATTCTGGTTTCAAAGGATAATGAAGACATTAAAATTAGGTTGCCTCTTGAATCCAATGCTATTAAATTGATAGTTTGGTCTTATTACAAAAACTATCTGAACAAAACGATAGATATTCTAAAGCCAAAGTCTGACAATTGGTATACTGAATGGAAAAATACTCAAAACCAAGTTAATGAAGGGAAGGAGGTGCAATTGAAAGAATATAGAATCGCTTTATAAAATGGAAAAAGGGCGCTCCCGCCCTCTTTCCTTCAAATTCCGTAACTCACAAATCACTCCTGATTTGAAAGTTATTCAAAAGTAACAAATTCAAATTCCGTAACAATTAAAAATCACTCAAAAATGAAAAATCAAGCAGAAAACACGATTCAAAAAGTATTCGTCAATGTCAACCAGGTTTGGCAAAAGGCCGAAGCAATATCCATAGACGATAAGACCTTCAAAATAAAAGCCGGTAATTATCCATCCTTTGAAATGTTGAAGGACAGCAGGAATGTGGAGGTTATGAAAAACAAGGACCAACAATTTGCCGAAGCTGACGCAAAAAGACGCTTGGAAGGGGCTTACATAAGTTTTGAGAAGTTGGAACCCAACATTCAAGAGTCAATTCTAGAAGGTAAGGAGCAGTTGATCGAGACAACGTACATCAATGACGGCAAATTAAAGGAAACTGTCAAGATGGTCCAAATGCTATACAACTCCACTTACGGTTCCAGACTGGATGTACAGATCAGACGTAAGGAACAGGTTAAACTTGAAGATGCCAATGCCTTTCAATATCAATTTACCAAGGATGAATACCATGCCATGGTACAGGAAGGCAAGACCATTCAGTTTACTGGCACTTCCTTGAGCGGTGATACGTTCCAAAAACTGGCCTATTACGAGCCAAAATTGAACGATATCCGTATAAAATCGGCTGTGTCTGCAAATATGTATGTTCTGGGCCAAATATTGACCAAGCAACAGGCTGACAGTTTGAACAAAGGCGAAGAAGTGAAGATCACCATTCGCAAGACACAAAAAGGACCTTTAACGTATTTGGTAAGATGGAGTGCCAAAAACCAGCGATTTCTTTATAAAAATTGGGAGAAAACCAATATTTTTGATAAAGAGGTCAAGGAGCACAAAACCATTGAAGGCGAAAAAAAAAAGAAACAGCCTAAAAACGCCATAAGCATGTAACTCAATTCATACTAACTAATGCAAATGGCCAACATGCTTGAGGTGTCGGCCATTTTACATACACACATGCAAAGTCCTACCTACATAGACGACCCTGATCATTATAAAAGATTGATTTCTAAAATCAATACTGAGGCCAATTTTCCGATGTACTTACATCAAAATGGGTACAAATTGATAAAGAAAAGTACAGGTTCCATGGAATTTAAGAATGACAAAGATCGCATTGTACTGCAAATGGCCCGGAAACCAGTAACCTATTTTAACCGAAATGATTCCCAGGACAAAGGGCTTTTCTTTATGTTCTTAATGAAGCGTAACATTAATTTTTATAAGGCTGTTGAGGCCGGTCTCGAAATCGTGAATGGAATTGGAACTATAGAAAATTCACCTATGGAAGTTCAAAGTTACAAGGCAGTAAGGAAACCCTTAGAGGAAAATTTTAATATCGTTCCATTGCGAAACTCCAATTATCTAAGGCAGCAACGTTTTATATCAAAGACCACTATTACCGATCCATTGTTTAAGGGCCGTTTGCTAAATGCCTATTCCATAAGGGACAAGGGCTATGAAAATGCCAATATTGCTTTTCCAAAGTACGACTTGGACGACCATCCCCAAAATTATATTCTTTACAACAAAACATATAGAAGTAGAAGGGACAATAAAATTAAAAAGTTTCGCCTAGTCTTGAACCAAAAAGATCATTTCCTATTTTATTCCAACCCCATCAAGAATCCTTCAAAAATAATAGTAGCGGAAAGTGGCATAGACCTCCTCTCCTACCATGAACTACATGGTAGTCAAGATAATTTTTATGTATCCTTTAGTGGCAACGTGTATCAAAAAAAGTTAGATTTCTTCGGTCAACTAACCGAACCTTACCTTAAGACAAACAGTGTATCCATGATATCCATAATGGACAATGATATCAAAGGTTTCGAGTTCGACCTAAAGTTGTTTAGCAGCCTTATCAACCGTTTTAATCCAAAGGTATATTTGGAAAGTTCATATAGCCACGGAAATGTAAGGCTAACCATTAACAACACCTCAGAAGTCGGGGTTCAATTGACCAATCATATCACCTTGCTGGAGGTAAAATTTAAGTCACTCAAAGTTAGGGATAAGCTTATTTCTAATTCGATTAAATGGATAAAATATAAAGACAAGATTATATTGGCATTTTCCTTACCTGAAATCATAAAACTTAATCAAGTTAACGGAGGTAAAAATCTGTTCAAATCCTTGATAGAAACCATTACCGATATTTATCTAATGTTCCCAGCCACTATACATAAATCTAAAGGAAAGGATTGGAACGATGACCTTAAGGATTACAAGAATGCCAAATACGTAAAATTTGAAACTATAAACACAGATTTTATGGGCATCGGGGATCAAATTGAATTGAAAACAACCAAAGGGCCTGAAGGCGCACCTAACCTTGGTATCATAAAATCAATAAATAGCAACAGCGTGGAATGCGATTTTGGATTGGAATATAACTATACCATTCCCTTTTCGGAAATCCGGACGTTTTTAAAGAAAAATGCAGCCCTTACTCCTGAAAAAAAGAAAGGGGAAATAAAGAAGAACAATAACTTACAAAACTTGATAGAATGATACTCATAGACGCCTTATTAGAAGAATTAAAGGACAATCTGTACTAGGTAAATTTATAACACCTTAGTTTCATTATGAACGACAAGAATCTGGCATTCTCAGCCATGCTACTTTCGGTAACCTTTTTTGCTATTATAGGCTTTATTGCCTATTACCCGATCGTGCAATATCTGGAATGGGATTCACAACTTTCACAAATCATACATAATTTCCTTATTCGATTTAAGCCTTTGCAAGAGCCCTTACCGGGAAGAACAATGTTATTGATTTTCATTTTAGGTTCGGTCATGCTATATAATCCCAGAAAAAAAGAGGGCAAATCATTTTTGACGGGCCTAACGTATTTTGGAATTGGCTGTGTACTGTTATTTATAACAGGATATTTTAAACCTTCCCAAATAAGTTTGCTCTGGTGCTCTTTGATTTTATATAATATCGGTTTCCTGTTTTGTGTTTCTGGTTCGGTACATCTTTTCCAGGTGATGGACTTTGTCAATAATGCCGAGGATGACCCTTTTAACGATCGGAACGAAACGTTCCGGCAGATGGAAGAACGCATAGATACAGAGTATTCCGTAAACATTCCCTATGAATACCAATATCAAGGGCAAGTGCGGAAAGGATGGATAAATTTTGTGAATCTATTCCGGGCCTTGTTGGTCATAGGCACACCAGGCAGTGGAAAATCTTTTGCATTGATTGAAGAGATTATAGAGCAAATGATTGAAAAAAACTTTACGCTATTGATTTATGATTTTAAATTCGATACGCTTAGTAAGGTTGCCTACAACTATTGGCGAAGAAAAATGGAGCGCACAAACGATGTCCAAGAAAAATCCAAACTACCCGAGTTTTTTACCTTGAGTTTTGACAATATAGAAAAATCGCATCGCTGTAACCCTATCGACCCATATTTAATGCGAAACCAGACCGATGCCGCAGATGCTGCTACAATTATCATGAAAAATCTGAACAAAGATTGGATAAAGCGCAGTGATTTCTTTTCAAAAAGTGCCATTAGTTTTGTTTCGGGGCTAATCTGGTACTTGAAGAAAAAATCCGAGGAGACGGGTGAGAATATCTGCACTTTGCCACATGTCATAACGTTATCCACCATAAACATTGAATACTTGTTGGAAATTATGATGAGGGAAGTAGAAGTCCGCAGTCTGATGATTCCTTTCAAGGATGCCATGGAGCGGCAAGCGGGCCAGCAGCTGGCCGGTCAGACCGCAAGCGCCCAAATATCACTTTCCATGCTGGCCAGCAAGGAAATCTATTATATCATGACCGGCAACGATTTTAGGTTGGACATCAATAATCCACAAAAACCTAAAATAGTCTGTATTCAAAATAATCCCGACCGTTCTGAAATCTATGCCGCTCCCATAGGACTCTATATTAATAAGGTTTTGCAAGTGGTAAATAAACCTGGCTGTAGGTCTTTGGGTCTTATCCTGGATGAACTCCCAACCGTTTTCATTATGGGACTTCGCAAGATAATCGATACCGGAAGGTCCCATTATATTGCCACGGTACTGGGGATACAGAGCATTACGCAATTGATAGCCGATTATGGCCGGGAACTGGCAGAGGTCATCTTTGACAACTGCTCCAATGTGTTCAGTGGAGCTGCAAAAGGGGAAACGGCCCGAAGGATCAGTGAGATATTTGGACGTATACATCAAGGAAAAAAAAGCAAGGCAATTTCCAACAACGACACCACTGTAAATTTCAGTACCATTCTTTCGGAATTGTTGCCAAAAAGCAAGATTACTAGTATGTCTACAGGCCATTTTGGGGGTATTGTGGCAGATACCTTTGAAAATCCTATTAAGCAAAAGCTGTGTTTTGGTTTGCTAAAGCCCAATTTGGAATCCAAAAAAATTCAAGGGAAATACGAAATGCCAGTGCATAACAAATTTAAAAGTGAAAATCATCAGGAATTGGTGGATTCGAAGATGAAACTGATACACAGCCTTGACTTTTTTGATGTTGTACGGAACCTCGATTTTGGTCAAACGAATTATTTAGAATTTTATACCACTTACATTAAGAAGTTTGCAGAAGATCAATACGATAATCATATAAAGCAAATGCAATTTGTCCCTTTGGCCCATGAGCTAAAATTGTTCGACCATCTACAAAAGTTGGAGGAATTGACAAAGAATCATTCCGACCATACAGAAAATATACAGCATTATATTGCCAACCTGATAGATCGCATGTACATAGACCAGGAAATAGATAGGATTCTGGACGCTAATTTTCTGAAGGTGATCAAAGATATCAATGAGCTTGTTGAACGGGAATACGTTCATTGTACTGGAAATAAACCAAAGTTGGCTATTTTTGACGAACTCAAAATTGGCGAGAAAATGGCGGCATCCCTGGAAAAGGACGAGGTCATTGCAAAAGATTTTATGAAGAAATACCGCAGTAAATCCAGTAGGGAGTTGGCAGATGCCTTTCGTAGGCAATATGAAACACCTACTTTTGAGAGCATTTCGACGGTTAACCAAACAGACGTATTTACTGATTCTTTGGAAAGTTTGGAAACCTTATTGTCCAGCTATCCTATAGAAATGTACAAGGAATAATCTATATTTAAAATTAAAAACATGAAAGATATTGACGAGATGATGAGAGCCTCCACCGAGGATTTCGCATACATCAGCGAACGTTTAAGGATGATTCGCGAAGAACTGATAGAAAAGGATACCGGCAATAAACGTTCAAGCGCGTTTTCTATTAAATCCATAACCGAACGTTTTGACATGGACTATAATACCTTGGTCAATGTAGAACGTGGGGCCATATCCTTGACCACCATAAAATTGGTTTTATATTATTACTCACTGGGATATAATCCAGCTTGGATCCTCACAGAGGATAACGAGTTTATACCTAAGGGCAATATTGGGGAGAATGTAGTGTACCAGACCGATGTACAAGAGGAATACAAGGATTTGGAATATGCCATTGTCACCGCCCTTACGGAGTTTAAGAAGAAAATTTAAAAATAGATTAATCAAGGGCAGTAAATAAAAATATCTTTTATTTATAGTTTAGCATCAATTTTGGATTTTATATTTTGAAGCTCCTTTATACTTTCATTATCTGGACTAAAATAATTATTAAATTGTTTTTCTATATCACCCGCATATTGAAGACTGTAAACTTCAACATCCCATATTTTCTTTCTAATTGTAGAGGCTAGTTCAATAATGTTTCGACTACCTAGATCATCGTATCCTTCATCCCTTCTTATATCCATTGCCGCTTCTATAAAGGGTAATAATAAGTTGTCTGAAATATACCTAAAATCGGGCACATCATTAGTTTCTTGTACTTCTTGTAAATAACCATAATGGGCTGGATTATATTCATTGATTAAACTTGACCACGGTTTTGTCAAATAGTCATCTGCACCAAATTTTATCCTGTAATCATCTATTAATCTTCCGTTTTGGTTTAAAAGTTCCATCATATCAGCGGCAATTTGTTTTTGTTTAGTTACTTTATCTTCAATATGAAAAGTGTACTTTTTCTTTAAATCCTTAAATGCTTCGTTATAGAAATCCGAAATTTCATAAAGGTTAATAAATTGTTTTTGCCAATCTTCTTCATCATTTCCAAAGAAAGTTTGAAAAGCTTTGAAATTAGAAAGAATATCCATTTCGATTACTCGCTCAAAGTTTTTGTTTGTATTAAAATACATAGTATTCATGGTTGAAGGATAATTTTTTTCAGCTTTGAAAAATATTTCCATACGTTCACCATGGTTTACTATATCCTTTTCCAACGTTTTTAAGTAATTGGTTAGCAATAATAGGCGATCTTTTAAATCTTGGCTTTTTTCCTCAATAGAATCTTGTTTTTCAATTAAAATTTGTTCTCGTTGTTCATAAACTTGATACAAAACAAATAGAATAGATAAAAAAGCCAAAACACCACCTACAAGAGCTCCATAAGCCGAAATGATGTGATCTTTAGTACTAAAATCAATATCAAATACTTTCCAATTATCGGTTTCATATATTGCTTGAAAGGTTAAAAATATGATTAATGCTATTGTAGCCCAAAATATCCATTTTATGACCTTTTTGTAAAGTAGAAGTGATTCCAATACCTTCAATATTATTTGTTAGTCTTGTTATCTTTTGGCTTCAAAGAGTTTGTCGGCTTTGAAGTTGTTCTGCCTAAATCAATTTTTACCGTTTTTGCTTTACTTGATTTGTCTTGCTTTGCCATAGTAATACTTATTTAGATGGTGATTGTTTCGGTCTAATCGATGGTTTTGGCGTTGTACGCCCTTTATTACCTCCATGACGTGGTTCTGAAGGTTTCTGACTTGGTTTTGGAATGTTTTGCTTTGCCATTAGTGATATGCGTTAATGATTGTATAAATTAAAATTGAAATAATGCCCAAACCCAAAAGGATTATTGATAATAAATTCAAATATGAAATAATTTTATTTCTACTGTCTATTCTTTTTATTAAAACATCATATTCAATTTCATCATCAATATCTTGAACAGTTTTCTCGTTGAATTTACTTGATAAAAAATGTGATAGCAGATTAATGAATAGCGTAAGAGCCAACAATACCCACCCAGTAGCTATTACCCAAATAGCTATAGACTCATTTATTGGATTTATTTTGTCAATAAAAGTAATTGTTAAACCAAGTGCGCCAGAAGCAATAAAAGTAATATATTTTTCAAAGTCATCATCGCTTTTGCTTTTCTGCTCTAATACAGATAAGCGATATTCTTTCCACTCTTCGATTTCTTCTTTAGATTTTCCCATAATTAACTATTCTCCACAATCCCAATTTCCTCCTCGCTCAACCCATACAACTCATAAACCATCTGGTCTATATCCTTTTCTGTCGTGGCTATTTGATTTTGTAGCTCTTGTGCTCTTTTCTTATTTTCTTCAAAGAGGTCCATCCACTCAAACTCATCCTTTTTAGACAATTCTGGAACAAGCTCGAGATTTTCCTTAGCTCTTTCTTTATTTGTTGCTTTAATAGCTTTATTGAGTTCTTTGATGAAATCTCCGAAAGGTAGTTCGTGCCAGTTTTCGAGTTTACGAGATAAATTAATTATTCTAAAAGTTTGTTTTAAATATTTTAAAAATTTAATTCTCAATATCTCATTTTCATCAGATATTATTAAAAGTTTTTTGATTAAATTATTGTCAAGGTTCTTATCCGATATTGGAAAATCTAAAATATTGTTGACATTTAGTTTTGGAAAAGCTTTTCTGCCCAAGTTAACATTGTTTTTTTTGAAATACTGGGCGCACAGATTACTTCCCAATATTGCTAATGCAGTCAAGGTTCTCTCTTCATACCCTTCTTTAGGTTTAATTATAAATACATCTGTATTGTTAATAAAAGTTTCTTCAGTAAATGTTACATCTATGGTTGATCTAGATAATATTCTGTTCAATAAAATCCTTGGACCTTCAAATATTTCTAACTTTCTTGGTGCTGCTAAATTTTTACCATACAAAATGTAATTGTCAAATTGTTTTATGAAATATTTTTGAACATTGCTAGCACCGATTAAAGGGAAATGCATTTGAGTCTTTTTCACATCAGAATGATAAATACGTGCTTGCATCATCTCTCTTGTCATAGGAGGTGTTCCCTTCCCTTTTTCATAAGGTTTCATTCCTTGATATCCTTCAAAAAAATCTCCAAAGATATTAGTGCTTTTCAGTTCTAGATTGACATTGAAACTTATATTTACTTTATTCGAACTATTCTCAATTATTAATTGTTTAGAAAGCTCCCAGTCCTTATGAGAGAGTGCCAAAAGTCTTTCTTTAATTGAACTTAATGAACTACTAACACTATGCATGTGAGTGATTTTCGGATAAATAGGCACGTTAGTTCTTTGACCAGTAATAATTAGAGTATCTACCGTGGCATCCTCGAAAACCCGATAAAGATTAATTAATTCTGAGCAAAAATTGAGTTTAAATAAGAAGTTCCTCAATTTCTCGTCATACTTTGTGGATATCCAATAATTAGGTATAATAATGCTGTACAAGCCATTATTATTAATTATCGAAATTATTCTTTCACAAAATAATCCATAAAGATTTACTTGATACTCAGCAGTTTGGTAAATTTTATAAAAATAATCTTTAATTTTTCCATCTATAGCGTGAGATTGAACATAAGGCGGATTCCCTATAACTACATCAAATCCTCCATTTTCAAAAACATCAGGGAATTCGGTATCCCATTTAAAAGCTTTGTCACCAGCCACTTTTTTATCATCGATTAGACTGTTGCCACATTTGATATTCCTGCTTAAATCGTTCAGTTTTCTACGTGGTTGTGCAGTACGTAACCAAAGGGAAAGTTTGGCGATTTCCACACTTTCTTCGTTCAAGTCTACACCATAAATGTTATTTTCAAGAATGGTATTTTCAATATCCGGAAACTGCAAACCACCACCTAAAATTTTGGTTTTTAGTTCATCAATATATGTATGCTCCTTAATTAAAAAATCAAGAGCTTGGTTTAAAAACGCTCCAGAACCACAGGCAGGGTCACAAATTGTCAATTGTAATAACCATTCTCGATATTCATCAAGTATATTGACAAGTTTTGCAATGGTGGTTTTATTACGGTTTTTCCGTCCTTTGAAATATTCATCTTCGTGGAAGTCTAACTCATTTTTCTTTTCTTCACAAAGTTTACCTACCGTATTTTCTACAATATACTTGGTTATATATTTGGGAGTATAGAAAACACCATCTTTTTTACGCTTGCTGGTCTTTTTGTCAAAATGATCACCCTCTATTTCAGCGTTAATACTTTCAATTTCGTTTAGTGAATTTTCAAAAATGTGTCCTAGTATATTGACATCTACCTGACTTTCAAAATCATAATTAGATAATTTGGTTGTGTATTTGTACAAAAGTTCATTATCGATTTCCAATGCATCAAGAATGGTATCCGGTTTAAACAGACCTCCGTTGTAGGCGTAGATTTCCGCCCGTTTTTCTGTTCCTCTCCGGCCTATGTCCAGAAAATTGAAATACTGCTTAAAAAGATTGTATAACGGACGTTCATCGCCGAAATCCCAATCATCTTTCCACTTATTTAATATTTGAAGCGTAGAATTAGAAGGTAATAACATTCTATCTTCTGCAAAAAATACAAACAGGAAACGGTCTATAAGTTTTTGGGACTTTTTGAACAAGGTTAATTTTACATTCTTCTCTAGACGTGTAACATCTTCTTGATTTTCTATACCTTCAATTGCCCCTAACTTGATTTTTACACTTTTAGCATTCCTTTTAACTAAATCACGGTATAGTTCACGCTTGAAAATTGAGTAATCCTTATAAAAAGATTTGGTGATTTCCTCTTCTTTAAGAACAGATGCCTCCTTTATCTTAAGTGAAGTATTTTTAAGAATGCTATC
The DNA here is from genome assembly GCF_030291335.1 of Arenibacter flavimaris. Lineage (NCBI taxonomy): Bacteria > Pseudomonadati > Bacteroidota > Flavobacteriia > Flavobacteriales > Flavobacteriaceae > Arenibacter > Arenibacter flavimaris. The sequence continues at coordinate 129,545 of NZ_JASWIM010000008.1, forward strand.
AATATGTAAACATAAATACAGTAGTTTAAATCTGTCATTTGAAAGTGTGAACAAATCAAACTCTTCAAACTCCGTGGCATCGTTGATATAAAATCGTAGCTTTTCAAAATTTGATGTGATTACATAGACACATCCCTTTTGATTTGCTTTATAATCGAACGCTTGTCTTCGGATGCTCTCTAGGTCCTTTGTATTGGTCCCTTTTAACTCAATAACTCCTATAGCATTTCCATCTTTCAAAATTGCACCGTCTGCCTTACGTGAATTCTTTTCGTTTTTAAACTCTGTAGTCAGGTTTGAGTTAGGGTTAGGAAATAACGTATATCCTAATATATTGACGAATAATTCATTCAGAAATGTAGCTTGATATTGTTCTTCTTTTGCACTTTTGATATTTTCTTGTATCGTAGTGTTCCAGAAGTATTTTTGATACTTTTTGTATGCTTTATCGACTGTTGCTTGATTAAGTAAAGCTAGATGTGATTTAAGTACGGATGATTGGAATAATGCCATTAACTATTGTAGAGTAATATTGAACCTCTAAAATAGTAAAACTTAATGAGCATTAATACTTTAAACTAATAATGCTATTAGTATTTTATTTACAAAATTCAATTTTATTTACTACACTGTTTCAAACCATTATCCATTTTTCCAAATGTCCCTATTTTTAGCATTCCTTGGGTTATGGATTTGATGTGAATCTTTAAAAAATGAGGTTGTATAATATGAATAAATTGCACTTTTACTGCACATTTCCTAAACCGATACTAAACACTTAAGAGGCTTCTAAAACGGCCATTAATCTATGGTTGAGATATAATTTTTCCTTTCCTACTTTTTCAGATATTAAAAACCCAGCTTCTTCCAATGCTATTAGATAATTACCAACAGTTTTGGGTGTTCCTAATTTGGCATCGATTAAAAATTGTCTTTTAGTATATGGCAATCTAAATAATATTTCCACAAGCTCTTTAGTATATACTTTGGGCAAGGTTTCTTTAATTTCTGTGGTCATTATTTGCATTAAATCGGTTACGTCCTTTAAACGCTGTAATCCCTTTTTAGCAGTATATTCTACCATATCGAGCATATATATTATCCACGATTCCCATGCATTATTTTCGGTAACCTCACGTAATTTGTTATAATAGTCCGCCTTATTTTTTATAATATACTCACTTAAGTAAATAGCAGGTGTATCCAACAATTTTTCAAGTTTTAGGTAGAGTAACAATAAAATACGTCCTGTTCTTCCATTACCATCATTAAAGGGGTGAATGGCTTCAAATTGATAATGCATTAATGCCATTTTTATTAATGGGTCCATAGCATCTTCACCATTAATAAAGGTTTCTAGATTTGCCAATTTCTCTCTTATCACATTTTCACCTATAGGTGGCGTGTAGATAGTTTCACCTTTTGGATTTTTTAAAGCAGTTCCTGGTGTTATTCTAATGCCAGCAGTATTCTTTTTAATACTTTGAACAATTTCAATGCACAAATTTGTACTTATAAAAGGGCGTTTTTCTATATCGCGCAGTCCATTCCAAAGGGCTTCTTTATAGCTTATCACTTCTTTTGTTGCAGGATTATCAAACTTTTTATCCGCCACCATAGATTTATACAGATCATCATTGGTGGTAATAATGTTCTCTATTTCGGAACTCGCTTTTGCTTCTTGTAGATGTATGGTGTCCAAAAACAGCGTTGGGTTTGGTAAACTGGTGAGCATACCATTTAGTTGTGCCAATGCCCTACTGGCATCAATGGTCTTACGCAACACCTTTGTAGTTTCCAAGGTTGCTTTCGGTGGCAATAAGGGTAGGTTATTGTATGGCGTATTTCTATTAAATGCTGTCATTTTGAACAAGAGTAATTATTACTTACGTTGAATTAACGAGGGTAAATATAACGAAAATTTACCTTTGTTATCGATATAAGGGTAAAACTTACTCTTGTTCATAATTTAGATTAACCTGTTCCCTCTTGCATAATTGCCATTGCTATGTTTTCATATCCTCAATAATCAATTAATCAGGAGAGGTAAATTCCATTTCGCTTGGAATAATCCGTAAGCTCGTCTTTAAACCCATTAAATACTTCTTCCTCCTTATAATGGCTACCTCCCAAAAGAGAACTGAAGGCAAAGGCACTCCTACGGAAAATAGTTGCCTGTTGTGAATTCAACTTTTGTTTGGATACTTGAAGTAACCATTCCCGCAACCCCTTTTCTAAATGGTATTCCATAACGTCCTTATCCAAATTTGGACGTAATTTATCGTAGATCATCATAAAAGCAGCTTTACCGTATAATTCTTTTTCTATCAAATAAGAAAGCCATAAATTTTTGAGCTGTCCCCTACCCTCGTCCATTATATAGGATATGGTTTTGGGTTGCTCGTTCAACACTTGATCCAAATTCTTGATCGATTTAAGATATGCCTGGGTTTTTAATGCTAACGGAATACTGACCCCATGTTTTGAATAAATAGAGCTGATGCAAATATCATCCTCTATTTGCTTAAAATTAAATCCCTTGGCGTTGAACAGTTTTATATAATCGCTTGCGGATTTTTCGTATGGCAAATGGAGCCGTTCCGTTTTATGGAGATATGCCTTTAAGCTATGTTCTTCAAACCGCTTTCCATAATCCAGAGTCATTGAACTGTATAATTGGGGCAGTAACATGGGAAGGAAAAAAGCGGTGGCGCTTAAATCAAGAGCCTTACACCCTTTTTCTTCCATTAACACTTCCAATACCTTTTCATTTTGATTGATACAACCAAAGGATATGTAGGCTTCATTCTCATTTGGAATATGATAATTGTCCAGGAACATCTTAACGGAATGGACATTGGAGTTGCTATAGGAAATTGAACCATTACTATATTTGAGGCCTAAACCCTGTAGCAAATGAAATAAGGTAGTTTGGCTCCCAGAAATATCGAATACATTGGCTTCCAATACCTTTTTTAAAATCGAAACCCTGTTTTCCAGTGTTTTTAGTTCTTTTTTCGATTCCTTTATACCCAACATCATTCGCATGCTCTCAAATTCCTTTTGTACCGAAATCAATAAGGTACTACCATTATTTTCGGGCATATAATGGTTTAGAAATGAATATTGTTCAGAACTAGCTAAAAAGGGCAGCAAATCCTTAAAGCTTTTTATTGTTACAAATTCCGATAACATCATATTACCTTTATTGGCATCCAAGTAGGATTTATAAAAGGCATTTTTTATTAGTTTTTGTATTTCAAGAACAAACTGGTTGCTATCCACATCTATGCTGGTTTCCCCATCCTCGGAATTGTTTATCTGTGGATGGTTTACGACATCTATTTCTGAACCTATTTCCGAAGTACTACATATAAATCCTGATTTATCATAGATGATAACGTCACTTAGTTGGCTTTTCTTTTCATAAAGCAATTCACAATCTAGATTCTGATAGGAATTTAGTACATCTGGAAGGTCTTCAAAGTGAATGCTCTCGAACAGTTTAAATGTGGTCATTATTTGCTTTTCCAAACGCTTTTTAACCATTGGCAATAGTTTGGATCGTTTGTTCCGCTCAAAGACCTTTTGCAATTTTGGACCGCTAAGTTGTGGATGTACAGTGGACCCGTTGATAAATCTTGATCTGTAACCGTCTTCAACTTCGATGCCAAAAGATACGCCATCCCTGCCATTGTGGTCTACCGTCCTTAAATGGATATGGTGCGGTCTCAATATTTCGGACAATTCTTTAAAGCCTCGCACCTTGTATTTCTGCAGCATGTTGTTTGTGATATCCTGTATATAGTACCTGACTCCGTTAATGTCCTCGTTCTTGAATTGCGCGATCCGATATATCGGTAGCTCCCTGTCCTGTCGTGTTTCAGGCGACGGGGAGAGCCCGAACTGTTTTTCAAGGTATTTCTGTATCGCTACGTTCCTCTTGAAATCATTGGAAAGGTTTATTTGCAGACCATTTTCCCTTATGGTGGTCGAGACTATATGGACATGTTCGTGCTTGGTATCATGGTGGCGTACCACCATATAAGGTTGATCTCCATAGCCCATATGTACCATGTACGCTTTGGACATTTCGAAAAAGTCGATGTCTTCCAAATGTTCGCCTCGGGGAAGATTGATAGTCGCATGTACATATCGTCTTTCAGAATCGTGCCGATTGCCGAGATAGTAAAGGACCCTACCGAAAAATGCTGTGTTGGTATCCGTATCCGAATAGGTGTTCTGGAAGCCGAGTATGGTGCTATCGGCCTTGCCCAATACATAATTCATTACCCCCTGCACATTATTCCGATATAGTATCCTTGCTATCATTTTAACTTCCGTTGTTGATCGTTTCTATAAGTTCGAGCATCAGTTCGTTGGCCTTTTCGATCTCCCGTTCCAGGTTCGCATTGGGGCTTCGCATATTCTTGTAGTTGGCCACCTTTACCAGTTGGTTGATGTTGGATCCTATTTTGTTCAATTGGTAATTGAGGTTCGAGATACTATCAGGAATCCGCTTCTCTTTTATCGTTTCCCTGTTAAGGATAAACTTTCTTAGGAAAGGCCCAACAGTTCCCCTTTTCCGAAAATCAAGATTATAGGACTGCAGGATAGTCTTTACTTTTTCAAGTTCCCGGCCATTGAACCTAAGCGTTATGGTATGCTCCCGCTTCCTGTCCCCCAAACGTTTTCTCCCGCCTTTGTTGATTGCCATTTTCTCCCTCTAAATTATCAGTTTTCACTTCGTCAGAAGTAGGCGTTTTAAGATGCTTAAAACATAACTTGCTATCCGTCTACACGGATAAATATAGTAGAATAAAATTGATTATAACAATCTAACAATCAGTTTTTTATGTCTCAAATACATATCAGGCCATATGGATATAAATGGGTACAGGCATAAGAATTATATGGTCTTATTTGATGCCTTGGAAATGTTGAGAAATAATGAAATACAACTATTTTTTGTGGGTCGGGTGAAAAAAGGTCAAGCGACTTTTTGGGCGCTTGTACTTTTGCGCGGTACCGAGGGTGTCGAGGAAAACAGGAACGGAAAGACTTCCAAAAAGGACCGGCGAAGCGTGTCCGCATTGGGAGGATTGTAGTGGAAGGGTTGCTCGACTTCCGGAGGGATTTGGAACTATACAGAAACCAACATTTTATTAAATCCCGTCCCTTCAAAAACTTAATAATGGAATAAACCATATTGAGGTGATGAAAGGAAAATCAAAACCTTATCTAGGTGTTTTAAATGGAAATAATATTCTCTATATGATTGGTAATAGGTACAAAGAATCCTCATCAAAAAACCAATGCATAAAACCATATGGAACCTCCCGCTGTACCTATCTGTTTTGATATGGTTTCATATGGACTTACAGTAAAATATATTATATAAAAACCTGATTATTAATTAATTATATACCTATATTTAAACTTAAATATAGGTGCATAGTCAAATATATTTATATGTACATATATCCCTATAAATATATATTCTTATTCCAAAATATGATTATAACTGATTAATAATATATGTATATATCAAAATTAATATCTATATCATGGAAACAAAAATTATAAGTATCGTAGGTGAAAAAGGTGGTATTGGAAAAACGACCTTAAACCTTATCCTTGCCTCTAATCTTCATTATGCGAAAGGAAAAAAAGTAGTGCTCCTTGATGGAGACAATCCACAGTATTCCATCTATAAAAAAAGACAACGTGAACTTAGTTTTTTGGATGCTTCGGAAATTAAGGAATTGGAACCTTACACTATAGAACGGGTAACAGTAGGATCTATCCAAGACACAATTATGAAATATTACGGTCTAATGGATTATATTATACTGGACCTCCCTGGGAGTCTCAACGTAGAAATGGTAAAGGGCCTTTTATATGTGGAACATATTTTCATCCCATTTAGCCACGACGAATTGGAGATAGACAGCACCTCTAATTTCTATTTTACCCTAAAAAACAACTTTCTGGATAATGAGGAGCGGGTACTCAAAAGTGTCAACTTATTTTTTAACAAATTTAAATTGGTACGGAAAAACAAGTTTTCACTGCTCCGCCAACAGTTCGAAAAAGCCGGCATCCCTATCATGAAAAGTGTGGTCAAGGACAGGACCATTTACAAGGAACAATATAGGAATACCCTCTACCCCATTCCCGAAAATAAGGAAGAAGGGGATATGGATATTAAAAAATTCTTCGAAGAATTAGAACAGTTATCAAATTTATAAACTAGATTTCAATGGGAAAACAGAAAAAAATCAACACACTTGATCTGCTCCAACAAATGGCAAATAAAAACCAGGATACATCAAGCGCGCTAGAGCAGCTTAAACTGGATCGTTTGGGCCTAAAACAACAAACGGCCTCCCAAAACGTTAGAAAGGAAGACGATATCAACAAGTTGGAGAAAAATGGGAAACCAGAGCAAGAGAGTCCCTCTGAAAACAATCCTAGTATAGGAAAAAAGCTGGATGTGTTATTGCAAACCGATAAATTGAAAAATAAAAAAGAAACTTTTTTTATGACCATCAACAACGATTGTGCGATGAAATATGAAAAACTGGCAATGGGTATCTCCTATAAAATGGGCGTTAAGACCTCAAGGAACGATTTGATTCGAAAGGTTTTACTTGATTTTACGAATAGAAATTATGAAAAATTAATTGCACTCATTGAGCAAAAATAAAACTGAAATTTGAGCAGTTACTGGTACATATTGTTCGGTCTTGCCCTTGTTTGGTACGGGTATATCTTGTGGGTGCTACTATCCAAAAAAACTATAAAAACGAAAAAACATTCAAAAAAATTAGATTATTTGCGTTTAAATGATAAATTTGTATATAAATCAGATAATGATAAGACCGATTTAAACGCTGTACTCGACCAGATAACCGAAGTGGAAGACACTTCTAAACTTTTGGAGGCTTTTAGAGAGGGTTCATTTGAAGATGATTCAAATTCCATAACTCGCAAAAAGCATGAAAAACTCAAAGTCATCCGCAACAAGGATACGGCCGATGAAATACCGCCGGAATCCGAAAATTGAAACATTTCTTCTATTTTTAATTCTTTTATCCATAACCATGTGCTCCTATGGTCAATTCGATCAACTGCTTCAGGAAGCACAGGATTTCAAGAACGATTCGAAAAACCTCTCCAGGGAAATTGTCGATATTATTAAGGTTATTGCTGGTGTGGCCATTGCCATAACCGGTTTGACCTATCTATATATTCGAGATCAGCAGACGGACCTGGCCAATAAATTGGGCAAGATTATTATTGGTATCGCCATTTTTTTTGCTCTGATCGCCATAGGTGAGGAAATAGCTAACATCTAAATTTCCCGTATTATGGAAAACTGCCACATTCCTATAAAGAAAGGGCTGCAAAAAGATGTCTATTATAAAGGTCTCAATGCAAAATACATTTTTTACTGTGTATACCTTGGTACGGCCGCCATTATAACCGGTCTTGTCCTATCCGCTTTTATTTCTATGTTGTTGGCCTTGCTAATAACTGGTATAGCAATTGTCGTCGTATTCATGATTTTGCTGTTTTACTCCAAAACCTATGGCGCCAATGGCTTTGTTAAAAAACTTGCCGATGCTTCCAAACCTGATTCCATCAAAATAGCCAATGACTATAAAAATCTATTGTTATGGGAAAACAGGTAGCTCTTTGGGATGCATTCCCTATATACGGATATGAACGGCAGGCATTAATATCAAAAGAAAGGGGATGTTTAACAATTCCATTACAGCTTATTCTTCCCGAAGTGTTCACATTGGACACCAAAGACTATGGAACCCTTCAAGAACTTTTCTTGAACATCATAAATATTTTAGGCCCAAATAGACTCTTGCATAGGCAAGATTTCTTCCTCCAGGAAAACTATACACCCCTATCAGAAAGACTGCAGGGCGATATGATGGAAAGGGCAAACGAAAAGCATTTTCAAGGTCGCCCCTATTTAGTCGGAACGCACTATTTATATATCAGTGTTGTTCCAGAAAACTATATCAAATACAGTTCCAAACGGGCGAACTCCTTTTTAGAGAAAAACCGTGATTTCTATTTGACCCAAACCGTTCCCGATGAATTCATCAATAGTAGTTTGCTAGCAGATTTTGAAGCTCAGGTACAGAACGTGAACAATCTGATCAATTCCTCTGGACTCATAGCATCGCATATTCTTGAATACAACGACTTATTTTCCGAAAATGGACTTTACGCCAAATATTTTGGTCTTAAGGAAAATAACACAAATCTGGTGGATGTAGATTTTGACAACAACACCATACATGTGGGAAATAAACAAGGACAATTTTTTACCCTTGAAAACTTGGACCAGTTTAATAAGGACCATATCGGTACCTACGAATTTTATGGAAAGTTCACTACCCGACAAAATCGGTTTCCTATAGGCAATCTTTTTTCTTTAGGTTTCAAAGTTCCTCATGAGCACGTTATTAACTAATATATCTATATTCCGAACCAAGAAAAAGTCCTCACAGGCTTAAGAAAAAAAGCTAAAAGATTTCTGCGATTCGGTAATGGCAAAAAAGATGACAGCAATGCCATCTATGCGGACCAGATTTATGATTATACCAAAGAAATTTTGGAAAATCATAAGGAATCTGTTTTTTACCATCTCAATGTTTTTGGTTTTGAAGAAGTAGGGAATCAGCCCAAGCAAATGGAAAACTCCATTACAGGCGCTTTCAAAAAACTAAAGATAAATGCCAAACACAACACCATAGACCGAAAGAACCTTTTCTTTGCAGGAATAGCTGGTAACGCGATCGGGATATCTTCCGATATGTACTTGCCCATGCCCAGCGATATGGCCACGGCCCTACTCTATCTTGAAGGCGGTTATAAAGATGCAACCAGGGCTGTTGATGGATTGCGATTGGTTGACCGTGTTACTGGCCAACCGCTTTCAGTATCTGTGTACAGGGAACCAGAAAAAAAAGATTGGATCTTCAATCGGGGCATGTTGGTCGCCTCAGGGTCGGGTGGTGGCAAGTCTTATTTAGCCAATCATTATTTTGCTTCCGAATTAAGACAGGGCGCTGAGGCCATAATTATGGAAGATGGCAACTCATACGATAGACTTACTGAAGTATTTGGCGGTGTAACGTTGCAGCACGATGATGAAAAGGCGTTTACATTCAACCCCTTTTTATTGGACAAATATGATTCTCTTGAAGGCGACGTCAAGGGCAAAACTTTAGCTCAAGGAAAGCTAGTTTACCTTGTAACCCTTCTAAAATTGATTATTGGTCAGGATGGGAATATAGGCGGATCAGAAATAACAAATACCGTTTTGGAATTTTTGATTACCGACTATTACGAATGGATGTGGAAAAATGGAGACAAAAATTATAAGTTCGATACCTTTTTTGAATACTGCAAAATCCACATTGCAACCTATATTAAAACTAAAAAAGTCCCAAAGGAAAAGTTCGATTCTGATGTGTTCATGTTCCTTTTGGAAAAATACTATGCCAATGGCACTAGGGGAAACTTACTGAACAAATTGGACGATCGGATTTCCAGCCTAAGTGATGAAAAGATTATTTATTTCAAATTGGGCAAATTGATCGATAACGAACTGCTATTTCCTATTACCGCCTTGATGATTATGGAAATATTCAACAAGAAGATGCACGACCCTACAAAATTATCCATTAATAAAATACTGGCCGTCGACGAAGCCTGGAAGGCTCTAGTAAGACCGGAACTTGTACACTACTTTAACAGCCAGTCCAGAATGGCCAGAAAGTTGGGCGGCCAGCCAATCTTCATTTCCCAAAAAGTTGATGATTTTATGTCCTCTGAAATCATCAAAAATGCCATAGTGGTCAATTCGCATATAAAAGTGTTTTCGGATATGCGCGACTTTGCCCGATCCTTTGATAAAATACAGTCCCTAATGGGATTGGGTGAAAAACAGAAACAACTCATTCTTTCTCTCAACAAAGACCTACCAAAAGACAGGAAATTCCGTGAGGTTGCATTTTGTTGGATGGACAAGGTAAAGGTGTATGGCGTGGAAACGTCTTTGGAAGAAAAGTGTATTTATGAAACCAACCCCACCGAAAATGCTAAGATCAAACAACTATACAATAAAAATCATAAAAATTGGGAGTTGACGGCTAAGGCATATGCCTTTGACAATACTCCATAAAACCAAAAAAAAATGAAACTAACTCCAGTAATTCTGAGCCTATTGCTGCACCTGGCGCTTTTTTCCCAGATTCCAGTAACAGATGTTGCCACAAACGCTAGCGTTGGAATGGTCAACAGCCAGCTCATGAATATCAACATAGAGCTAAAAGCTGTCAATAAAAACTTGTCCCAGTTGATTAATCTAATGGAGAAAAACAATAATGAAACCTCCAAATCCAGAGAAATTCTGAAAGAAGAATTGGAAGCTAAGAAACAGGCACCCAAATATGTGACCGGATCGACAGATGTGAGCTTGGCCATAGAACTAAAAACAAAGATTCTCGAAGCATATAGAACTTCCAAACAGACCGTCCAAGAATTGGAATATTTGGAGCGAAAGGAAATCGATGAATTTATTGGTTATGCCACCAATGCTCTTTTGGAGACTAAAAATCTATTTCAACAATGCAATGAAATTATAAATACCAAAGCCATCATTTTGCCTGAAGAACGGTTAAAGAAGGTCGATGCCATTAACCTTAAACTGGAAACCATTTTGGACAACCTAATTGTTTACAATCATAAACTATCACAAATCAATTCCCTCCGAGAATCTCGCCGTACACTGATCAATATGAATAAAAACTAATCATGGTATGAACATCACTGACAAAGGAATACGGGAATCGGTCAATGAACTTTTTGATCAATATATTTTAGATGCTTACGAAGTTGTAGACCCGATGATAGAAATCGGTCAGGTTTTCGCATGTATAGGTATCTCGGTTTATGCCATTCTAGTGTTTCTCAATAAGGATAAGCGAGCTGATATTTTCGAACATCTCAAATGGGTGCCATTGGCCTTTGTCCTTTTTAATTATCGGGCCCTGACAAGGACCATTCTTGAATTCTACCAAGGAATTGGAATGTCCCTAAAGGCTAATGATATTTCATGGGACGTCCTCCATATTAAAATTTTGGTGGCCCAGACAACAGCTATGGTAGATTTTGGTGTTTCCTGGGTACTTCTACAAGGAGATCCGGAGGCTATACAAGTACTTGTTCTCGGGGCTTTCACTTCCGGTGTTACTGCCATTGCATCCGTTATTTCTGCAATTGTATTTGTGGGAATAAAAGCGATGTCCGTAGTGTATTTGTTCGTGTTGATAATATTTGGGCCATTGAATCTAGGGTTGTCCTTCATACCAGTATTTTCAGGTATGTGGAAGGCATGGCTACAAAAATTCATGAGTGTCTGCCTCTGGATACCCATGCTTCACCTTATTGATAACTTTATGCTGCACGTATTGGATAAGCTGATAGACTCATTACTGTCCGAAGGAGATGCAAATTTAGGTTTAGTGCTCACCTGCGGTTTGTTGATGTTAATGAACGTTTTCGTTTATCTAAAGGCCCCTATATTATCCAACTTCATCGTGCAGGGAATGAACGTCAGTGCCAGCCATTTGAAGGATCAGACTAAACACTATGTGAAAAAAGTAGCACAAACGACAGTTGATGCCAACACGGGAGGAGCTACAAAGGGAGTAAGAACCCTAATACAATAAGCAGTTTAACGATAAAAATCGACTTTAAACGATATCAAAAAAACAGATGGACGGTAATTATAAGATTTTCAACGATTTAAGCAAGATTGGTAGTAGGAGTAACAAAGTGCTATATGTATCTTTAATTCTCACGTTCGTAACCACTATCCTCAATATCTTTTATACCTACAAGACGAACGAGAGCGCCAAAAACAATTTCTATCTGCTCGATAACGGCCAGAAGCTGGCTGCCGTCAGGATAAAGGACTACAAGCGGGCAATAGATATTTTATGTGAAGGCCATATTGCCAATTTCCATGAATTGTTTTTTGCGTTGGAACCCGATTTACGCCATATCAAGAGAAATATCGAAGATAAGGCGCTGTATATGGCCGATCATTCGGTACAAAGGCTGTACAATCGTTTGATCGATCAAAACTATTACGAGGATATCGCCAAAAGTGGCTATTCGATAGAGATAGAAAAGGATTCAATTTTCGTGGATTACTCCGAATATCCATTTCCATTTCGATTCGTTGGAAAACAAAGGATTTTAAAGAGTGGCAATGTGGAATATCGGAATATGATAACCAAAGGGTACTTGGTAGAGACCAACTCAACTCCAAATAATTTGAACGGACTTAAGATTATAAAGTTCGACGTTTTAAACAACCAAGATTTATAATTACCAACCTATGAACCGCAAAATTGACCAATTCAATCTTTGGATAAAACGGCATAGACTGTTCGCTTTCTTTGCCCCTATTATAGTTCTTCTGGCAGTATTCTTTGTAATGACCAGTATCAGTTCTATGGGTAAGGACAAACAAAAAAGTAACAGTGACGATGCGTACAACAATAATTTGCCAGACCATAACAAACAACTCGATGCTACGAAACCTAACGATATTTACAAAAAGTTACAACAAGATTCACTAGATCAATTGAGGTCAAAAGGACTCTTCAAGAGCATTTTAGAAACCAAGAAAGAGAATGATTCGTTAGAACGTATTTTAGAGGAACTCAATAACTTTTCTTTGGATGAAAAAGAAAACAGTAGCAATAGGAGTGTCAAGGACACTTCATATCCCGAAACAATTATTCCCGAGTACACTTCCAAAACTACGGATGCACAAAAAAAACTGGAATACAGAAATCTATTAATGCAAGCAAGGGATCAAAGGCTTGCCCGTAGTCAGGATTATTCCGCTCCATATACAGAACCATCCACCGACTCAAAGACAAATTCAATAGCATTCGATGCAGCAATTTACCGTGACCAGTTTATTTTACCGGGTAACCGTGTTACCCTAATGTTAAAGGATGATATCTATTACAAGGGTAGGCGATTCCCTAGGAATACATTTGTTTACGCAACAGCCAACGTGAAAGGATCAAGGGTTTTATTGGAGATAACCAATATTGACAATTTGGAAATGGAATTGACCGCAATTGATCAGGAAGATGGCATGGTCGGACTGCACAATGAGCGAGCGGGTCAATTGTTGCAGGAATTCACAGCCGATATTCAACAACAAAGTGTAAACGAATTATCGGAGGCTGTCGGCGAAACAGTAGAAATTCCATTGGCACAAAACCTGGTACGCACCTTTGGCAATTTTTTCCAAAAGAAAAAATACAAACAGAAAGACAAGATACTTTTGGTAAATGGAGACCGTGTAATTCTAAAACCAAAAAAAATATAGAGATGATGAATGCACTATTGCTCATATCGGTCCTATTTTCAGGGTATGCGTTGGTTGGCCAAGCCTCTAGCGATACCTTGCAAATATCCAAGGACTTCAAGACCATTCTTATTTTTCCTGAAAACATTTCGGAAAGTAGTATCGGCAACGATTTCGGTTTTATTGTAGACTTACCAAAACCGGAAGGCGGCAAATTTAGTGGCCGAATAATAAAACTCTATTACGATGAACTCGCCATCGAAAAAGAAAATGTAACCAACTATTTGGTCATTACTGATACTGGAAACGTTTACGATTTTGTATTGGAATTGGTTGCGGTTCCGGAAAAAACGACATGGTACATCACTCAAGAAATGGCCGTTGCCAACATTGAGGGAAAACCAATTGAAAAAAGGAATGAAAATCAGCGGCAGATAGCAACACCTGAGAAGCTTAACAATGAAATGGAGAAAATGGACACTATTTCTTATATTAAAAACTCCGACAAAATAGTTGCTGGTAATTCTAAAGATAGTGCTACCAAAGAATTGTACCTATCCGACCCCTTGGAATATTATCGCCTTCGATGTTATTATATGCAATTCGACAAGCCTAAAATCAGTCGGTATTTTTCTAGATTGGACAATGTTTTCCTATGGCTAAAAGGTGTCTACTATAACGAGGACGAGCTTTATTTTCAATATAGAATAGAAAACAAGGAAGGCCTTGATATGGATATCAATTTTATAAAGCATCAAATTGCAACCAACTATAAAAATAGCAGTAGTAACCAAAAAATGGAGCTCAAACCGGTTTTTGTCTACAAACAACCTAAAACCATAGCAGGAAAAAGCGAGAACCATTTTGTTGTGGTATTTAAAAAGTTTGCCTTGGATGAGAAAAAAGAGGTTCTGGTGGAATTGGACGAAGAGTCCGGCAACCGCAATCTTTCATTGCGCATTGGCCATGAAATTATCAATAATCCCATAAACTTTTAAAAATGAGGAACTCTATAGCCGTTTTGGCACTTTTCATTACGACAACGGCATACACGCAAAGCGGCAATTATGCCTCATCGGTCGGAATAAGCGGGGGTTACGCGGAGGATGGCTATGGTATAATGGCCACGTTCAATTACCACGTAAACAGAGAGCGTTATGTGCAATTAAGCATATTCGCCGCCATTGCAGAGGATAAAGGTACGTTTGATATTCCTTATAACATTTTCACTGTACAGCCCGGATACTTCATCAAAATTTGGGAACAGAAAAATTTTAAACGGTATGCCGTCAATTTTGGCGGTGGGGCAATTATCGGATACGAGGTCATTAACAATGGCAGCAACTTGCTTGAGAACGGAGCTATCATAGATGCTAAAAGTCAATTTATATATGGAGCCTATTTGGGACTGGAAGGGGAAATAACCCTCAGCAATGATTTCTCCTTTTTACTAAAGGCCAACGAATACTATCACGTCAATAGCGATATAGGAAATTTTTATCCTTATGTCGGAATCGGTCTTCGCTATTTTCTGTTCTAAACTCATTGAAGATGAAAAACTACAAAAAAGTTACTAAAGTAGTACTGGGGCTTGTCGTCTTAATATCAGTGCTTATCATTGCTTGTAGCAAGGATTTTGAGGATATTATTTTGGATGATTTTGATTTCAATTTCTCCATTGAACAGCCGGAAACCAGTTTCGTTTTTGAAAGTGCCAAAACTTTATTTTCAATTGTTCCTGAAAAAGAAATAAGTACTGTTCATTATTATGCGCGATATACGACTTTGAAGGGCAAAGGATACTTCATGAACATGTTAGGCGATACTATCCTTGAGAATGATACGCTGAACATTATCGACAAGCAGTGGTCTTATAATTATGTCGCCATCGATACAGGCATGCATAAAATTAACTTCATTGCTTGGGATTCAAATGCCAGGGAGAAAAAATTGGAACTATTGCACTATGCCAAATACGCGAGTTTTAGCTTTTTGCTGAACAAAGGGGTCAACGATTTTATCATCAATTCCAAGAATCCTGTGAACGTAACCCTACTTAGGGATAAGGAAACCGAAAACTCGGATAATAATGGGGAATTTGAAATAACGTATCAGATTGAAAATGGAACCGGGAAACTCTATTTGAAAGAAGAAGCTTTTGACGCTGGAAAACCATTTAATTTACCAAAAGGAATTTCGGAGATGGGATACCTTCCGGACACCTTGGGCGAACATAGATTAATCGTTACGGCCAAAGCTCCTGATGGTGCTACCTTGACCGAGGTTCTTCTTCTTACTGTACTTAACCTCGGCTTTACAATTAATACCACTGCTGCATCGACTCAAGTGGAATTGAATACTAATTTGGCCGTCGCCATAGATCTGAGGACCCAAGACGAAGAATCTGACGTAGCATATGAAATTACCCATTCCTTTTCACCTACTAGCGAAGGTGCAGGTACCGTGCGCGACCAGAACGGTGGTGTAATGGATCCAGGTAAATATAGGCCTATAATTCCCAATTCCTACAATTTCACTTTTACGAGTACTGAACTGGGAAAACGGACAATATTCTTTGATGTGAGGGATTCCAACGGACAGATAAAACAGGACAGCGTTGAAATCGAGGTGGCGAACATCCCATTTACTTTTTCTGGTAATTCGGAAAGTAATTCAGTTTTTTTAAATGAGCGTACTCAACTTAATTTTAATATTAAATCCAATGGCAATACAGAGAACATAGATTACAATATTTCCTATGAAATTGTGGAGGGCAACGGAAAGCTGGCCGGGATGAATGGCAACACCCTACAGAACTCAACAGGCTATCCCGTGGAACTTGGTAACTTTTCACTTTTCTATTTTCCTGAAAGTTTAGGTTCGCACCAGATTACATTTATTGTAACCGACAATTACGGGCAGGAAGTGGGGCCAGTAAATATTGACCTTGAAACCAAACAGAACGATTTTACTGTAAATATGACCCCATCGAAAACTTCGGAATTTGCAAATTTACCGGTAAATGTAATTATCGATATCAATGAAATACCTGAAGGAACCAATGATACTTATGAAGCCTTTTATTCATCCGGCAAGAATAGCTCATTGCGGGTAAACGGAACGGAGTATGGGCCAGGAGAGAAATTCCAATTGAGTCCTAATAATAATAATGTGGTCTACACCGGTACAGAAGCGGGGCAGCATGATATTGTTCTGAGTGTAGAGTCAAGTGCAAATGTGACGCATACTGCGAATACTATGGTGAACTTCAACCAAGTGGATTTTCTGTTCACAGGTGGAAGTCAAAAAACAGATATTTCAGTCGGAGAAATCACCTCGCTTAACTTCAACATTTCGGAAAGTATTGGTTCTTCAGAATATAATATCAGATATAGCTCAAACAGCAATGCCCTTATTAGGAATGAAAATGGCACAGAAGTGAGTGCAGGAAATATTTATGATATTCCCAAAGGAAATTTCAACTGGAGCCTGGAAGGCACCGACGAGAGCAGTATTAATTTGACTTTTTATGTTCAAAACGATACCGGTCTTGAAAAAACGGTTACTATATCCATCGACGTAACACCAAAGAATTATAATTTTAATGCAAACGCGACACAATCACAGGTATATACAGGAGAGATTGTTGATATTAATTTCAATATCAGTGAATTGGGCATTGGAGGTGATAGCTATGTGATGTATTTTTCATCGGGAAGCAGTAATGGTAGCTTTGAATATCAAGGCGATACCTATGCCGCAGGAGAAAGTTTTAACGTTCCAGTTGGCTCTTTTCAAGGAAGGTATACTGGTATATCTGAATCCAACCATAATATTGAGTTTACGGTCAGATCATCTTCAGAGGTTGAAAAAACAGCAGATGTAAATATCAATTTTGAAAAATATGAAGAATTTTTTGAACTTACCATCGGACAATCAACACTAGACAAATATGAAAATCAACCCTTCCTATTAAATGTGGTCACAAATGCCACATCTGGACACGATACATTTGTCATGTACCAAATGACATTTGAATTTGCCGATATGAATGGGGGTTATATAAATCACCAGGGAAAGATATATAGGGAAGGTGAGGTTATTCCCTTGGAGTATGGTTCAGTTGCCATGCAATTTTATCCACAAATTGACGACAGTTTTACTATTAATTTTCGTGTCGAAAATTCAACCGGGATATCACAGACTGCCAGTGAATCGATTTTAATGCTTAAAAAGCCCACAGCAGCCGTCAAAGGAGAGAAGCATAATATACGATGTGGTGGTCTTAATGGCTGTGACTACGTGGTTCGGATATATACCTGTTTTGCTGCAAATTGTTCAGAAGCTTATAATGGTGCCACCTTACAACAGGTGGAGGTGCGAATCTTCAATAGAAATACAAGTAGATGGGATACAATGCTATTCAATTACAATGACGCACGAGGATCAGGTGTTGAACGCTATTTTGAACTAGAGGAAGAACCAAGGGAGAATAGACTTCGATATCAAGACCAGCCTTATGAAGTTAGGGTTTTTGATTCTAATGGGCAATGGAGTGAAAAGGCTACTGGAAATATCATTCGTGTTTAAATTTTCTTATAACTAGCTTTTCTTAAATGTGATTGTTACAATAACATTCTGACCACCTAAATTATCATTTGTTTCAATTTGCAGCTTACTTCTGTTAAGCTCGAGAATCCGCATCTCATTTCTCATATCAAATTGAATAATCCAATTATTTATTAATTGGTAGCTATCCTCTTCAATTGTTGAATAAGGGTCTTGATCATCACATGACAAGCCATTTTCGTTGATAGCGTATGCCCCTTTCTCCCCTACTCCCATTTTTGTAAAAAAAGTAAGATTATCCTTTAAACATTGCCTAATTTCTTGAGTATTGAACAAGTCGATATTTACCGATCCATCCCCATTGATATCCACTGCTCTGTCCGTGATAATAGATTGATATTCCCATTGGCCCAGAAGCGCTTGAGCCCTGTCCGATTCTGAAACATGGTCATTATCATTACTACATGCAAAAAATATCAAAATAGAAAAAATGAGAAAAACATTAGTAATAATTTTCATCTGTTTATTTTTTTGTTTTTAAAAGGTCAGACCTGCCCGACTACTTCATTCAGGCGGGTGTAATTCGCCAATAATCATCGCGTTGATATCAAGAATTGTCATGGCTTATTTCATAAGAACATGTTTTAGACCTTTGCATAAAGATAAATATTATGAGCGTAGGTATGGCAATAATTAAAACTCTAATTATATCTTCATTTAATTAAACTTCCATAAATTTACAAAAACCCTTTAGTGTAGCACCTGTTGCCCTGTGTGGCCTCATGGCTCTGGCTTTAGGGTTTTGTTTCTTTAAATTCTTAAGTAGAGCATTTAATCCCGACTAAACCCATACTTTACCAACTCTTTCAATAAAGATTCATAATGCTTTTCAGGAAAGTTCCTTCTTTCATTCAGGAAATGGCGTAGGGTATCTCTTGGCATTTTACAGTTGTCCTCCAACTTCCTAATAGAGAGAGCTTCCCGTTCTAACAACCAATTTCTTAGGGGTATAAACTTATAATCCATAGTGGTATAAATTTTTGAACTTATTACAAATGTACTCAAAAGCGTACAATTTAAATTATATATTTTAATCAAATTGAAGGACTTAAAAAAGCCCTTCATCTGCGAAAGAGAAATATCCCTCCCTTGTGATTATTATACTATCAAGGGTTGATATGTCCACCAACTTAGAGGCTTCCCTCAATTTGTTGGAGATCTGTTTATCTGCTTCTGAAGGTTTCAGATTGCCGGATGGATGGTTGTGAACCAGGATCAGGGAGCTTGTTTTAATCAGGATTGCATGTCGCAGCACATCCTTTGTCGAAATGAGACAACCGTTATCGGTGCCAGATGTTAGATGGTGTATGTTCACCACCTGATTTTTACGGTTCAAATGTATGACCTTCACTTCTTCGTGATCGTCCATTACATCGTCAAAATATGGATAAATGAACTCTCTCACGGAACTCGAAGAGGTTATTTGAAAAGTGGGTAGTTCTGTTCTCCTGTAAATGGCCGTTAGCTCTCCAACGAAATTTTTAAAGGTTGCGATTCGAATTTCTTTCATAATAGTATGTTTTTAAGATTATGCGGCGAAAAAAATCAACAGGAGCGTAGCGGTGGGGATAAGTCCATGTGGAGATTTTAAAAAATTGTGGTGGGCTCCCCCGACAGGAGGGATACCCCATTTTTTCAAATACTACATGGACAGGGCAAATGCGGCTTGATTAAATTGCGGCATAAGTATGAAAAATGAATTTTTAGGCTGGCACCTACCCTTATATATAAGAAACTCCCAGATCATTTTGGAAGGGTTCGATTCCCTTTTTAAAACGAACCCAGTTAGATCGGTATAGAAATTAATTGTAACTATAAAATATTGATATTAGGACGATTCCGCCCATAGTCGATCCCTTACTCCTGAAAAATTACGCAAGTACGGAATCCCAATGTTCATGTTACACGCTAACTCGAACCGATGTCCTTTTTTTTGCATATATCAAATGGATATCTTGCTAGTAGAGGGTCAAAATGTTTGTCTTTTAAATGGAAAAAATGATAAGAATAAAAAAAATAGAGATAAAGTTTCCTAAATGGAAATGATGGCAAGTAAGTTTGGGATTGGGAATAATTTACATATTTACATATGTAAATTCAATAGAACTATTACAAGTAGCAAAAGAACTGCTGAAAGTTTGGCTAGAAGATTAATGTGCTAAGGTTTCATTTGCAGATTGGCGAACAGACAAAGTTCCTTTATCTCGTCGACAGTTCTTCTTCCTGCATTCTTGGTGCCCAAAAGTTTCTTCATCGAGAGCTTGGCCAAGTCCTGGGTCGTTCCTTCCCATATGTCGATATGGTCTATTGCTTTCAATACGTTCAATGCCCGGGTGGACAACGGCAATTGGCAGATCTTGGTGTTCTTGTCGACGTTGACAAATTTGGATATCAAGTTGACCTCCTCTTCCATTTCCTTATAAAGGAGAGGAACTTGTTTCTTGAATTTTCTTATGGTGGATAGGGCTTCCAAAAATTCATAGTAACTGATCATGTTCTTTTTATTTTTCGATCTCGAACGCTTTTAGCTTGGGTATGCGTACCCTATCCGGTTCCTGCTGTTGAAAATCTTTTATTTCCTGTACGACAAGATTCATGTCCTTCAAAAACTCGGTATCCGCCCCGTTTTCCTTTGCGACCTGATAATAGGCCTCCAAGTTGGCACGGTAAACAAATCGTGACCGACAGTCACGAACGCCGGGACATCATTTTTGATGCATTTTATCAATATGCCCTTTTGGTCTTTCATCATTTTATTAAACTTTATAAATGTTCAATGAAGTTCATGCGTTTGCCCAAAATCCTGATAATAAAAATTTCGTTTGCATTGTGAAATTGATAAAAAATTACATGGGCTTTATAACTGAAATATTTTAAGGAATCGGCAATTGTCGAGGCATCTTTGGCCAATTCTGGTCGTTCAGCTAGTTCTTCCAAAAAACCTTCCAGATCGAGTAAGTACTTGGTCGCTTGGTCAGGGCCAAAAAACTTTATTCCGTACTTATACATACCCACTAGGTCATATTGTGCCCTTGCAGATAAACTATAATTCCCCATTATCCACTTTTGCGATAATGTCGCTTATTTTCAGATTGCTTCTTCCGCTTTGCAACCCTTCATCTATGGCAGTTTTAAGTTCTAGGAGCTTCATATTCTGTTCTTGATCCTTTCTTACCAAATCTCTTATGTATTCACTATCATTGGTAAAGTCCCCCGCCTGAACCCTAAGCTTTATCCAACCATCCTGTTGATCGGTAAAAGTGATTGATTTTCTTACTGTTTCCATAATTTTAAATTATGGTGCAATATAGTTCTTTTTTGCACCATATTCAAAACTACTTGTTTTCTAACCACCCTTTATTTGAATTTTAAGCTTTGTTTAATTTTCTGATTCGGTTTGCGATTTTCTCGATGCCCTTGCGCTCTCCCGTCTCGATATATCTTGCGGCAAAGGTATTGCAAGAATTGCACAACCCTTTTAAAATAACGTCATTAAGGTTATTTAGATAACTTTTATAGTTGACCAACTTTTTACTTTGGGCACCACAATTACAAAATATAGAGTTCACCGCAATTTCTATGTCCTCTTTATATGAAGGACCAAACATTATTTGCAATTGAAAGGAATCTATTTCAACTTCATCATCATGAATTATATGATTGGTTCTTTTATGGTCATGTAATATCGTTTATTTAGACTTTATGTTTCGGGATTACTTCACCCCAATTTAGATTTTTTGATTTGGAAGCGTGCCTAAGGGTTTGGGCTCTGGAAAATCTCATGGGACTTCAATTTCCTGTTCGTGTAATAATCCACCACCAATTTTATCAATCCTTGTACATTCTTCCTCTTTTGTGCAACCAACTAATGTAAGAATAACAAAGCTTATTATGCCTTGAGCAACTTTATATCTCATGTTCTTGATAATCGTTTAATTAGACTTTGACCGATTATAATTATCAATTAATGCTTCCGACACGATTTGAGCCTTTTCATCGCTTATGCAATCAAAAGTAATTTTTTGGGTGGTGGTAAATTCTTTTAGCAGCCTTCTGACATCCTCAGTGGTCAGAAAACCATTCTCGTTTAAATTGTCCAATATATCACTATATCTATGAGACCTATATCCATCTTCTAACATTTCGTTATTTTAAACTTTGAATTCCGCCCATAGCGGATAATGGTCCGATATGAGCCAAGAAAGGCTGTTTTTGGTCAATCCACGGTTTTGAAGTGCTATTGGAACAAAATCATAGTTGCCTCCGTTCAGGAATTCCATTGAAAGCTTTGGCCCGTTCGGCGGGCCATCGAACCAGGCAATTTGATCATAGTACTTGGTTTGGTCAAAAATCGATCTCGTCACTTCCTTTTTCCGAAGCTGAGGGGGCACGTACAATCCTTCCGATAAGAACGTTTTGTCCAAAAGATCCCCGCGTTCATCTATATTGAAATCTCCCAGGGCAATAAGGTCATGATGATAAGCGTTCATATCATTCGCCCAGCTTGATAACCATTTCGCGATTCCCTTTAACTCTTGGATACGGCTTTTAGGACTGTCCCCGTATAAAATATGCAAGGTCACCAAAATAAAAGTGTGCTTACCGGATTGAAAGCTTACAGCGTAAGGAGATCGTACGAATTGTTTCGCCAATGCGCCATCATTTATGTCGTCCTCCCATTCTTCAGGGACAACCAATTCTCCGGCAAGTCCGGACATTTGGACTCTTCTGGTGTCGAACAGGTAGGCCATGCGTTCCCCGTTACCAACCTTGCCCTTGTTAACATCCGTAAGTATTAAGGACCAATTATGGCCAAGAATTTTGAGTGTATCCCGTAAGGCCCTGATATTGTCCTTGACCTCTTGGACCGCGATCACATCGAACCTTTTGATAATCTCGGCAATGCAGAGAATGGAATGAAGATCACGCTTGGGAGAATCATTTTCATCCGAATCCCATTTTCGGGTCAAATTACCGAAGGCCCGAATGTTCCATGAGGCAATTAATAAATTTTGGTCAAGTTTTTTTGGTGGGATCTTTGATCCCAGATCTGATCGTAATAGATCAAGATTTTCTAAGACCTCAATGGGCGGAATGTCGGTTATGGAGTTCATTATTTAAATTTAAGCTATTTTCACGCTTATCACTCAGCTAATCAATGCAAACACCTTAATATTTGAAAATCCTTTATTCGACCTTTCATTTTATATTGGTTCGCCGACAATGTGTCCTAACTCTTCCATTATTTGAACCATTAAGTTGAATGACTACCAAGAATTGTTTTCATCTCCCTAGCTAATTTGAATTCAAAAGCACCCACTAAATTTGAAGTTTCTTGCTCAAACTCCAAAACATTTATTTCAATTTCAAGACCTAATTCGGTAGCCCAGTGACACAATTGTAGACTTTGTGTTTTTGTTGCCGTCGTGAATCCAAGGTGCTCCTTCATTCGCCTTAATAGATTAAATTTCACCTTTCCTAAATATAAAATGTTTGTATCTCTAGGGGCCTTAGTTTTACTTCTTGGAAGCTTGTGCGTGCGGCTACCCTTAAATGCTTGGAAGGCGTTCCAAACAGTATCAATATCATAATTTCCCAAAATCTCAAACCAGTACACACAGGGGTCTTTTAGGGTGTTAAATTTTTGGACTAGTTCAGAATATTGATTAGAGTTAATCAGCTGCTCGTGAGTAAGTCCTTTTAAGTCGGTTAAATCAATCTTTAAAGTTTTATGTTTCTTTGGACCATTTTCATAAACTTTCACCAAGGCATTGGATAAAACCTTTGAATATGATATTAAAATTGATGTTGGCGTATCTGTCATCATCGTTTATTTAAACTTAGATTCTTCTAACTGGTATCTATCCGCCAATTCATTCAATTTATGAACTATTGGAATAATTGTTTTAGATATTACCACAAACTTACCATTAAACCAAATTTTGAACGCATTATATCCTTCAAGTGTTTTGCCATAAGATATCTTAGCTTCAACCGTTTCGTATTGATCAATGAAGACAAAGGTTTTGCCATTTTTTAATTCTAACTCGGACATATTTTCTACGTTTATTTAAACTTTACTAAAGTAATGATTTTGAATTATGGCCTGTTTAGTTTAACGGGGGCGGAGGAGGTCAGTTTCAAGAGACCTATATTACATAAGTGGTTATTATAAATGATTGTGTTTACTATGCAGTGTAACTTATAAGAACAGGCATATATCTTATAACCAACTTAAAATTTCGAAAACAATTATAAATAAAACCACCCCGAGCTTCCTTGACTTAATAGAATCCAAGAAGCCAATTTTTTTGATTTCGGTTCAAATACCAGAGTTCCTATAGGTTTTTCGGGGCTTCCTTTTAGATAATATACTAGAACATACTGTGACACTTTATTTAAAGCTTTTCTAAAAGGGCGATAAATCGAGTCCGTTTCTTTATAGAACCTTAAAGGTTGGGCATCCAAGTTCTCTAAACCGTGCTTATCAATTGCTTTCGTAAAATAAGTATTGAACAATCCATTTTTATACTCAATACTGTAGACTGTGTTTTTATGAATCGAATCCTTTGATTCTTCATTTATATATATATATAAATATTTCTGAATTATTGAATCTTTAGAAATTTCAAAATCAGCGTCAGGTTTCACCCCGACATAGTATGCCAACTTCTTTAGATTTTTGTAATATTCAATTTCGGTAGGATGCCAGTCTTTAAATTTGTCTTTCTGAGAAAATATATTATGACTGATAAACACTATTACCCCAAAAACTAGTAGTTTCTTACACATATTTTTTTATTATAATGAACTCCTCCCCGTAAAACCGAACTGTTTAAAAGTAGAATAATAATCCTTTATTTGAACATTGTTTAGTACAAGATATTTTGAATCTAATACTTTGTACAAGATTTTTTTAATGTTTAAATATCATTGACGTATTCCATATACCCTGTGCCAAAAGCTGAAATCGAGTGATGCCCAAAGATTGCTCCTTTTCGAAGAGAGCCCATAGTACCATCATTTGTCATTAAAAGTCCCCTGGTTTTCAAATCATTGGTCAGATATCTTAGCTCCCCCTCATCAAATTGATTGAATAGATTCTCTCTATTTTCACTAATTAAATCAAGTTTACCCTGATAGAATTGAATAACCGAAGCTAATGATTCAGCTTTATTGTGCTTTTCTGGATGTGTATATTCAAACCATGACTCAAGCTCTGATGCTGTACGGCCATTAGCCAATAAATTATTTGAATAGGTATGCAAATTCTCCAACGACTTTCTATAAGAATGTAATTTTCTTTCGAGCATAAAAAAATGATTCAAAATCAATATATGCCCATCATCAAGTACACTTGTCAGCACAAGGTATCTTGAAGCCATGTCAGGATCAGCTGGTTTCTCAATTTGAGAAAAAAGCAATCGTTTAAATCTGTCTAGCTTATTTTTTGAATTGGTTTTGGCTATGGATGCCAGCAATTCTTCGAAAAAATCTCCAAAGTCCTCGCTATTAACGTTCTCCCAATCAAAGGAAACATTCTTCAATTCCATATATTTTCCCAGTTCCAAAACAAAATTTTCAACACGGTTTATTTTCAGCTTACTTCGAAGACCGGCTATTTGGCCGAAGAATGTCCCTGCACCGACCGTATATGGGTCTGAGCCAGAAGCTATGGCAGTCATTACTCCAATAAAAATCTGAGAAAGAGTATTAATGACTTCGGTAGCTAATTCCTTAGAATCATCTTTAATTTTCATCGTTTAATTGAACTTGACTATGGTTAGATTATAATTTTGGAAAGGCATAATGTTCATATATTTATTTATTTTAATTTACCCATTTCAGGAGAAGTCGAAACGGTTTTTGCCTTTCCTTTAACCATGGTCTCAGAGATAAATACTACCTGTCCTTTCTTGTTAACAAATTTTTCTGATCTGAGGTGCCTAAAATGACCCTTTCTGAAATGTGGCCTTTTTGAGAGCTTTGAACCTTCATTTTCTTTAATCTTGTCAGATAACTGTAATGAAAAGTTTCTTGCTGACAAATCTTCATTTCTTTCCAACAAATTCTTTGGAACCCCATCATCAACACATTCAGGGAAGCAACTCATGTAGGCTATTGTATTAATGACAAGTCTGAACATTTTGGTATGAGTTAATGAGATATTGTCATTTTTCTTATTGACATCAATATAGAATTTATCTGACATTCTTCCCCCATGTTCTCCAAGTGAATAGTATAGCTCAAGGCTACCATCTTCTTCCACACTAAGAGAAAAGGCATATCCCTCAGATTCATATGGGATGTGCAAAGCAAATTGATATACCACATGATTAATCTTTTTGTTGGAATATAAATGAAATACACTTCGGTTTTGACCGTTTTCATAAAGAAAGTGTTTGATACCCTCCAAATCTGACAAAGTTGTACTTTCAAGGAAGTCTCGCAAGTGTTTGTCAACGAAAAAAACATGTAGTAATTCTCCTTTTGAATCGACTCTCCACATTTCCCAACCTGATACTATCAATTGTTTCGAGGCATACGTTTCGTAGGCCGTTACTGGGGTGTTTAAAATGTTATTTCTGAGCACCTCAAATATTTGATCATCTGTAAAATCTGGAGTAAACTGCTTTTGCTTCCTATAAAGGTTATCCCAAAAATGCTTAAGAGGTCTGCTGTAATATACTTTTCTGGCCATGTCAATTTTATTTCATGAGTTGAGCCTTTGTAAATTGTTTTTTTCTAGATATGTAAAATACTCCTCTAAATACCCAATTTAGAATAATATAGTTTAATTAGACTTTGAACGTTGATAATTATCAATTAATGCTTCTGAAACTATTTTGGCTTTTTCATTGCTTATGCAATCAAAAGTAATTTTTTGGGTGGTTGTAAATTCTTTTAGCAGCTTACCAACATCCTCAGTGGTCAGAAAACCATTCTCGCTTAAGTTGTCCAATATATCACTATATCTATGTGACCTATATCCATCTTCTAACATACTGTTTATTTAAACTATAATTTAGTGGTCATTCCGTTTTGCGCCACCATCCATTTCTCTTTCTAATATAGACTATTTGCCCTATATGATAGGCATTATGGGAACAAACATTCGCAATATTCGAGCTCCATTCCTTTAGTTGTTCGTCAGAGGCCGATAGTACCTTCTGTTCCCATTCAGTTTGAATGCTATCCAACATTTTGATCGCTAGAGGCCATTCCTCAACTTTATACTGATTAAAAGTAATATTATTGTCATCATTAAAATCTGGGAGGGTATTTCCTTCAAAGGCATTGAGTAATCGTTCGTTCCAAAATATCAAGTGCGACACCAATTGCCCAATTGAGTGATTTTCCGAGCTGTCTCTCCAATTCGATTGTTCGGCCGTAACCCCGTCCAAAGCAACATTTATTGGAGCGAACCAGTCTTCTTTGTTATGCGTATGCTTCAATTGCTCAAGAAGCAAAGTTCTTATTGCCGGATTCTCATTTTGAGCACGACAGTTCAATATGAATAACCCAATACTTATAGCCAATATGATTCTCATCCTGTTATTGAACTTTATCAATTCCAAAATATTCTTTCTAAAATTAAACAAATAAATGTGGGTCGGGAGTTATTGGATACTTCGGACCAAATTGCGCCAGGCTTTTCGGTTTCATTGCGCCAGTGATTTCGGTTCAAACTGCGCCACTTCCCTGAGGGATTTCGGTTCGTTTTGCGCCAGTGATTTCGGTTCGT
>NZ_JASWIM010000080.1:0-3926 GCF_030291335.1 Arenibacter flavimaris
TCGGTAGAAATCATAAGCAGATAATTGGTTAAATATTTGAATGTCAATAACTTAAATATACCAATTTTCTGCTTTTCCTGCAATATAAAACACCCATTTCTTAAGTCGAACTCACGTTAATTAGTATTTGTGTATGATGATGTTGGTGTTGTATTTCCTCCATCAATAAATTCTACATTAAAATAAGGGTTAAAGAGAAGCTGATTAGCCTCTTGTAAATCCTTACTTTTAACCTTGAAAAGAGAAGTATTGCCACTTGGGTAGATAGCTCTAGTATCATCTAGTTGGATAGCACCTTTTTTAATTGGCTCTTGAATCATTTCTATCTCTCTAAACAACCAGCCCTCTTCATTATTAATAATTTCCTTTGGAATATATTCACATTTATTTGATATGATTTTGGCAATACCAATTAACTCATCTCCTCCTAAAGTTATGTATACGTAGTCGCCTTTTTTTAATTTATTTTTAAATTCATCACCGCGACCTTTTCCCGTACTTTCATGAATTGTGATCCAGTTATTTTGTTTTAAAGCCTCAATAATATGTTTGTTCTTATTTGCTTTAAAAGAACCATGTGATACTTTATAAAGTCCTGCTCCATTTAAATTGATTATTTTTACTTTTGGACTAGAAAAATTCTCTTGATTTGTTGTGGTGTTCAAATACACTTTTTTATTATATAACGTGTCATGGTAAGCAAAAAACGACGTGAATTTATATATTCCTTCTTGTTTTAGTTTAAAATCAATGTCCTTTAATCTAGTTACATTATTTGATTTTTTACTATCTCTAGAAATTGCTTGATTTAGCTTTAACATTTCATCTATAGTCAAGCCTACTACATTAGCATTTATATCTAGGTTATTTGCAAATTCTTCTAATCCATTTATTGCATGTATTTTTATATTTTCGAAACTTCCATCCTCATTTACAATAGCAACTCGATCATTAAGATTTAATGAATTTTTAAAAATATTATATTTAGGATACCCTGAAATAATGTAATAACTAACAAAAATTTTATCATTAATATCTTGTATAATTTTATTTAAGTCAAGTTCTATTGGGTGAATAAATGGTTGAAAATTCGCTTTAACCCTAGATATTAACTCAGGATAGACAGCATTAATTTGTAAAAATTCATCATTCTCACACGCAACTTCTTTTACATTATTTAAAAGAAAACTCTCACCTTGATTAATTTCTAAAACTTCACCTATAAGCAACTTACTACCTGTAATAAAAATTGCATTATCCTTTAACGCTAATTCGCCATAAACACCTTGCCATCTACTTACTGCAGGATCTTCCCATAAAATAGTTTTATCAACGCTATTATATTGATCTAATAATTTTAATCTCGATATTAATGTTTTTATCATCTATTTACTTTTTCTCAATATTATATTTCTCACTCTCCTCAGCAACCATACCCAAACCTTCATTTACCTCCAAACTATCCACATCTATCATCCCGGTCATTAAACGTGGTAATAAAATATCGCGTGCTTCTTTCAAAAGTTTATTTTGATTAACACAGGATGAAATTGTATCTAATATTAGATTATTTATTTTTTCATATTTATGAATGAAATCATTTGTTGGTATAATTACTGGGTATTTTTTTAGCACGTTCCAATTGGCTCTAGGCATTTTCGTTCCGTTTGACGATTGCGTTGCTGAATCCACAAAATGGTCGCTAAATACTGTCTGTAAAATGAATCCGTGTATATTACTCCTTTTAGGTCTTAAAATAATAGTGTCAGAGGATGCAATTCCATCAATCAATGCAACACCAACCTTATGAAAATATGGTCTGATTTTTCCAAAAAGTATATCGTGCTTTTTAAATGAGTATTTAGCACTTTCAACTTTTGCTGCTGTTTCCCAATTTGACAATGTAAATGATTTTCTTGGAATATGCTCCAATCCAATATATGGTGTTTCATTTGGTAAGTTTCTCGGGTGAACCATTTTGGTCTGAAGAATTACTAATGTACCAAGCTCCGTTACCTTCCACCCTATAGGCATTCCACTTTCTTCGCTATACTCCGCATTTTCAAATCCAGGAAATTTAAAACGTACAAACCACTCTTCATAGGTTTGTTGTGCTTGTTCTTCTAATAATTTTATGCGTTTTAGGTTGTTTTCTATTAAATCATCATAAGCAGATAAAATGGAGGCTATTTTGCGTTGGGTTTCTTTGGATTTAGGAACAGCTAACTTAGTTGAATAAATCTTTTTTGGCGACGTATGTTTTACTGTTGCTCCAGAAGAAGAACCAGCTATATATTTTTGGTAAGAATGTGTTCTTAATAACCAATAAATAAAGTCAATATCGAAATCTTTAGTTAACAAAGAAATTAATCCTATTCGTTGATTATGTAAATATGTGTGTCTTTCATCTTTTGGCACTTTTGCAGAATAACCTAACGTATCAGCTTGTTTACTCAAATCTGTCATTGTAACAATAACATCTCCTTCAGATAAAACAAACTCATCATTTATTGGTCCATCATAGTATTTCATTTTTCCATCCTTAAAACCACCTCCAATTGAAAAATTACCAGGTGTTACAAGAATGTTTTCATTTGGCTCTTCAACAAAATATTCACCTTTAAAACCATAGCCATGTTTAATATGAATTATATCGCCTAATTTAATTTGCTTCCAACCTTTCCTCATAATTTCACAGATTGTATTTGCTCCATTAAATTATTGGCTTCGGTATTGAGTTGTGCTAATTCGTTATGTATTTCTGTCATACGTGTTTTGTAGTCAAAATCCATATCAACATTAATACTTACTCCAACATAGCGGCCTGGTGTTAAGCTGTAGTCTTGCTCTTTTATTTCTTCTAAGGTCGCAATTTTGCATAGGCCTTCTACGTCTTGGTAGATGCCTTTTGGGAAATGTTGGTTTAACCAGCTGTTGTTCTCGACTGCGCTCGAACTGACTGCTTCTGGATTACTTTCTCTAAAGGAATTCATGATTGCTGTTAAACCTTCGAGTTGCTCGTCGCTAAAATCGTTAATGGTGGTGCTTACCTTTCTAAAGGTATTTCGGGCATCTATCATTAACACCTTGTCCTTATTTTCTTCAGATTTTCCTTTGTTAAAAAACCAGACATGGCAAGGTAAACTGCGGGTATAGAAAAAGTTGTTGCTTATGGAGACAATACATTCTACATCGCCCGTTACAATTAGTTTTTGGCGGATTAGTTTTTCGGCATTTCCAGCATCGGTTGCAGAACTCGCCATGACAAATCCTGCACGTCCTGTTTCATTTAAATACGAATGGAAATACTGCATCCATAAATAGTTTCCATTGCTTATGGTGCCTTTGCCTGTAAGTGGTGCGCCAAATGGCAATCGGTCGTCGTCTGCCAAAAACTTATTTTTAGCGTCTATTTTATCGACATTAAATGGTGGATTGGCCATAACAAAGTCGCACTTGCCTGTTAGGTTATGAGGATTGGTGTAAAAGCTATTACTTTCAATTATTTTACCTTCTATACCATGAATGGCAAGGTTCATTTTAGCTAAACGAGTGTTGTTGCTTTTCAGTTCTGTACCATACACGGTTATGGCTTCGTTTACATTTTTATGTTCGTGGTCTTCTATAAAATGTGCCGTCTGTACAAACATACCGCCAGAACCACAAGCAGGATCATGGACTATACCATGATTAGGCTGTATAAAGTTTACAATGAGGTTTACTAAAGATGGTGGTGTAAAGAATTCACCCCCTTCTTGTGCACCTGCTCCTTGCATGGAGAATTTCATAAGGAAAAACTCATAAATTGGATACTTCGGACCAAATTGCGCCAGGCTTTTCGGTTTCATTGCGCCAGTGATTTCGGTTCAAACTGCGCCACTTCCCTGAGGGATTTCGGTTCGTTTTGCGCCAGTGATTTCGGTTCG
>NZ_JASWIM010000081.1:0-3779 GCF_030291335.1 Arenibacter flavimaris
GAAACTTCATCACAAATATGGTTTCCGGACTCATTGCATATGCCTTTTACCCAACAAAACCAAACATCAATATAGACAACCTTCAAAGAATTGGATAGTCCTTATATCGAACTCACGTTAAATAAGGAAAGTTGTCTTTAATCATAATCAAACCTAATTTAATTTTGAACAATTTAGTTATCATTTCGTTTATTTTTCATAGAAATATTATCCTTTTGAAACACATCTTATAATTGAACAGGATAAGTATCCAGCATTGGGAAAACCACTTTGACGACCACTTACACCAATGTAAGTTCTAAGGCCAGCATACTTTAGTGAACCGTCTTATAGTAATGGATACAAACAAAAACAAAAAATATGGATTGTGTATGTATTAAATTGACCAATATGTGAGACATTTTTCCAGAAACAACATTCACAAGTACCCCCTAAGTAAAAAACCAGTATTTCTTTAATAAAGAGTTATGATCTTATGCCAAAAATCAAGGAAATATTCATCATCATAATTAAAATAAAGAAGAAAGCACCTTATGATCCCTCACCAGGAACAATGCCAGAATTATAATATTTCCCCTATAGGGCATTAAACCTCAGGATGAGGATTACCGCTACCCCTTCCTGTTCACAATATGGAAAACTCAATATTAGTCTTGCGTTACCTTGCTGCCCCACCAGTCATCGTTGGGTCTAAAATCTTTGGAGAGGAATTTTAGTCTTTGGGCCTCCAAAGCTGGCCAACTTTCATTTACAATTCGATCGTGTCGCTTTTGGGCCAGATCTGCATTGTATTCCGTATCCTTTGATGGCATATTGGCCCCTACCTCCTTGAGCCAACCATGAAGCTTTTTACTTAAACCTTTAGCTATTTCGGGATATTGTGCTATAACATTGGACTGTTCGCCTACATCCGTAGTCAGGTTATAAAGTTCTTCGCTCCCATCTTCCCAGTAATGGATAAGCTTCCAGTTTTCTTCCCGAATTATTGATGATGGATTTCCCCCTTGATTGCCATAATGGGGATAATGCCAAAATAAAGGTCGTACAACATCCATTTTTTTACCTTCCAGAATAGGTTTGAGACTTATACCATCAATATGTTGTTCGGTTAAAGCATCAATATTGGCCAAATCCAAGATAGTGGGATAGAAATCAGTACCTATAACAGGGAAATCGCTTTTAGAACCTCCATTTTTTAGCCATGGAACTTTTATAAAATAGGGTTCCCGAATACCACCTTCCCATTGATACCCCTTACCTCCCCTTAAAGGAAGATTGCTAGTGGAAAAAGAATCACCTGAGGCCACTCCGCCATTATCGGATGTAAAGATCACAATAGTTTTATCCTCAAGTCCGGAATCTTTCAAGGCCTGAAGCACTACTCCCACTGCATCATCCATACTCTCTACAAGTCCGGCATAAATTGGGTTATCCTGCACCTGTCTAATAGGTAGGACCCTCTCCATCTTATAACCATTTTCTCCTATGCCCAATGATTCCGCTTTGTCCCTATATTTGTTCCATTTTTCTTGGGTAGTCTGTATGGGCCCGTGTACCGCATAAAACGAAAGAAAAGCGAAAAAAGTGGAGTCCTTGTGCTGTTTGATAAAATCTGCTGTTTCAACACCCAAGCGCATACTAAGGTTTTCCCCTTCCACTTTATTGGGTAATACTGGATTGTCCCAAGGAGAAAAATAGCCTCCCATAGGACTTCCTTTGTCCCATCCGCCTTTGTTGATTTCAAACCCATGATCCTCTGGATAAGATCCTTCAGAACCTAAATGCCATTTACCCGCAAAAAAAGTTTTATAACCCTCTTTCCTCATAGCCTCTGCGATGGTAACATCATTGGCCGGAAGGCTGTGAACGTATTCGGCAGGAAGTAATTTATCGTGTCGATTATGGGATCGCCATGCCGTACCGGATGCAGCTCCGATCCAGTCCGTAATTCCGTGTCTTGCCGTAAATTTACCGGTCATAATACTAGCCCTTGAAGGGCTACATACACGACTGGCGGCATAACCTTGGGTAAACATCATACCCTCTTTGGCCAATTTATCAATGTTTGGCGTTTCGTAATATCTACTACCGGTTGCACCAAGGTCTACCATGCCCAGATCATCGACCAGTATAAAAACAACATTGGGTCTTTGTTTTAAGCTTTCAGGTAGTTGTTCGCAGCCAACCATTAATGACCACAATAAAAGACAGTAAGCAATATTGAAATAGAATTTGGATAAGCGCATTCCTATTATTATAGTTTCTGTATTAAGGCAAAGGTTTTACCATTATGTCCTTATAGTAAACAATACTTTTAGGATCATGACCCTGTAGCGCAAAGGTACCACCCTTTAGTACCCTATGCTGGCGATCCCCTGCGTCACGTTTAGGATTTTCGGGTTCGGTATAATCCACAACCACTATATCATTTATTTTAATAATGATCCTTTTGCCCTCTACTTTAATATATTCCGTATACCATTCATCATCACCAACATAGGTTTCAATAACATTTACTATATCATATAGACTACCGGTGCGTTTCCAATCCCCTTGGGAATTATTTACCTGTACCTCGTAACCATATACTGGCCAACTAGCCTCTTGATAGCGCGTATGTATATAAATACCGGAATTTGACCCAGGTTTGGTCATCACGGTGGCTTTGAATTCAAAATTATTAAAATCGCGGTTTTCTACATCTCCTACATAAAACAAATGTGCCTTAGGCCCTTCTACCTTAATTGCTCCGTTCTCAATGGAAAAGGTATGTGCATTTTCTCCGACTTTCCAACCATCGAAATTTTTACCATTGAACAAGGAAATCCAACCATCCTTCTTTTTGTCTCCCCCTGTTTGTCCTGTAATTGTATTTAAAATTCCCAGACAGAATACTAGGCTCATTAGATATGCAAAGCTATTTTTCATTGTGTAGATTCTTTAGAAAAGACAAGATATTAAAAAATGGGTTACTCAAAAGATATTGTTGAAACTAATTTTGGAAAGGTGGAAAATATTGCTTGTTGGAAAAGGATATTTAATGAAACAATGTAGCAATGATTCAATGTAACAATTGACTGATTTGAAAATTTGTTGATAGGCCGATTTGAAAGTGGAACAATGTAGTAATGAAACAATATACCAATGATTCAATGTAACAATTGGCTGATCTTAAAATTTGCTGATGGGCCGATTTGAAAGTGGAACAATGTTGTAATGAAACAATCTAGCAATGATATAATGTAACAATTGGCTGATCTTAAAAATGGATGGCACTCTGCAAAGTCGTTGTGCAAAGTTGCTGTGCAAAGTCGCTGTGCAAAGTCTCCCGACTTTGGACTTTCCAACTAGATTTGAAAATTCGTTGATGGGCCGATTTGAAAGTAAAACAATGTAGCAATGATTCAATGTAACAATTTGCTGATCTGAAAAATGGATGGCACTCTGCAAAGTCGTTGTGCAAAGTTGCTGTGCAAAGTCTCCCGACTTTGGACTTTCCAACTAGACTTGAAAATTCGTTGATGGTCTGCCAATTTGAAAGTAGAACAATGTAGTAATGAAACAATGTAGCAATGATTCAATGTAGCAATGATTTAATGTAGCAATTGGTTGATCTGAAAAATTGATGGCACTCTGCAAAGTCATTGTACAAAGTCGCTGTGCAAAGTCTCCCGACCTTGGACTTTCCGTTTGGCGTACGGATACTGGAATCAATCACGCCAGCGGCGTGCCCACATCAGATCCTGTCCAAAAAAAAAGCACCTGCCATATACATGGCA
>NZ_JASWIM010000082.1:0-2742 GCF_030291335.1 Arenibacter flavimaris
GTATCCCTCCGAGCAACTGCGTCTTTTATGACGTGATGTGGCTTTTTACCTTTGGCATAAACTATTTGAGTTATGACAAAAAAGGATAATGCTTTGCGGATGCGTAAATTGGTAAAGGAGTTTCGGCTCTCCGGCCGGAGCCAAAAAGAGTTTGCTTCCGCCCATGGGATCAAGGAGGGCAAATTCCATTATTGGATCTCAAAATTATCGAGACCTACAGATGTACCGGCCGATAGGGCCCCATCGAATTTTGTTCCGATCGAAGTCGTCCCGATCGGGGAAGGCCGGACTATTTTGATCCGTTGCAAGAACGGGGTCGAGATCGAAATCCCCGTATAGATGTTCGCACTCGGCACTTCCCACCGGTTCCAGCTCTATGGCCGCCCCACCGATATGCGCAAGAGTTTCGATAGTCTGCGGGGGCTTGTGATCAACGATCTGTACCAAAGCCCCGATAACGGAACGGTATATATTTTTATCAATAAGGTCCGCAACAAGGCAAAACTGTTGCACTGGCAATCGGGAGGATTTATGCTGTACTACAAAAGACTGGAATCCGGTACTTTTGAGTTACCGGAATATGATGCGGAAGTAGGGAGCCTGCGTCTGAGCTATACTCAATTGGTCCTGCTGATCGACGGTATCGCCATTACCAATATCACCCGAAGAAAGCGTTACGAAAAAACGTGATATCGGGTTGCTTTTTAGCAGGGCAATTTTTATCTTGGCCCTGCAATGACCTATCAGGAGCTACTTGTCGAGAACCGAGATCTTCAAAAAAAGGAGAAGGCCTCCACGGCCAGAATAGTTTCCCTGGAACATCAACTGGCACAGCTCTACAAGCTCATTGGCGGGTTCAGGTCCGAGAGTTTCGTTTCCCAAACCATGGTCGATCAGTTATCGCTCTTTTCAGGGGATCCGTCGGAAACCGTAGAAGAAGCCCCGCAAGAGACCATTACCTATACCAGGGACAAGAAAAAGCACAATGGGCGCAATGCGCTACCGGAACATCTACCGGTCAGGGAAATAATCATCGAGCCCGAAGAGGATACCGCGGGACTGAAGAAGATCGGGGAAGAAGTGACAGAGACCCTGGAATACACTCCCGCAAGCCTTATCAAAAGAAGGACGATCCGGCCCAAGTACGCCAAGGCGGACGGACAGGGCGTGCTGATCGCACCGCTCCCGACCCGCCCCATCGACAAATCGATAGCCGAAGCCTGTTTGCTGGCGCACATCCTTGTGGGCAAATATATCGATCATCTCCCGTTCTTCCGCCAGATCCAGATGTTCAAACGGGATTTTGGGTGGGAACCTGCCCAGAGCACTATGGGCGACTGGATGGCCAGTTGTTGCCAGTTGCTGGAACCGCTTTACAATACACTAAAACAGAAAATACTGGCATCTGATTATATCCAGGCCGATGAGAGTCCGATCAAGGTATTGGATTCCGACAAAAAGGGCAGTACGCACCAGGGATATCAATGGGTCTATCACGATCCCGTTCAAAAGCTCGTACTTTTTAATTACCGCAAAGGCCGTGGACAGAACGGACCCAAAGAATTGCTTGCCGATTATCATGGCTATCTGCAATGCGATGGCTATACCGTGTACGACAAAATAGGGACCGATCCCAAGATCACCCTTGCCGGATGCCTGGTACATGCCAGGCGCAAGTTTCATGATGCGCTGGACAGTGACAAAAAGCATGCGGAAAAAGCATTGGCCATCTTTAGGGAGATCTATTTGGAAGAACGCAAGATCAAGGAAGAGGCCCAAGATGATCTTAAAGCGAGGAAAACACTGCGCGACATAAGGATCAGGCCGTTATTGGCACAGATAAAAACGTGGATCGAAGGACAACAGTTCAAGGTGCTGCCACAAAGCCCCATCGGCAAGGCGATGACCTATTACATCAATCAATACCCAAAACTGGAAGCGATCTTTGAAGATGGGCGTATAGAACTCGACAACAACCTGATCGAAAATGCCATCCGGCCCATGGCCATTGGCAGAAAAAACTATCTTTTCTGCGGATCGCACGATGCAGCGCAAAATGCCGCCATGCTATATTCATTCTTCGGTAGCTGCAAGATGCAGAATATCAATCCAAGGGAATGGCTGGCCGGCACACTAGAGCGGATACCTGATCATAGCATACAAAAACTCGAAGAACTCCTGCCCGGATATCAAAAACAGAACAGCATATGACCAAAGAGCTGATAAAAGAAAAGGAAAAACAACTATTGGAAATAACAGGGGCCTTCTGCGCGCAGAAACTTAACGATGAATACTTCGGGCTTTGCGAAAAGCTCATCAAAAAGATGGGGAGAAAAAGGGATGTTCCCTTCGCAAGGGGAAAATTGGAGATATGGGCGGCAGCCGTAGTCCATGCCATAGGTTCGATAAATTTTTTGTTCGACAGATCGTTCCAACCTTATATGAGTTCCAAACAGGTCAACGAATACTTCGGGACCAAGGGGACTACGGTCTCGAATAAGGCCCGGGCCATAAAGGATATGTTCGACCTATGGTATTATAGCCCTGAATTTTCTACAAACGCCATGCAGGAGAACAGCCCTTTTAATAATATGGTAATGGTCGACGGACTAATACTGCCCCTGGACAACCTTCCCGAAAACATACAACAAATGGTGCTCCGGGCAAGAGCGGAAGGAAAAGATATTGAATTCACTACAGAATATGAAGATCAATAACTAGTGTAGTTGCTCGGATGGATAC
>NZ_JASWIM010000083.1:0-2620 GCF_030291335.1 Arenibacter flavimaris
TGGATACTTCGGACCAAATTGCGCCAGGCTTTTCGGTTTCATTGCGCCAGTGATTTCGGTTCAAACTGCGCCACTTCCCTGAGGGATTTCGGTTCGTTTTGCGCCAGTGATTTCGGTTCGTTTTGTGCCACTTCTGCCAATCCAGGAGTCATTTCGGTTCGTTTTGCGCCACTTTGAAAGATCGAGCAATTACCTTATCGCTAAAATTCAATGCGATATGGCTAATACACTTGATCCTATGGACTTAAAACAGATTATCTCACTGCACCTGGACGGCCTTAGCAACCGCAAGATCAGCGCCACCCTGGGAATTGCACGCAACACCGTGAACGGTTACATGCAGGCCTTTAAGGCCGGTGACCATACCCTCAAGGAACTATTGGCCTGCGATAACGCCGTCCTGGAGGCCCTTTTCACTTCCCACAGCACTATAGACAATAGGCGTTTTGACCAGTTGACCCGCTATTTCGAGCGGATGAACAAGGCCAGGGACCATCCCGGGTTCACCTATCTTTTCCACTATCAGGAATATGTCCAGCAGGTGGACGACCCTTATGGCTACACGCAGTTCATGGAACATTACCACCGTAAATATGCAAAGCTCAAAGGCTCCATGAAGCTCGAGCACGACCCCGGCCATGAGCTTTTCATTGATTTTGCCGGTAAGAAACTCCAGATCGTGGACCGTAGTTCGGGAGAGATCGTCGATGTGGAGGTCTTCGTCGCCATCCTTCCCAACAGCCATTACACCTATGTGGAGGCCTGCAGGAGCCAGAAACGCGAAGACCTGATCAAATGTTGTGCCAACGCACTGCAGTTCTACGGGGGCGTGCCCAAGGCCATCGTATCGGACAACCTCAAGTCGGCCGTCAAACGTGCGAGCAGATATGAGGCCGACATCAACCGGAGCTTCAAGGACTTCGCCCATCATTACAATTGCGTGATCAATCCTGCCCGTGGGTACTCACCGCAGGATAAGGCGTTGTGCGAGAACGCGGTGAACCTGGCCTACCAGCGCATCTATTATCCCCTGCGCAACATGACCTTCTTCTCTTTGCAGGATCTCAACCGGGAGATAAGACGCCTATTGGGGTCCTATAACGACCTCTTGTTCAAAAGAAAACAGGCCAGTCGGCTGGAACTCTTTCAAATGGTGGAACGGGAGTACCTGAAACCTTTACCTACTAGTGCCTATGAGCTTAAGGATTACCGCAGGGCCAAGGTTCAGAAGATGGGCTATGTGTACTTCTCCCCGGATAAGAGCTACTACAGTGTCCCATACCGCTATATAGGAAAGGAGACCACTATCCATTACACCGCAAGCATGGTAGAGGTCTATTTTTATCATGAGCGTATCGCCCTGCATAATCGCAATCCCTCCAAGGGAAGCTACAATACCAATGCGGACCATCTCAGTAGCACCCATAGGTTCTACTCCGACTGGAGCCCCGAGTTCTTTAAAAAGAAGGCCGGAATCCATGGCAAGCACGTACTTGGCTGTATAGAGGAAATACTCAAGACCGGGGATTATCCCGAGATAGGCTATAAACGGGCCATGGGCGTCATCCAGCTCCATAAGGCCTACGGGTCCAAAAGGTTGGACGATGCCTGCAAACGGGCGCTTCGGGCCGATGCCGCCACCTACGGGCGCATCAAGAATATCCTGAAGAACAACCTGGATAAAAGCTCCCTGTTCTATCAGGACCTGGAAGAGGATAAACCTCATATTCCCGAACACGGAAATTTAAGAGGAGCCTCCGCATACAAATAATATTCACCATTAAATTTAAAACAATGAACAACAATCAAACTATTGAAAAACTCAAACAAATGCGACTGGGGGCTATGGCCGAGCTGCACCTTCAGCACGTAAAAAGCAACCGGCTCAGTGATATGACGGCAGATGAATATCTGGCACTGCTTATCGACCACCAATGGGAAGACCGGCAGAACAGTAAGATCGGTCGGCTTTTAAAACAAGCTGGCTTTCGTCAGCAGGCATCTCTGGCGGATGTGAATTATACCCATGACCGCGACCTGGATAAAAATATGTTCCTGCGTTTGGGTACGCTGGACTTTATCGAAAGAAAGGAAAATATAATCATCTGTGGCCTTTGTGGGTGTGGCAAGAGCTATCTCTCCCAGGCCCTAGGCCACCAGGCGTGCATGATGGAATATAAAACCGTTTATGCAAATACCGCCCGGCTGTTGAAGAAACTGAAGCTGAGCAAAGTAGATGGGACCTATTTAAAAGAACTGGCCAAGCTGCTAAAAGCGGACTTACTTATTCTTGATGATTTTGGACTTCAAGCCTTCGATAATCACGCAAGAGAGGCATTAATGGATATTATCGATGACAGGTATAATAGGGCCTCCACCATTATATCCACTCAGATACCGGTATCCGCGTGGTACGAAATCATAGGTGGGGACGGGACTCAAGCGGATGCTTTGCTCGATAGGATCGTAAACTCCTCACATCGTATCAACCTACAAGGTGAATCATTAAGAAAAGGAACTTTAAAGAGTATATAAACCTAAATTTTTTTTATAATTGTAAGATCTTTCAAAGTGGCGCAATTTGACCGAAAATGGTGGCGTCATAACTCCGAAATAGCCA
>NZ_JASWIM010000084.1:0-2158 GCF_030291335.1 Arenibacter flavimaris
GTCGTTCCCGTTCTCGATCCCAACGGTCAATATATTGTTCGTTGCGTTAAGGGTAAGTACGTCTATGTTCTGGTCGTCCGTGCCCAAGGAGGACAAGGGTACCGTCAAAGTTCCGTTGCTATCAGTGATGCTCAGGTCGCTCCCCACTACCGCAAAGGCCGTGTTCACCTCGTTGGTGATGCTCCCGTCCACCTCCGTGGCCGTGATCACATAGGGATCCAATGTAGTACCGCTTCCGGTTACCACATTGATGCCGCCACCAGTTACTATCGTTTCAGAACCATCGGCTGTCGGTACAGTTACCGTATTTCCTCCCGAAATAGTCAATTGATCTCCGGCTATGCCCAGGGTCTGGTTGTCAGAATTTAATATTGATTTATCGACCCACTCTACTGTTCCAGTAGCATCGGTGACCAATACCTGGTCGTTACCGCCGCTCAATATGTTTTCTGTCCGTACGGCATTGTCTGCCAATTCTGCATTGGTTATCCCATCGGCCGATACGTCCAAGGTATAGGGGCTAACCGTTGTTCCTGCTCCTGAACGTACCAAAGTGCCATCGGTGGCGTTTGTTACCTCGTTTCCGATTACACCATCATTTTCAGTAACTGTTACGGAGCCAAGATCCACTAATGTCCATTCGGTACCGTCCCATTGCATTACCTGGCCGGAGACCGTACCATCAGCGATATTTTCCAATTGCACCGCATCATCCGCCAGTTTGGCATTGGTAACCGCGTCATCATCCAGTTTTGCCGTTACTATGGATAGGTCCTCTACTTTAAAGGGATCCCCAACGGTTCCTGCTCCTGTAATGGTAACCTGATCGGCAATGGCCGAAAAGCTCGACTTATCAATCCACTCCACCGTTCCGGAAGCATCGGTGACCAATACCTGGTCGTTACCGCCGCTCAATATGTTTTCTGTCTGTACCGCATCGTCCGCCAACTTGGCATTGGTAACCGCGTCATCACCTAATTTTATCGTGGTAACCGCTCCATCGTCCAGTTT
This sequence comes from Arenibacter flavimaris, assembly GCF_030291335.1. NCBI lineage: Bacteria > Pseudomonadati > Bacteroidota > Flavobacteriia > Flavobacteriales > Flavobacteriaceae > Arenibacter > Arenibacter flavimaris. The sequence continues at coordinate 1,012 of NZ_JASWIM010000084.1, forward strand.
TGCCGTTACTATGGATAGGTCCTCTACTTTAAAGGGATCCCCAACAGTTCCTGCTCCTGTTATGGTAACCTGGTCCGCAATGGCCGAAAAGCTCGACTTATCAATCCACTCCACCGTTCCGGAAGCATCGGTGACCAATACCTGGTCGTTACCGCCGCTCAATATGTTTTCTGTCTGAACCGCATCGTCCGCCAACTTGGCATTGGTAACCGCGTCATTACCTAATTTTATTGTGGTCACTGCCCCATCATTCAGTTTTGCCGTTACTATGGAAAGGTCCTCTACTTTAAAGGGATCCCCAACAGTTCCTGCTCCTGTAATGGTAACCTGGTCCGCAATGACCGAAAAGCTCGACTTATCAATCCACTCCACCGTTCCGGAAGCATCGGTGACCAATACCTGGTCGTTACCGCCGCTCAATATGTTTTCTGTCTGTACCGCATCGTCCGCTAATTCTGCATTGGTAATTCCATCGGCCGATACGTCCAAGGTATAGGGACTAACCGTTGTTCCTGCACCTGAACGTACCAAAGTGCCATCGGTGGCGTTTGTCACCTCGTTTCCGATTACACCATCAACTTCCGTTACCGTCACCGAGCCTAAATCTACTAAAATCCAGTCGGTACCGTCCCATTGCATTACCTGCCCGGAGACCGTACCATCAGCGATGTTTTCCAATTGCACCGCATCATCCGCCAATTTAGCATTGGTAACCGCGTCAGGGCCTAGCTTGGAATTTACTATGGAAAGATCCTCTACTTTAAAAGGATCCCCAACAGTTCCTACACCCGTAATCGTTACCTGGTCGGCCAAAACAGCAAAGCTCGACTTATCCACCCAGACCACTGTTCCAGCAGCATCGGTGACCAATACCTGATCGTTACCACCTGAGGAAATATCCTCCGTTAAAATGGTACCGTTCAATATGTTTTCTGTCTGAACCGCATCGTCCGCCAATTTAGCATTGGTCACTGCATCATCGTCCAATTTTGCCGTTACTATGGAAAGATCCTCTACTTTAAAAGGATCCCCAACAGTTCCTGCTCCTGTTATGGTAACCTGGTCCGCAATGGCCGAAAAGCTCGACTTATCAATCCACTCCACCGTTCCGGAAGCATCGGTGACCAATACCTGGTCGTTACCGCCG
>NZ_JASWIM010000085.1:0-1945 GCF_030291335.1 Arenibacter flavimaris
AAAATGCAGCATCTTCGTGATGTAGATGGTGAACATTTTTATGAATGTTTGAGTTGCCATGAGAAATGGAAATTAAGAGATCCAGACCATGGATTTAGGGGGTATTTTTTGAAAGTTTAAATATCGATTCAACTCTATATATGATCATAGATGAATGAATTTGAGATTGAAGGAAAATGGAGGAATATAACTCAAAATGATTGGATTCACGGCACGTTATCATTTGACCCGGAAACTAGGAGTTCAATCTCCCTATTTGGAAGTTTTACAGACCAAACATTGCCATTTTTACACCACGAGATAAGTCTGGTTGTGGGCAAAACTCCAATAGGAGATTTTACATTAGTTGAATTAGAGTACAGGTCTTGTAGCAGCAATCGTCATTTTGGATCGATTACAACTTATAGCGTCACTTTTATATTCAAGGGAATCCAAGTTGAAAACAAGGACCAACTTGTTTTTAGTGAAGTTTCTTTTTCTTCATTAAATCTAGAGTCTTGGTTTAATCCATCGAACCTGAAAATTCTCCACAATTTTGATGATTGGTCCTTTAAATTGGAAGGTAAAAATACAATGATAGATAGTTTTACGTTGAAGGAAGGTATTCGTCTTAATAAAGATCATGATGTTTCTATTAAACCTCAAAATAATTCAAACACCCATATCATTAAGAAATCTACTGATTTAAACCTTTCTTACGCTTCAAGGCTGAATTGGAGGGTGATTTGGAAGGATGTTCAATGTTTTGTTTCCTTTATTTCATTCTGTACTAATGAGCAAAGTTATCCAACTAGACTAATTTTAAAAGACGAAATGTTTACAGAAAAAATCGGGTCTTTGGCAAAAACTATTCCAGTAGAATTATTTTTTCAAACAACTATGTTTCATTCAGGTAGTTCCCAAAATGAACCCAGGGATCATCTAATACCATATTCCATTCTTCAAGGGAATTTTCAACATGTTATTCAAAAATGGTATAAATTTTATGAGACTTTTCAAATTCCGATTAACTTGATTAATAGTAGATTAAAGTCTAAGCGTTTATTCAATGAGAATAGATTTCTTGACGCTGCTCATGCCTTGGAAGTTTTTCACCGTCTTGACAGTAATATCAACAAATTCAACACGGATTATTTCGAAAAATTAAAAGTTACTGCAATTGGTGCATTCGCAGAGTCCAAAAAAGATAGAGAATGGATGGAACAACTCTTGCGATATGCAAATGAGCCTAGTTTGAGACAAAGGTTGAAAGACTTGATAAAAAGATATGAACTTGATTTTCTCTTTGTAGACGGTAAGAAAAAAAAACATTTCATAAATATCGTCATAAACACAAGGAATTATTTTACACATTACGATAGTAGTATTAAATCTCATAAAGCCTCAGGCGCTGAATTGATTTACATTACAAGAACCTTAACAGCAATTTTATATTCATGTATAACTACAAAATTGGATATAGATGGATCAAAATCTAAAAGAATCATAATGGATATGTTAGAACGTCTCTAAGGCGCATACAAAATTTTTATCTTTAGAAAAGTTCAAATAAAGGATAATTTCATCTCTTCATTAAAATAATGGTTAATCTCCTTTCTTATGTTTGTGGGGTTTTAGTGATGGCGTATTTTTAGGAGTCTCCTTATTATCTCGTTGACGCCTGTCTGGCTTTCCTGTTGAATCCGCAATTCTTTTTGGTCCTGGTTTAATTCCCATAATCTTCTATTTTATTAAATTTATATTCTGTAAGTTCACTAATTATTACTAAATATCACACTAAAATATCGCAAAATTTATTAACACTTGAGGGGTTTATAAAATAACTGGCTATTTCGGAGTTATGACGCCACCATTTTCGGTCAAATTGCGCCACTTTGAAAGATCTTACAATTATAAAAAAAATTTAGGTTTATATACTCTTTAAAGTTCCTTTTCTTAATGATTC
>NZ_JASWIM010000086.1:0-1775 GCF_030291335.1 Arenibacter flavimaris
TAAAATACCGCCCGTAAAATACGCGGAACTTAATTCTTTTGGGGCTAGCCCCAAAAGAATTAAAAACAATAACTTTAATGGAGTTTTAGAAAACTAAGCAGTTCTAACTAGGGGGAGCTTACAAAATCTATTTGACTTAAATGAAAAAACAAATGAAGAATGTGATTACATCCTCAAAACTGAGTTTCCTGAATTTCTAAAAACAACATTTTTTGAAGTCAAAAAAGAAGATGTAACTTTTTATGTAAAAAAGAAAACAAAAAGACCTCAGTTTAGCAGCAACTATTTGTCTCATTTAGAACAAGTTTGGAGATACAAAGAATATTCAGAAAACGAAGAAAACCAACTAGAAATAGAATCAAAATTGGGGTATAAAACCAAAAATTTCGACCATATTTTACTTGCAGGCAGAAAAGAGGAAAAACTTGAAATGAAAGACAAATTTTCAAGAGACTTAAATCGAATGTTTAATGGTATTGCAGTGGTCACTTATGAAGAACTTGAAGAGCTGAATATTAACTATTTTGATAAATTTAATCGGCTGAGTATAGAAGTGGAATAAAAAACGCTTGCTAGTAATGCCATAATAAATAGGGCAAAAAGTGATGTCTTTAAAGCTTTGGCCGTATTTGCTGAGTCCACCAATTCTTTTGGATTTGACAATTAAAAAAGAAAAAATAATTACAAATCAAAAAACTCTGGCTCGTAGACCAGACGGAAACGAAAAGATTCCTTGCCTGCCATACTTGCCACGAGTCGCGACCGTTGAACTGAAAAATGACTATTCAAGAAAAAATAATTCAGAAATTAGATAGTGATTTATATCCAGACTTAAATGCGGATATGATACTAAAACTTACCAATGAATCGGAAAGAGGTGCTGTTTTAATCGGAACAAGTAAAATCGAAGAGTATCTTGAAAAATATGTTTTACAAATACTTCCTCAAACTTCCAATGCATATACCAAAAGATTAACAAATTACCCAGGTCCATTAAGTTCGTTTTCCTCCAAAATTGAGTTGCTTTATGGATTTAGATATATTGGAAATAAATTTTACGCATCTCTAAACAAATTAAGAAAAATAAGAAATCTAGCAGCTCACTCATATGACGATTTTAATTTAGCGGAGAATGCAACAATAATTAGTGAGATGAATGAATTTGAGGATGATATTAGTTATCTAGTTGGTGAACTTTCGTTGAATAATCTACTGAAATTAAAAAAAATAAAACTTGAGAGAATATATCAAGAAAAAGGATTCAAAATTGACCATGATAATATCGAAAGGACCTTAAGCGATTTTAAAACTTCGGATGATGGATTAAAACAACATCTTATTTGGCAATTATCCTACGGAATTGTGTTTATGTGTTTATACGTGTTGGTTTTGATGGAAGAGAACAATTATTTAGAAGATAGAGAATTAACACACCCAATAAAATAACTATTTACAACGAGGCTGCGTTTAAAACATAGGTAGTAAAAGCCTTCCTAGAGGTTTTTGCTTACTGGAAAAAGGCCTCCAAATTCTTCAATTTGACTCCTTATATTGAATAAGAGAAAACAAACCCTAAAAATTCGGTTCTGTGTTAATCCTAAAAGTTAGCGTTTCTGTACACGCTACTTTTCAATCACATAAACCGTTAGGTGGTATCCCTCCGAGCAACTGCGTCTTTTATGACGTGATGTGGCTTTTTACCTTTGGCATAAACTATTTGAGTTATGACAAAAAAGGATAATGCTTTGCGGATGCGTAAATTGGTAAAGGAGTTT
>NZ_JASWIM010000087.1:0-1749 GCF_030291335.1 Arenibacter flavimaris
GTCGAGTAGGTAAAGGGGAATTTCACCCCTAAACCTCTCACAGAACCGTACGTGATAGTCTCCCATCATACGGCTCTTCTTAAACCAAGACTGCAATTATGGTCTTAACACGGGATATTGCCAATGATAGAAAAGATTGGGGTAACATCTGGATACCTTCTGTAAGTATCGATAAGCATAGACCCACTCTTTACGTTTAAAACGACGGTATTTATTGCGTATCCACTTGACCAAACGAATATGCAATATCCTAAAGAGCTTCCTCATATCCGACAATCGGAATTTTCCATAGTAATTGACCCATCCCCTTATCTTCGGTCTTAGCAGTTCTGCTATCTTGCCAAGTGGTAATTGTACCCAACGATGGATATCCCTCTTCCTTAGTTCTGATGCAATCCTACTGGTACTCTTTTGGCTGATAGCTGGGGTAAAGCCCAATACTTGCTTACCCCTGACCCTTACTGTTCGAGGCTTGAACGTGAAGCCGAGAAAATCAAACTTCTGATAGGTTTCCTTGAGCTTAGGTTGCTTCTTTTGGTTGCGATGGCAATAGACAATCCTTGATTTCTCTTCATTGATTTCTAAGTGGCAACTCTTTAGTCGCCCCCTTATCGAACCGAGCAACTTTAATGCAGCATATTTATGTGTACAATGTACCACTATATCATCTGCGTAACGTTCAAATTCCACATCAGGATGTTGTTTCTCCATCCACTTATCAAATACTATATCCATAAAGATATTGGCCAGTACAGGACTGATGACACCACCCTGTGGCGTTCCCTTGCCTTCTGTATATAGCATGCCCCCATCGGATAACTGAACCGGTGCTTCCAGCCAGCGTTTTACATACAACAGAATGTGTTTCTGTTTTGTATGGTATTCGACTGCTTTTAACATCAAACCGTGGTCTATGTTATCAAAGAAACCTTTGATGTCCAAATCAATCACCCAACTATATCTCATACAGTTAAGCCTGCATTGTGATACGGCATCATGGGCAGATCGGTTGGGTCGATAGCCATAGCTATGGTCACTGAATGTTTTATCGACCATGGTTTCCAGTTCTGTGGCTATCACCTGTTGCGCTACCCTGTCTATGACCGTAGGTATGCCCAATGACCGTGTTCCTCCATTTCCTTTGGGAATCTTTACCTCTCGTACAGGTTTCGGAAAATAACTTCCACTGGCTAGCCTGTTCCATAACGGATATAGGTGCCTGCGTGGATTTTCTGTTATGTCCTTGATGGTCCCGCCATCTACGCCCGCACTTCCCCCATTGGCTTTTACTCGCTTAAAAGCCTCGTTTACCTGCAACTTTGTTATCGGTTGCGTCTTGTGTCCATCATCAAAAGTCATCCTTAAAAAAAATTTAAGTTGTTATACAATACATGGACATGTTCAAGTGAAGTCCTTCACTCGTCCCGCATTTCTGCGGGATTCTCTTGGATACTTTCGTTAATACGACTTCATCCGCCCCAATACGGAACTTTGCTACTTTCTGGCTGTTCCACTTCGGGACTGATGCCATTTTCGCTTGCCATTTCCATATTGGTTCTACTGTTCCTTGATAGCGCCTAGGTATAGTTCTTGCCCTCTATATGCCGTGTGCCATGTAGCCAGTAATCAGGTAACCGCTACATTCTGTCTCGCAGGGCTGCTCCCCCTTGGTTTTGGCACAATAAAGGTTACTTTCGACACGTCAATAAGGGTTCACTTGCGTTCAACTCCTATACCCGTACCTTACAG
>NZ_JASWIM010000088.1:0-1370 GCF_030291335.1 Arenibacter flavimaris
TGTTTTATCGTTATTTTAAACTTTGAATTCCGCCCATAGCGGATAATGGTCCGATATGAGCCAAGAAAGGCTGTTTTTGGTCAATCCACGATTTTGAAGTGCTATTGGAACAAAATCATAGTTGCCTCCGTTCAGGAATTCCATTGAAAGCTTTGGCCCGTTCGGCGGGCCATCGAACCAGGCAATTTGATCATAGTACTTGGTTTGGTCAAAAATCGATCTCGTCACTTCCTTTTTCTGAAGCTGAGGGGGCACGTATAATCCTTCCGATAAGAACGTTTTGTCTAAAAGATCCCCGCGTTCATCTATATTGAAATCTCCCAGGGCAATCAGGTCATGATGATAGGCGTTCATGTCATTCGCCCAGCTTGATAACCATTTCGCGATTCCCTTTAACTCTTGGATACGGCTTTTTGGACTGTCCCCGTATAAAATATGCAAGGTCACCAAAATAAAAGTGTGCTTACCAGATTGAAAACTTACAGCGTAAGGAGATTGAACGAACTGTTTCGCCATTGCGCCTTCATTTATGTCGTCCTCCCATTCTTCAGGGACAACCAATTCTCCGGCAAGTCCGGACATTTGGACTCTTCTGGTGTCGAACAGGTAGGCCATGCGCTCCCCGTTACCAACCTTGCCCTTGTTAACATCCGTAAGTATTAAGGACCAATTATGGCCAAGTATTTTGAGTGTATCCCGTAAGGCCCTGATATTGTCCTTGACCTCTTGGACCGCGATCACATCGAACCTTTTGATAATCTCGGCAATGCAGAAAATGGAATGAAGATCACGCTTGGGAGTATCGTTTTCATCCGAATCCCATTTTCGGGTCAAATTTCCGAAGGCTCGAATATTCCATGAGGCAATCAATAAATTTTGGTCAAGTTTTTTTGGTGGAATCTTTGATTCCAGATCTGATCGTAATAGATCAAGATTTTCTAAGACCTCAATGGGCGGAATGTCGGTTATGGACTTCATTATTTAAATTTAAGCTATTTTCACGCTTATCACTCAGCTAATCATTGCAAACACCTTAATATTTGAAAATCCTTTATTTGAACTTTTATTTAGGAGTTCCTAGTTAAGTGTAGTTATTCTTGTTCCAAATTAGGGTAATAAATAATCCCATCAAACTTTATTGAATCAATCAATGCTCTCCAAATATCCTTTAAATTACCAACAAGGTAGAAATATAGTTTTGGTGTTGGCTCAAATGGGTCATACCATTTAACTAATTCACTATTGTTAAATACTAGTGATGCGTTAACTTTTTAAAATTTTATTCAATCCCTTTATACACGGGGAATTAAAAGCGTTCTTTGATTTTTTGATTTGATTTGGCGGATATCTTGGCGGTTTGTTAAAATGAC
>NZ_JASWIM010000089.1:0-1294 GCF_030291335.1 Arenibacter flavimaris
CCTGGACAACCTTCCCGAAAACATACAACAAATGGTGCTCCGGGCAAGAGCGGAAGGAAAAGATATTGAATTCACTACAGAATATGAAGATCAATAACTAGTGTAGTTGCTCGGATGGATACGATATTGTGATATCATCCCAAAATCAATCTATTCCAACTTGCTCCCGAGCAATCTCATTTCCCACGTAATCGAATGGTTCGGGTATGGGTTGGAACTGTGCCTTAATTCGAATATACTCTTTCCAACGATACGGTTCTAGAACATTGATCATTTCTGAAGTCTCCAGACTTGATAGGCGTTTTAACAAGTCATATTTCGCCTTGGGCGATAAATTGGAATCCTGCTCAACTGCCTGCTTTTTTACCAAATACCTTGCCACTGTTGATTGAAACTCCAAGGCTTGGTCAACACCCATTACAAGGCGTGGCTGATATTGAGCTGTAATTTTCTTGGCCTCTAGACGGATGTTTCCATCTATTTTCAAGGCGTACATGGTTTGTCCCCTTAAATTGGAAAATGCACATATGAGCATGGCTAAAACTAGGTACTTGGGCTGTGAGATTGGAACATTTTTTATCATAATTATACACTTATAATTTTTTTCGGATTTTGGTCAATTTGCTACAAGTTAGTTTTGTAATTTAGGATATGGACCAAGACCTACTGATAAGCACCAAATAAGAATCCCATGGTATTCCATTTTGGAATTCTATATATAACTTCCAACTAATTTTGATTTATCGTATCTTTTACTTTCTCGATAAGCGGTTGGTACCTATCCAAAATAGTATTTGCATGGCCTCCATACGTATACGCATCTGGTTTTCTTTCCAACTGCCCTTGGGAGATCGGGATATAATTTCTCCAACCTTACCGACATCTTCTTACTTGTTTTATTATAGTATTGCTACGGCTAGTATTTTACAATACTCGGTAACATGGGTATGGCATATTTTTTCAGCACTTTTGTTTTTGATTCAACTTTGTAAATTATTAGCGTCCAATATATTTTAATTCGCGCAATAACATTGGAATTCATAGTTTAGGATTTAATTGATTTCGATACTCCTGTTTTTTCGGTCAGGTCTTGTCGCCTTTCCTACCCTAATATCCAATCGGCCATTTTTCATTTTTGCCTGTACTTTTTGAGGGTCTGCATTGGGAGGTATATAATACTCCCCAAATTTAGGACAGCAAGTTAAGTTGTAATTTAACCCTGTCAAATATGAAGAGATCTAGAAGAAAATTCAGTTCATCGTTCAAGGCCAAAGTGGCCATTGAGGCGATAAAG
>NZ_JASWIM010000009.1:0-53315 GCF_030291335.1 Arenibacter flavimaris
AACTTCATCACAAATATGGTTTCCGGACTCATTGCATATGCCTTTTACCCAACAAAACCAAACATCAATATAGACAACCTTCAAAGAATTGGATAGTCCTTATATCGAACTCACGTTAAATTAAATGAAACTTTAAATCATTGAAAACCAGTTTAGCTTTTGCTGTTCAAAACGTTATGAAATAACCAAAGACCAACACAGGATCAAATGAAAAAAAGTAGGGTCGTTTTAAAAATAATTATTTCAGTGGCAATTCCAGCTATCTTGGCGCTGGTGTTTTTTGCAGGCCAAAGACCCACTGCCTATTACCTAGTGCCCCTTTTAAAAAGTACCTGCCCTCCCGGGTTTAAACTGAACGCCAATAATCAGTGTATTGCAAGAAATCTCTATAGCCAATACGCCACAACCAACAAGGTGGGTGTAGGAGGCTTAAAATCGGCCTTACCAGAAATCAGGGATGGCTTTTCCCCGCAACAAATCGATTTGGGAAGGTATTTATTTTTTGACCCCATCCTGTCTGTGGACCAAACCATCTCCTGTGCCAGCTGCCACGATCCGAATAAAGGATTTAGTGATGGACTGGCGGTAAGCCGTGGCATAGATGGGCACAAACTAAAAAGGGCCGCCCCCTCCCTGTATAATGTGGGGTATCTAAAAAAACTTTTTTGGGACGGTCGTGCCTCTACTTTGGAAGAGCAAATGTTGGAACCATTGTTTTCCCAGGTTGAAATGGGAAATACACCGGAGAACTTACTCAGTACCCTGAATGAAGTTGATAATTACAAAAAACTATTTGCGGAAGCATTTCCAAATAAGCCCATGGACGAGCCAATACTGCTCAAGGAAATTACAAAGACCATTGCCGCCTTCCAATCCACATTGGTTTCCCTAAATAGTAAATATGACCAATATGCCCATGGTTATGACCAAGCCCTGAACAAAAACGAAATTGAAGGACTCAACATTTTTAGGTCTTTTGTTGCGCGCTGTGCCGAATGCCATACCCCTCCCCTATTTACAAATCAACAATTTGCCGTTATAGGCACCCCTGAACCAGAGGGACTTCCATTGGACCCAGGAGCCGAAATACCGTTCGATGACAAAAGCCTAAGAGGAGCTTTTAAGGTCCCCAGCTTACGGAATATAGCACTAACCGCTCCCTATATGCACTCTGGAAGATTCAAAACACTTCGCGAAACCGTTCAATTTTATACGGACGGGCGTGGACATGCGGTACCGGAAGATGAAAACCTACTGATTCATTGGCATATATGGGAACCTAATTTAACCGATTACGAAATGGATCGCTTAGTGGATTTTCTTAAGACCTTGACCGATGAATCCTTTAAACCAGAAATTCCGGAAGTATTGCCTTCAGGACTTAAAGTATCTACTTAATTAATAACCAATTGGAACAATGAAGAAAAAATCGCCTTTTATAAGGATCATCACCGCCGTTGTACTCATAGGGACAGGTATATTCCTTGGAAAATCGTTCTTTGGACAAAAAAATATAGGGACCGTTCCTATTCCTTCCTCCCTAAAACATAGAAATGTAAGGCTAGCCAATGACTCGGTACAAGCTGTTTACGAACAAGAATTTTCAGGTAAGATCATAGAAGTCAAAAATGGTTCGTCCATTCAAAATGCCGTTAAAGAGGCCAATCCAGGTGATCTAATACGTGTTTATCCGGGAACGTACTCGGAGAACGTTTACATTGACAAGGATAATATTAGCCTTCAAGGGGTGGTGATCAACGGAGAATGGCCAACCTTGGATGGCCAAAAGGAAATAAATGATGCCTTCCTATATTCGGGCAATGGAATTCTAATCGAGAATTTTAAAATAATCCATTACAAAGGCAATGGTATAATGGGCCAAGCCGGTAACAATTTTACAATACGCAACAACTGGATTATAGATACCGGTGTTTATGGCATTTTTCCACAGTATGGCAAAAACGGTTTGGTAGCTCATAACGTACTGAGTAAAATTGCGGATGCTGCCATATATATTGGCATGTGCGATAATGTGGACGTACTGCACAATGAAGTATTTGACAACGTTGCAGGTATAGAGATCGAGAATTCCAGGCACTGTTTGGTGGAAAACAATTATGCGCACAACAATACAGGGGGACTATTGGCATTTGTAACCCCGGGACTTCCCATAAAAACCACCTTTGACGTTATCTTTAGAAACAATTTTGTGGTAAACAACAACCACGAAAACTTTGGTGCCCCCGGGTCTACGGTTTCGGGAATTCCATCAGGTACGGGTATTTTAATCATGGCCGCCGATGATGTGATTGTTGAGAACAATATTATTACCGGCAATAACAACACAGGGATTACCATCGTGGATCTCGCTACTGGGGCGCCCAAAGCCAACGATCCCAATTCCGAAGGAAACCCGGACAGGGTCGTTATTTTGGACAATATTATGTTCGAAAACGGCAACGACCCAACGGGTGAAATAAAGGCCATAATGCTTACCCAAATGGATACCCATGGCCCAGATATTTTCGCCTATGGTGGAGGCTCCGGAAGTACCATAAGGGATAGAAGCAAATATCGAACTTTTGGTTTGGAAAATTACGGCATCGCTCAAATAAGCGACACCCAAGATATCCCAACAATGAGGACTCCAGCGCCGGTGCCACCAAGATCGGTTTCCAAAGAAGAATTGGGCGAGCTCACCTATTATGGAGTCTGTGCTGGTTGTCACGCCTTTGGCACTAGACTGATAGGTCCGCCAACAGAAATCCTACAGGCCATTCACCAAGACAACCCACAGGGCATAGTGGATTATATCACTGCTCCAAAAAACCTTAGGGAAGACTATCCGGAAATGCCTCCCCAGGATTATTTATCGGAGGAAGCCAAAATGGCCGTAGCGGAGTATATTCTCTCATTAAAGCATTGAACCAAGGACACAGCTACAAAAAAATAGCTGCATCAATACATTATCAGCGAATTATGATTTCAACATGGTTCGAAATCAATACAAATGATTGCTATGACAAAAAAAATAAATAGTCAAGTACATTTTGTACCTGATTTATAATATAATATTAATGTTATGCCATATGGGAAGGTTGTGGATGTTTTTTATATTAATTTAATGCCATGAAGATACTGGAAAAACAACATGAATTTTTTGCAACACAAAAGACCAAAGATGTTCCATTTCGAAAAAATGCCCTAAGGCGATTGCAAAAAGAAATAATTGCCCGTGAGGATGATATTGCGGAAGCCATTTACAAAGATTTCAAAAAACCTAAATTTGAGACCCTGGCAGCAGAAACACAGTTTGTTTTGGCAGAGCTAAAATTGGTATTAAAAAATATTGACAATTGGGCAAGTCCCGAAAGGAAATCGGCCTCCTTGATGAATTGGCCGTCTTCAGATTGGATCTATAGGGAACCCTTTGGGGCAGTCCTTATTATTGCCCCATGGAATTATCCTTTTCAATTGGTATTTGCCCCAATGATCGCTGCCCTTGCTGCAGGAAATACGGTTGTTGTAAAACCTTCCGAAGCAACACCCCATACAGCGTCGATCATATCGGAGATCATCTCTGCCGTTTTTGAATCGGAACATGTAGCCGTAGTGGAAGGTGGTGTGGAAGTATCCCAAGAACTTTTATCCCAAAAATGGGATTACATATTTTTTACGGGAAGTACCCGGGTAGGTAAAATAGTCTATGAGGCAGCGGCAAAACACCTTACCCCTGTCACCTTGGAACTAGGTGGTAAAAACCCCACAATAGTGGATGAAACGGCATCCATCAACCTGGCCGCAAAACGCATTGTTTGGGGCAAATTCTTAAATGCGGGCCAAACCTGCATTGCTCCAGATTATATACTTGTCCATAAAGAAGTGAAGGACCAGCTTGTGGCTGCCTTAATAAAAAATATCACCAAATGCTATGGAGAAAACATAGAGCAATCTCCCGATTATACCAGAGCAGTTAACAAAGGGCATTATGATGGATTAAAAGATATGCTAGTGGGCGAAAAAATATTTTTTGGCGGAGATTGTAACGATGAGGACAACTACCTATCCCCTACACTGGTAGAGGAGCCCAAATTAGACAGTAAATTGATGCATGGTGAAATTTTCGGGCCAATTCTACCAATTCTTGCCTACTCCAATGAAGATGACATAGATAGGCATATAACGAATTACGGAAAGCCCTTGGCCACCTATATCTTTTCGAACCGAAAATCATTTCAGAAAAAAATAATCAATAAATACAGTTTTGGCGGGGGTGCTATCAATGATACCGTAATTCAAATTACGAATAAAAACCTCCCTTTTGGAGGAGTTGGAGCTAGTGGAATAGGAGCTTATCACGGTAAAAGATCCTTCGACCTTTTTTCACATCATAAGGCCATTGTTAAAAAAGCAAATTGGTTGGATGCACCACTCCGATATCCCCCTTACAACCTGCCCATGTTAATCGTAAAAAAAATAAAACACCTGTTTTAGCCATGCAACTTGGCAGCCAATGATCTACCCTCCCCTATGGCCACTTAACCATAAATCAACTGTGTTTAAGGGGTGTAAACATTGCCTTTGGCCAAATAGTATTGGCATTCTGGTATTTTTAAGATATGTCGATCTATGAATACTTAGTGAGTAAACTATAATAGCCCAGGGGACTGTGTACCAATCCCAAAACCCCGTTGAAAAGGCAATGGCCGGCCCAACCCCGACTCCTCAACGAGTTTGTGCCTACAGTAAATGATTCCACAAATTATAGAAACCAAAACAAATGGACACCTCTACAAGAAAGCGTACCCCTAATTTATTTTTAACAATCCATTAACGATTATTATTTATACCTTAGAATTGGCTATTAGATAAAAGGGATTTAGGCAAATGCCTTTCCTTCTTTATTGTCACGCCTTTAAATAACACTATTTTTTCTATGCACATAGCATCTACTTAGTATTATAAATAGCAAGTGCCATCTGGCCTTGTTGAAATAAAAAGGGGCAACCGCTCTATCCCAAAGCCATCATTTCTCCAATTGCCCATTGAACGAGGTAAAAAAACTTTATGCAAAAGAACCAATTTCAATAGTTGAATACCTAATCGTACACAGGTTAAACTGAAAATATAATGAGAACAAATAATAGATTTTCTATAAAACTATCATGCTGATCACCACACTTTTTTTTATTGCCGGCTATATGATCATAGCACTGGAGCATGTTGTTAAAATTAACAAGGCAGCTACCGCATTGTTAATTGGGGTTGTATTATGGATCATAGTTGCCCATTCGGGAGTTAATTTTTCAGAAACCTTAATACAACTTAAGGAACATTTTGAAGAAATTTCCGAAATTCTCTTCTTTCTACTTGGAGCAATGACCATTGTTGAATTGATAGACATACATAATGGATTTGAAATTATCCTAAGGGTCATAAAAACTCGAAGCATGTTAGTCCTACTTTGGGTACTTTGCTTGCTTACTTTTTTCCTATCCGCTGTCTTGGACAACCTAACCACCACAATTGTCATGGTGGCCATTTTAAGAAAATTCTTTAAAAGCAAATTGGACCTTTGGTATTTTGCCGGGTTTATCATCATTGCCGCCAATGCAGGTGGTGCCTGGTCACCCATTGGCGACGTTACCACAATTATGCTTTGGAATGGGGGTCAAGTTTCCACAAATACCATAATAACCGAGGTATTCTTACCTAGTTTGGTCTGTTTATTGGTTCCTTTATTAATTGCCTCGTATAATTATAAGGGCAGAACTATTGAAGCCGAGGTTCCCACTCCCCCTACGACACATCAAATTAGTCCTGGGGAAAGCAATTTTATTTTGATTTTGGGTGTAGGTCTGCTTTTGATGGTACCGGTATTTAAAGCTATTACACATCTACCTCCTTTTTTAGGGATGTTATTTAGTTTATGTTTATTGTGGCTGATCACGGAAATACTGCATAAAAATAAACCTATTGAACTAAAACACCATTTATCCGTCGCTTATACGGTTCAAAAAATTGATACCCCCAGTATTCTTTTCTTTTTAGGGATTCTGTTGGCGGTTGCCGCCATACAAACCAATGGCTCTTTAGAATTTATGGGGAGTGCATTAGAAACCGCTTTTCACGATTTCCATATTACCAATACCTTATTGGGGCTTTTATCGTCCTTGATAGACAATGTACCTTTGGTGGCTGGTGCCATGGGTATGTATTCTATGGAAACCTTTCCACAAAATCATGAATTCTGGACATTTTTGGCCTATTGCGCAGGTACTGGGGGTAGTGTTCTTGTTATAGGTTCTGCCGCTGGAGTGGCAGCAATGGGAATTTTAAAAATAGATTTTTTATGGTACTTGCGCCATATAGCCTGGCTGGCCTTACTTGGCTACTTTTCAGGCATATTGGTCTTTATTTTAATCAACTAAGACTAAGTCTGAGTCCACCTCAAAACATAAAAATAGTGTAAACGTAACGGATAAAGATTCTTAAAACCCCAATCATTGCCCGAGTAACATATTGAGTCATCTGTGATGAAATTATGCCCAAGCCAATTAATGATGACTTCTTTATCTATAAGGCATGTACACAGAAACGCTTTTAATAAAAAAAAATAACCCTGCCCTAAAGAAAGCAGGGTTTTTATACCACAATGTACTTTGGAGGCTAACCTGCCAAATCCAGCATTTTACCGTTTTTTAATTCACCAAGTACTGTAACGTCTTTGCTTTTCTTATATTCTGCAAGGGCAAGAAGCATTTGCTCCTCCGTGTCCCTTCTGATTTTTATACCTCCAGTTTTCTGGTTTCTATTACGAACTTCAATGTAATATCCGTCCTTAAGTTCCGTTGGTTTTGTCGCCGGCCTTCCCATATTTAATAACTCGTTTTTACTGTTTAACTATTAATTCTATTTGTGCTAAATCTCCTTAGTCGTATAAACGTTTGAAAACTTAACACATTAATCAGGAATAATATGGCTTATTAATATATAAACCTAAAAAACAGTCACTTTTAACATAAACTTAGCAGAAAGAGGCTTTGATTCCTGCCAAGGTATCAACTAGGTTGTAATACCTCCTACTCACTTTTTTGAACTAGGAATGGAGTGTAAGTCAATACAGATATGAACAATTTGAATACTGGAAAAGAAACAGCCAAAAGTCCCATCCAAAACAATCAAGGACCTTTCCAATGTAAAAGGCCGGTATAAGGAAAATCCTATAACCAGCCTTTTTACCAAATATTAAAAATTAACTGCCAACTCGACTATTTGCCGTGAGGGTGCTCTTTTAACAATTCCTCTGGCGAATAAAAGCCTTGCTTGTCCTTGATCTGCTCGCGTACCTCTTTCACTTTCTCCGGTGAAATTGGGGCGGCTTTATTGCCGAAGGTATTCCTTACATAGGTCAATACGGCTGCAGTTTCATCTGCAGTAAGTAAATTTCCAAATGGTGTCATAGGTACCTGACCCGGATAGGTCTTACCATTGACAACAATAGGCCCCATAAGACCCTTGGTAGTAAGTTTTATAAGTCTATCCTCATTACCGGTAACCCATTCGGAGCCAGCAAGGGGAGGAAAACCAGAAGCTTCCAGTCCTTGACCATCTGCTTGGTGACAGGTGGCACAATAACCATCCCTCATATATATTTCCCTTCCGGCAACCAATAATTCCAAATCCTTTCCCTTTAGATCCGTTTTAATCACCTCTTTGGGCTCTTCGCCCGCCTTGTGCCCGTTTAAATGGGCGATTGCCGATTCATATGGTTTTTCCATCCATTTATCCAAACCTTTTTTACCAGCTTCTGTGATTATGGGAATTCCAATATCCCTACCCAACCACGAGGCTGCTACCAAGGCTTCCAACCTTACCCTTGGATTGTCATCCTTGGCTGCCTGCATAAGAAGTTCGGCCTGATCGGGAATTTGATGTCCTGCATAGCGAAGAACGCCTACTGCAGCTGCCCGAGCCTTAAAATCTTTGGCATTCAACACTTGTTTTAGCAATTCCCCGTCAACCTTATCCAAGCCCCATGTAACCCAAAGGGCTTCCAAAACATGGTGTTCGTATCTAGGGTCTGTGGTATCCAAGTTTGCTACCCATGTCTTTAACTTCGACAATACCTCAGAGGCATCCCTTGCTCGTAATTCCCTTTTGGTCCTATAACGGGTACGGTATTCCGGAAGCTTAAGATTGTCCAATAATTCGTCAATGTTGGCATCGACTATCTTGGCAGGTTCTACCAAGGGCCTGGATGGATAAGTAATCCGATAGATCCTCCCATGAACGTGGTCACGTAATGGATCACGGGCATTGTGCTGCATATGGCCAATTAGCACATTGTGCCAATCTATGAAATACAAGGAGCCATCCGGGGCAAATTCCATATCTACAGGTCTAAAATTCTTATCGCTTGAAGAAATTAGATCCTCCTGATGTTTACTAACATAACCAGCGGTTTTAGAGTCATCTACCATGGAATGTTCCTTAATCCCTAAAAACCCAATTGTATTGGCAATCAACATATTGCCCTGAGCCGCGTCAGGAAAATGTCTACTCGACACAAATTCCAATCCTGAAGTGGGTCTCACTAAATGGTCTTTTTCTATAAGGTTTTCCGGTAAAGGCGAACTTACGCCGTACCTGGGCACAATGGTTCCGGGCATCATCCAAGTGGCAGAGGGTCCCGACGTATGTTCAAAAAACGGTTGCCCCCAATCATCGAACGCAATACCCCATGGATTTGGAATGGGCAATTGCGCGGTACGCTCCAAATAATGTCTTTGTGGGCTATACCTGTAGAACCCTCCGTTGGTACCCCTAACGGTTCCATAAGCAGTTTCCACATTGGTATGAAGAAACACTCCCTCACCCATATAGATTGCCCCGGAAGGATCTGCTGTGAAAGCGCTAATGGCGTGGTGGGTATCATGGTCATCAAAACCACTTAAAATAATATCCTTTGCATCGGCCTTGTCGTCACCATCAGTATCCTTTAACAATACCAGGTTGGTACCTTGGGAAACATATACTCCTTCTGGTGCAAATTCAAATCCTATAGTAAGATGAAGTCCGTCCGCAAAAACAGTTTGCTTATCCGCCTTACCATCATTATCGGTATCCTCAAATATTAATAACTTATCATTGGGTTTACTATCACCCGGTTTGTAATGTGGATAACTGGGCATTACCCCTACCCATAACCTTCCTTTATTGTCGAAGGAAATTTGCACTGGATTGGCTAGATCGGGAAATTCCACTTCTGAAGCAAAAAGTTCCACTTTATAGCCCGGTGCCGGTTTAATCTTGTCCAGTGCATCCTGGCCGTACAGATATTCCGGTGTTCCATTTTTATTGCTAGGCTTATAATTGGTCTTTACTTCGGGCAATGTTCTGGTTTTGGCATCACTTTTGGCCAAATCCATTTTCTTACCCTCTAGGGCTTGCCAAATAGCCGTATCCCTTATGGCGGTCATCTGCCTTATCTTCTCAATTTCATAAGGGTAATTATCCGGACCAAATGGGTCATAACGCCTTCCATAGGCATGTACCCCGTTCGGGATCTTAAAATCGTTATGCCAGAACCAGTTTTTCTCATTTACAGCTTCATTTACCAATTCACGGTTTTCTTCCAACTTAATTTCTTTAGACCCGAAAACTTTATCGGCCAGCAATGTGGCAAACTTCCGATATCCGAAATCGTTCAACTGAAATCCATCCTGGGTCAAATCCGTACTTTCCGTTTGGTACCATTCCTTGGTCTGTTCATAGGCGTCCACCAGAAGGACACCCTCTTCAGCTGCAACTTCCTTCATGGCAGCCGTATAAAGTTCAAGGTTCCCATTTTCCTTTTTTCCATCCGGTAGATCCATCTTATCTGAAAGATCTTCAAAGGCAATAGGTGAAACAAGGGCCAACTGCGGAGGAGTGGAACCATTATATTTTTGATTGAGCGTGTGCTTGATAAAGGCCCGTAATTCTTCCTTGTAATTATCCACTCCCTCTGGTCCTTCAAAGGATTCGGGATACCCAAAAAATCCGATGATAATATCGGCCTTCAAGCTAGTAATCCATTCATCTGGAGAAGGAAAATGACCTATTGGGCCCGATCTGCGTCCGTTTTCATCATCCTCAAAATGTATGGCTTGTCCGGATTCGTGCTCAAATTTTTCCGCACCTGGAAAGGCCCATGGCGAATTCCGTGAAGAATGCGGCCTAAAACCGGGCGTATTACCGCCATCGCACATATTGCGGATATACAAGGAATCATTGGGAAAACGAAGTTGCATTTCAGTTTCGAAATGCCCGAAGTTCATCATACGTGATCCTAAATTATTACCCACTAGTACAATATGTGAATTAGGGGAAATTTTTAAAGTGTTGTCTTCCTCTTTACTACAACTGTAAAATCCAAGGACTAGGAAAAGCATTAAAAACAACTTTCCCCTTGCAACGTTTTTGTTAATATTCATCTTTTTTTTGGTATATAATTAATTGATATTCACGTGTATTCCCTCTTTTTCAGATTTTTCACAAGCCTCTATAATTCGCTGGCATGTAATGGCATCTTCAAGGCTTGAAAGTGGGGCTTCATTATTCCGCAGAACATTGTTGATGAAATGGGTTGCCGTATTCTTTATGGATTCAGGATAACACTGGTACGTTTGGGAATGGGCCCCATTACGATCATTGATTACCCAATCCCGATAGCTGTAACGCGTACTTCCCTTTGTGCCAATAACCTTTATAATACAAGTCCATGGATCACCCGCATGATCATCGTTGGCAAAACTAGCCGATAAATGGCTTAAGGTACCGTTTTGCATTTGTATATTGGCCATAGCCACATTTTCTTGTGGGGCTATAGTGGTATCAACGGTATGTTTTAGACAGGATATGGTTTTAGGTTGTCCTGCCAAATACAACATAGTATAGCTATGGTGTGTCAATATTTGACGGATTACCCCAGGATAGCGGGCCCTGACATCTTCGGCATGATGTATATTGTACATCATGTAGAACTGGGAAATAGCCCCCAATTTACCAGTATCGATCATGGATTTCGTCCTTTTTATCCCTGATTCATAGATATAATTATGGACTGGCATACATTTAACACCAGCTGTCTCAACCGCTTCCGTCATGAGTTGAAGTTCAGCAATACTGGAGGCTGCAGGCTTTTCTACCAAAATGTGTTTTCCCGCTTTTGCCGCCCTAATGGTATAATCGCAATGGGTCTCCATATTGGTCAATATGAAAACGGCATCGATTTTGGGGTCCTGAAACAGTTCATCTTCTGTTTTATAGGTCTTACAACCGAATTTCTTGGCTTTTTTTGCCCCTTTTTCAAAGGTTCTGTTCCAAAGTCCCACAAGTTGGGTACCTGGCAAACTATTAATGGCCTCTGCATGTAGATCAGCTATATCTCCCGCTCCAATAAATCCTATTCCTATATCTTTCATGAGGCTGCAGTAGAATATTTTAATATGCCTTTTTCGGCCATAGCTTTGAACTCAACCAATGAAATCCGTATTCCCTCTGCGATATCGGTCAATGGCAAATCTTTGAATGTACCTGCAATTTTACTGTGATCCAAATCGCAAACGAACAGGTTGGGCGGAGCACCATCGGTTACGGATAGGGATACATATTTCTCCATACCCAATGCGGTAGCTTGTTCTTTTACAATATCCAGGAAGGAGGTAATCGGTATTGTTTCCCCCTGTATGTTAAAGGCTCCAAAGCCTTCGTAGGGCTGTAATGCACAGGCGGCGAATTGAGCCCCCACATCTTCAACAAAATGATAGTTTTCCCGTCCCTGATATGGCATTTCAAAGGGGATTACCTTTCCTGCCGCCTGTCCAAGGACAATGGCCTTTAAGGCATTGGTGGGGGCAGAGGTTTTTCCTTTGTCCCGTCCCTTTCCATAAGTAGTGTTCAACCTTAAACAAACCGTGGGTATCTTGGTGTTATCGTGAAAAAGACGTGCCAAGTGTTCGCCAGATAATTTCCAGATACCATAATGGTTTGGTGGGGCCAAGGGAACATCCTCATTAATGATATCTTGGGGATACATGGAGCGCATTCCATAGACTGCGGCCGAACTTGCAAAAACAAACCGTTTAAGCTTGGTTAATTTTTCAGCAGCATCAAAAAGCGCCATTGTACCTCCGGTATTTATTTCCATGCCACCAATATGATCTCGGGAACAATCCGGACTTTGGTAGGCCCCTAAATGTATAATGTGCGTGGGATCTACTTGGAACAATACCCTTTCAATCTCTTTGTAATTGGAAACATCCAAGGTAACGAACTCCAAACGGGAATCCAACTCGGCAGGGAGCCATAATTTTAATGGGTCTGTATTGTTGGAGCGTGTTGCTATAACAATTTTTTCAACTTCCTTTGATTGTAGAAGCTTATAAATAGTGACCGATCCTATACAGCCGGTACCTCCGGTAATAAATATTTTGTGCATAATCCTTAATGCTAGATTTTTTTTAATAATAGGTTGTACGCCTGAACAAGAACACTGAAGTTATCAGTTCATTTTTACAACGGCCTTCATATTATTTGCCTTTATCGAATCTTCAAAAGCCTGATTGATGTCTTTAAAATCATAGTAATCCGTATAGTGTTCAGAAGGAAAAATACCAGTTACCATTAGTTTTTGTGCGGCCATATAGTCTGCCCTACAAGACCCCATGGACCCCCTCATATTCAAGGAGGTCCGGGTAAGGTGCGTGGCGTTGATCTGTACATCGGTTCCATAGGTAGCTATTACGCATATGTCCCCTTCGGGCCTAACA
This sequence comes from Arenibacter flavimaris, assembly GCF_030291335.1. Classification (NCBI taxonomy): domain Bacteria; kingdom Pseudomonadati; phylum Bacteroidota; class Flavobacteriia; order Flavobacteriales; family Flavobacteriaceae; genus Arenibacter; species Arenibacter flavimaris. The sequence goes on from NZ_JASWIM010000009.1 coordinate 12,816, forward strand.
ACACCTATGGCCTCGGTTAGTACAGGTGGTACACCCGAACATTCTATAAGCAGATCAACTTTTCCATTGGTGCCGAAAGGAATACCCTTATCATCGGTTATACCTTTTTGCAATTGGGTGGTCAAGGAATTTTCCGGTGAGACTTCTATGGTTATGAACCCTCTCTCTTTTGCTCTTTTCAAACGGATGTCACGATCATGCGCAATACCGGTTACTGCCACTCTAGCTCCTGCTGCCCGGGCAACTTCCGCAGACATCATCCCTATGATCCCACAACCGGTTACCACGACATCCTGCCCTGGTTTAATATCGCACTTATTGTAAAGAGCATTGGTTATGATGGACAAAGGTTCCACCAAGGCTCCCTGGGCCGGAGTTAGGCCTTTCATTAAGGGCACTACACGATCCGACTCCAAAACTACTTGTTGCCCAAACCCCCCGTTCCTGTGAAAGCCTATTATTTCCTTTTTAGGACATAGATTCCATTTGGACACACTACAGGCCGGGCATTCTTCATCCCTACATCCCAACATGGCCAGAGGAGTGAAAATATCCCCAACCTTGAGGTCCCCGTGGTCCCCGGGACCCAATTCCAAGATCTCGGCGCTAAACTCGTGCCCTATAACCCTGGGACGCTGTACCCAATCAAAATTGGCCTTGCCAATAGTGGCGCTGTTATCCGAACCACAGATGCCGGTATACAATGTTTTGGCCAATATCTCGCCTTCCTTCAAAGGCGGCATTTCCATTTCTACAACCGCTGAATTACTAAGGACCGATTGATCTGTATTTGGATATATTTTTTCATTGGTTTGTAGGCAAAATCCTTTTATAGAATTACTCATAGCAATAGTTTGTTGATTTCAATATTTTGTACACATTAAAGCCTAAAATTGATAATTCAATTTTACACCATGAACTTCCCTTCTATAGACAAGTTTAAAATTTCCAATTAACGCCGGTGTCTTTCCAACTTTTTGTTTTTGCCGATTCCAAAACGGCCTCACAAACTTTCTGTGTTTCTTGCGCCTCCCTAAACGTAGGGGAACAGGGTTTTCCTTCCTGTAGGGCTTTAAGAAAGTCGGCTATTTGGTGTACAAAGCTATGCTCATAGCCAATGGACAGTCCTGGCACCCACCATTTATCCATATACGGGTGATCACCATCCGTTACATGGATGGAACGCCACCCTCTCTCCTGTGATTCATCCCTATGATCAAAATATTCCAAGCGACTTAAGTCATGTAAGTTCCATTTTATGGAGGCATGTTCCCCATTTATTTCAAAAGTATACAAAGCCTTGTGCCCTCTAGCGTATCGTGTGGATTCAAAAAGGCCCAAAGAGCCATTATCGAAATGACAATGGAACAAACAGGCGTCATCTATGGTTACCTTTTGTTTTTCCCCGGTACCGGTATGTACTCTTTCTTTAATAAAGGTTTCGGTCATGGCGGAAACATCCTTGATCCCCCCATTTAACCACATGGCCGTATCTATACAATGTGCCAGCAAATCTCCCGTAACACCAGATCCAGCCGCCTCATTATCCAAGCGCCACAAGCCCTCTCCACCTTGTGGGAGTTCTGGACTAATGGTCCAATCCTGTAAAAAATTGGCGCGATAATGAAATATTTTACCCAGTTTACCTGCATCTATAAGTTGTTTCGCAAGGGTTACCGATGGCAATCTCCTATAATTGAAATAAACGGTATTGGGCACTCCTGCCTTTTCAATCGCATCAACCATTGGCTGGGCTTCCGCAACAGTACGCGCCAAAGGTTTTTCGCACAAAACCATTTTTCCGGCTTCTGCCGCTGCTATGGCAATTTCAGCATGCATATTGTTGGGGGTACAAATATCTATGGCATCAATGTCAGTACGAGCTATAAGCTTTCTCCAGTCGGTTTCAACGGACTCATAACCCCATTGATCGGCAAAGGCCTGGGTACGTTCCAAGTTACGCCCACAAATTGCCTTTAATACAGGCTGATATTCCAGTTCGGGAAAAAAATTGCCTACCCTACGATAACCATTGGAATGGGTTCTTCCCATAAATCCGTAACCTACCAATCCTATTCGTAATTCTTTCTTACTTGACATGTGTACTCTATTTTTTATTTTAATTAAAAATTCAGCTTAACAAATGTATAATCAGCCTATTATCTTAAGGCGCTTCGTACCAACCATGTTGTTGACGTACCTTGATCATGGCCCCTAAAATATCGTTCCAAGTTTTGGGTTGCATCATAACATCGTTGGGGAACATACACCCATCCCAACAGATATGTCGGATTTTTTTGGTCAGGTTGCCATTTTCGTCACGCAACCAATGGCCAGCATCCACAGCGATGTCCAATTTTCCATTGGGATCCGTAGCCTGGCAATGCCTACCTGTTTTATCATGGGATCCGGACCCGAACACCGTGCCATCATTTTGGGCCACATGAAAATCAATTGTCCATGGGCGAAGTGCAGCCGTAACGGTCTTAAGACCTTCGGTCAATGTTGCCCGATCGTTCCAATCGAAGTCTTTGGGCAGTATTCTTTCGTCCTCCTTATTATATCCCAAAAGATACAACAAGGTATGGGCCATATCGGCCTGAAATCCGATATTGGGTCTATCCACGGCTTCAAGGGTGTTCACCATGGTTTTCCAACCGTGCATCCCGCCCCAGCAAATTTCACCTTCGGCAGCTAAAGACTCCCCATAATCCGCGGCCACGTCACATGCCTCGCGAAAGGTTTGTGCAATCAATTTTGTATTGGCAACGGGATCTGCCGCCCAACTATGTGGATCAACGGACGAATCTATTCTGATTATTCCATTGGGGCGTATTCCCAAATCACGCAGTTTTTTACCTATAACACAAGCCTTTCGGACCTGGGTTACAAATTGGTTGCGTTCTTCCCTGGAGCCCATGGCAGAGCCACCACCGGTTCCAGCCCATACAGGGGCTACCAAACTTCCAATTTCAAGATTTTTGGATCTCGCCTTGTCGGCCAATTTTTTAATACCATCATCATTGGAATCGATATCCAAATGAGGATCCGCAGCAAAAAGGTCAAAACCGTCAAATTTAACTCCATCTACCTCTGCATTGGCAGTAAGCTCTATCATGGTATCAATGGATATTGGTGGCTCTGAATCAGGTCCTTTCCCTACCACACCGGGCCACGAAGCGTTGTGGAGTTTTGGGTAATTGTTTTCTGGCATAACAACAGTTTTTATTCGTAATATTATTTTCTTGGCATTATTACCGATTCCCACCCCTTCAGGTCGGATGGCTTTACATTTTTCTGATAACCCTCAAAGTTAAATGTAGTTGGCTCATAGCCCCCTACAAAATCTATCGGATTATCCGCTTTAATATCTTCTTCCATTTCCAATCCCCAGAAACAGGCGTTTATGATCATTCTTCTAAACCCCGTACTCAGGATATCTTCTGAGGCTCCATGGGTAGTTGTAAACGCCCTCCCGGGCCTACCCCCTTCCAACTGGTACGTTCTAACCCAGGCAACTGGAAGTTCGTCCTTACTAGTATCCGGTGTTGCTTCTGGCGTCATGCCGTTCAACACCCTTCCCTTGGCCAATATCTTTAAGTCCTTCCCTTGCGGGTAGGCGTTATAGCCTCCACACTGTGCCCAGGCATTTTGTACTCCCCGCATAATGGGATGCTCCTTGTTACTTTCTTCTATAATAAGTTTGGAAGCCTGTTGATGGTTTTTGCCATAGTGTCCTACCCAAGTTTCCCCTAAAACCACTTCACCAAATCCACCGTGCCATGCCTCTTTTTCCCCATCATATTTATAATCATAATGTCCCCAATTGGGATTATCGGCATTTTTAAAGGCGTGGGTAGAAGTCCGCAATCCTATTACAGCCCCTCCCCTATTTAGGTAATCATCAATATATTGCATCTGCCCATCTTCAAAATTTGCAAACCTCATAAACATTACCATTAGATCCGCTTCTTTAAGAACATCGAGTCCTTTGAGGTCCGACCCCCCTGGTAATATATTGCCCCTATCGTCCAAAGCCCATACCACCGTACAGTTAAAACCATATCTTTTGGCCAATATCCGTGCCAAGGCCGGTAAGGTCTCTTCCCCCCTATATTCATGATCCGTAGCAATAAAAACAATATGTTTGCCCTTGCCCGGACCATTTTCTCCCTTGTATGTAATACGATACTCATCCGCACTCCTCTTAGCATCAATCGCCTCCCCCATCATCAAGCTACTACTATTGCCCAAATCCGGTATAATGGCTTGCGCCACTAAATGTACGGAATGTTCAGCATCCAAAATGGTAGTGGTTTTACTTCCCCTATCTTCACATGAAACCAACATGCAGACCACAACCATAGACAATATACCGTTCCATGCAATCTTCCAATAAACAGAATACCCGTAAATTAATGATTCCAACATAATATTACAAATCTTAAATACTTGATGCAGGAACTATTCCTAGGCCACTCCTTCTTGGGTTAGTGGCAATCCCCAATTAAAAAGTTCCACGGATAACCAGCGGGCACGTTGGCCATATTGTTTATCAATATCTAAATTTATTATCAATTTTTATACACTATTCTTAAAATATAACACGATAAAATCTGACAATAAAAACTTAACTCTACAAATCTAAAATACTATCGGCATGAATATTCCCTATATCTTACTAAAAGATGACACTTTTTTGTCTTAAATTAGCCCAAATAAAATACAATCCGGAAATTTATGAGTACCCCTAATATCGAAAAAACACTAACAACGAAAGAAACTTTTATTTTCAAGGATATTGTTGGCCCCTACTTTAATCCAAATTGGCATTTTCACCCTGACTACCAATTATCGTTAATTGCAGAAGGCAAAGGAACACGATTTGTTGGGGACCACGTACAATCATTTGAAAAAGGTGATCTGGTAATTACAGGCCCCAACCTTCCACATTTATGGCGAAGCGATGACGCTTATTTTGAAAAGGACAGCAAACTCTCCACTAGAGGTTTGGTAATTTACTTTGACCACGATCTATTTAGTGAATCCTTATTAAGCAAGGAAGAATTTTATAATGTAAACAAGTTTGTGGAAAACTCGGTAAGGGGTATGGAATTTTATGGGGAAACCCGCAATAAAATAAACAAACTTCTACTTAAAATAAACAACGAACACGGATTTCGAAGAATTATAAAATTATTGGAAATCATAGATATCCTAGCCAATAGCGAAGAGTACCACCTATTGTCCAGTCCGGGGTACACCAATGTTTTCAAGGGCGATGATGCAGACAAAATGCGGATTGTCTACGACTATGTCATGTCCAATTTTAAGACCAAAATTTCGCTGGAGGAAATAGCGGAAATGCTCAATATGACCACAACCTCCTTCTGCCGATATTTTAAACCTCGGGCAAACAAAACTTTTACCCGCTTCGTAAATGAAATCAGAATAGGTCATTCAAGAAAACTATTACTGGAGGATAATCTAAATATTTCACAGATAAGTTACGAGTGCGGTTTTAATGCCTTATCAAACTTTAACAGGCAATTCAAGGCAATTGTACAAATGAGCCCCCACGAGTATCGAAAATTGTTCCTGAACATCAAGACCAGTATATCCTAGTGGTTAGATCTCCTTTTGGAGCGATTACCACAATGATGGTTTTAACGTAAAACATGATCTTTATAAATTATAAGCATATTTTATCCCAGCTAAATTAAATTGGAATTCTTGTATTGACCAGCCAAAATTATCCATCATTATATATTATAGATATAAAACAGTGCAACACACCTCCTATTTACAGAGAATAAACCAAAATAACCCAATGACAAAAAAGTGTCATCTTTTAGTAGGATATAGGGACTTTTAAAAATCTTTAAAGTTTAAATTTATCAGCTTTTAAATTTTTAGGGTTGCTAGGGTCTTGCATACATCATGAACCAAGGGTTTAATGGTCAGGTTATAAAAGCATAAAATAGGTAGTGGATTATTCATTATTTAATAAAACAATTAAAAATAAATTATGATTATTGTAAAAAAGAGATTAAACTTATACGCTGAAATCAAAAAGTAAAGTATACACCAACTAATTAAAAATCTATTAAATTCAATGGAAAATTCAAATGATCAACAAAAAACCAATGCGAACAGACTGTTTTACGGTAGCTGTTTCGCATTAATTACGACCGCATTTTCTTTTAGTATTAGAGCAGGGATTCTTCCACAGTTGGGAGAAGAATTAAGTTTGAGTGCCGAACAACTAGGATTTATCAATTCCATGTGGTTTTTTGGTTTTCCGATATCGATGGTTATCGGAGGATTAATCTATCATAAGGTAGGTGGAAAGGCCATTATGCAATTTGCCTTCCTTGCCCATGCCCTAGGGATTATTTTAACCATTTATTCTGGCAGTTATGTTGGTTTACTCATTTCAACACTATTGATAGGCCTTGGCAATGGTTGTACCGAAGCTGCCTGTAACCCCATGATTGCGGACGCCTATTCAGGAACCAGGATGAGTAGAATGATGAACCGTTTCCACATGTGGTTTCCGGGAGGTATTGTATTAGGTAGCCTTATATCCAAATTTATGACCGATGCAGGCTTAAGCTGGGAAACACAAATTTGGGTGATAATGATTCCGACCTTGATATATGCCTATCTGTACTTTGGACAAGCTTGGCCAAAAGCTAAAATTGAAGCGGCTGCCACACTTAGTGGTAATTTCAAAGCCATGCTTTCCCCTCTATTTATTTTTATGATTGTTTGTATGTCTTTGACGGCAATCTCGGAATTTGGCCCACAGCAATGGGTAGGACTTATCTTGGCCAAGAGTGGCGCCGAGCCCATGATTATATTGGCCCTGGTTACAGGACTAATGGCTGTTGCCCGTTATTTTGGAGGAGAAGTGGTTCACAAATTTGATCAAACAGGAGTCCTTTTGGGTTCTGCTGTACTGGCCACCATTGGAATTTATCTTTTTAGTACCCAAACCGGAACCATGGCTTATGTTGCTGCCATCTTCTTTGCATTGGGTATCGCCTATTTCTGGCCAAATATGATTGGTTTTATTGCTGACAAAATACCAAAAAGTGGAGCCTTGGGATTGTCCATTATTGGTGCCGTAGGTATGTTTTCCTCATCTATATTCCAACCTATAATTGGTGGATGGATCGATTCTGATAAGGCCGAAGCTGCTGCTGCAGGATTGACAGGTGATGAATTGGAACTTGTTTCCGGACAGGCCACCTTGGGAACCATGGTCGCCTTCCCTGCTATCCTGATCGTCCTCTTTACCATACTTTGGTTTTGGGTACGCTCATCAAAAAAACAAGGACAGGAGGCCGTAGCCTAGCCACCACTAAACAAAAATCAAGAAAACAATAACCAATTTCTAGGGTATGGTAAAGGAGGTCTTCCCTAAGGCAAGCCATACCCAAAGGAATCCGGATAGGGTATTTATTTTTTATAATTAATTGACCATACGTATGAAAATTGGAATGAATATGTTGCTGTGGACAAATCATGTTACAGAGGAACATTACCCCATAGTTGACAGATTAAAAACCACAGGATATGATGGTATTGAGCTGTTTTTGGGCGACGGAGATCTAAAGCATTATACAAAATTGGGCAAGTATTTTTCTAGCATCAATATGGGCGTCACTGCAGTAGGTGCCTTGTCTGCAGAGCAAAATATTGCAAGTCCCGACAAGAAGACCAGGCAGGCAGGTTTGGAGCGATTAAAGTGGACCATTGATATGGCCGAAGCGGCCAATGTAGAAGTAATATGTGGGCCATTTCATTCCACCTTTGCCTTTTTTACTCGCCAACCCCCCACATTACAAGAAAAACAATGGAGCAATGAGATGTTGTATAAGGCGGCGGAATATGCCCAAAAAGCCAATATTGTACTAACTCCAGAAGCCGTAAACAGATTTGAATGTTACCTGTATAACACTATGGCCGATCTTGGCTCTATGGTCAGGGAAGTGAACCACCCCAATTTGGGCGCGATGTTCGATACACACCATGCCCATATAGAAGAAAAAAATCAGGCCGAAGCCATTAGGACTATAGCCCCCCATTTAAAACATGTTCATATTAGCGAGAACGACAGGGGAACTCCCGGTAGTGGGCAAGTACATTGGGACGACGTCTTTTCGGCATTAAAGGAGGTGAAATATGACGGTTGGCTTACCATAGAGGCTTTTAGTACCATTATCCCAGAGTTTGCAAACGCCATTAATGTTTGGCGGGATTATTCTCCTTCCGAAGAAATCTACACCAAAGGTCTAAATTTGATAAAAGAAGGGATGGGGATTAAATAATTAATCCAGTACTTTACATCCTATATGAATGAATTAATTAAAAAAAATTTAATGAAAAATCTATTACCTATCCTTATTTGCATTTTAATGTTTGCCTGTAAAGAGCAAAAAGAGGCAAAAACGAATGAAACCGCAACCGAGGCTACAACCGATACCCCACAACAATGGCTTAATTTTGAAGGTAGTGATAAGAATGCAAAGCACATAGTCCTTATTTCGGGCGATGAAGAATACCGTTCCGAGGAATCCTTGCCGCAATTGGCAAAAATCCTTTCCCGGCACCATGGTTTTAACTGTACGGTGTTGTTCGCGCAAGACCCGGCCCACCCAGGGATTATAGATGCCAATTATGCAAAAAACATACCTGGATTGGAAGCCCTTGACAGTGCCGACCTAATGATTATTTCTACAAGGTTCAGAGCCTTGCCCGATGATCAAATGAAACATATTGATGATTATCTTATGGCAGGTAAACCAGTCATTGGACTAAGAACGGCAACACATGCTTTTAATTTTAAAGAGGAAGATATCTCCAGTTACAAACATTACGGAAACTCCTATAAAGGAGATATAGAGGAGTGGCACGGTGGATTTGGCAAACTTGTTCTAGGTGAAAAATGGGTGAGCCACCACGGACACCACAAACAACAAAGCACCAAAGGTTTTGTAGCCGATGCAGGGAAAACTACTGGAATTACAAATAGTATCGCTGATGGGGATGTTTGGGCCTCTGCCGATGTTTATGAAGTAAGCTTACCGATGTCCGGGGATTCCCAGCCAATAATTTATGGAAAGGTAATGAACAGAAAAGGCGAATTCGACGAAAATGATATATTCTATGGAATGCGACCAACAGATGACGAAGCTGCCAAAACCAACCATTCCGGTAAGGATGTTAGTGCGCCCCTAATGCCTGTGGCATGGACAAAAACCTATCAAGTACCAGGAGGAAAGAAAGGAAAAGCCTTTACATCTACCGCCTTTTCCGCAGTAGATTTCACAATTGAAGGAACACGGAGATTAGTCGTAAATGCCGTATATTGGACACTGGATCTACCAGTACCTACCAAAACCAAGGTAGAATTGGTAGGTTCCTATAATCCTACCACCTATGAATTCAGGACAGATGAATACTGGGATGAAAAACAATTAAAAGTATCCGACTTTAAATAATACCAATTAACCAACCAATCTTTACCAAGCCAATAGAACATATTCTATTGGCTTTTTTTTATAATGCATCAACAATGTCACAAATATTTCCATTTCATATTGGAATATTTATCAATTGAAGCTTTCCGTTTATAACCTAGCTATAATATTACACCGGTTTAAATAACTCTGGTGTTTTATTATTTAGGGAACTCCGATCGGCAAAAAATATTAAAGACTCTTAATGAGAACGTTGAAGTCTACAATAGACTTATGATGTTATGATCGCGATCCTTTACAAAGAAAACGATTCAAAAAAATCCCCTAGTTGTATACAACTAGGGGATATATATTGAGCCTTTTATGGCCAATCTTGATAAAACATTCTGCAGAACCTGTTAAGCCCCACTTTTGGATAATTTAGCAAGGGAAAATGCGCCGATCGCCATAACCACGTCCCTAACCGCCACATCCAAATATTGACCTCCAAATATAAGTGTCAAAGCTATAAGGACCAACCAGGCCGAAACGACCATAGCCCCTATAAAAGGTTTCACCAAAACCAAAATTCCGGCACCTATTTCAATTACCCCAACAATTCCCATAAAAGTATTTGCATCGAAAGGCAATAAACTTACCATTCCAGACGAGGAATATATTGTCCAATCCACCAGAATGTTGGTAAACTTATCCAAACCGGCAATTATAGGAACCAATCCAAACGTAAACTTCAGCATGCTACTAACAAATTGTGCATTTGCATTCATAATTCTATTATTTTAATATTATGCCCTTTAGATGTAAGAACACGGCTGGGGTTACAAAAATGTTGGTAAATCTCCCCCATGTCAATTGTTTTAATGCCCCCTAAGTTTTTGAATCTTTGCCATTACCTGATCCACTAGGCGATCGCATTTGGAATTACCAAACTCAAAGGCATTTTTGGCATCGGCAAACTTCATAATCGTATCTTTCATCATGTTCCTGGCCCGGTGAAGCCTCACTTTCACATTGCTATTGCTTAATCCCAGGCTATCCGAGATTTCAGAAATCCCCAACTCTTGAACTTCTTTCAGCATATATACGATCTTATATTTCTCTGGTAGAAGGTCTATTGCCTTTTCAACAATTTGTACCGATTCCGCATACATAGTTTTTCTTTCAGGATTCATAATAGATATATCAGCAATTTGATCGATACCTTTTTCGTTACCGATATCCAACATGTGATACTTCTTGGACTTTCTTTTTCTCTGCAGCGCCTCATTTATTCCTATCCGTATTAACCAAGTGGAAAACAAAGACTCATTTTTAAACTGAAATAATTTTTGGAACGCCTTAATATAAGTATCCTGCATTACATCATCTATATCCGAGGGCCTGTCCAAATAACTCCTTATTGTTCTATACAGCAGTTCATTATAGCGCCTTAAAAGAATTTCAAATAACTCAGTATTTCCTTCCAGTACCTTCTGAACCACCATGTAATCTGCCATAGTTAGCTGTGAAGACATATCCATCATTTTTATGGGTTTACAGTTGTCCATTATCATTGTTTAAGTATTGGATGCCAAGTGGTAAAAAAGGTTACAAAATTTTGTAACCCAATCTCATATTTCACATCAAATCATACGGTAATTATCCTTAAACACAAGTTTCAAAAAAAACATAACACACAGATAATCATGTTATTACAATATACAAAATAGTGCTTTTATAAAATATTTTAATCCCTTAAATAAATTCAATTGTGAACTATACAGTTAAAATTCTAGAAAAATCCTGGTTAACACATAATGTAATATTGTTGGTTTTTGAAAAGCCTGAAGGATTTACCCACAAAATCGGACAAGCCATTGAACTCACCCTGAACACTCCACAATACAGAAGTCAGTATGCCCCTTTTACCCTTGTAAGCTTACCAGAGGAAGATCAATTAAAGCTTATCATTAAAATATACCCCAAGCATCATGGCCTAACGGAAGCTCTGTCCAAAATAAACCCAAAAGATTCCATGATTATCACCAGCTCCTGGGATTCCTATGAATACCAAGGAAAGGGCTGCTTTATTGCCGCCGGTTCGGGCATAACTCCATTCATTCCAATGTTCCGGGATTTAAATAAAAACAGACAATTGAAAAATCACGGGTTGATATATGCCAATCGTAGTGTTGGGGATATAATTCTTCATGAGGAACTAACCGACCAATTCAAGAGCCATTTACACATTATCCTAAGTGAAGAGAAAACAACTGATTTCGATTACGGCATCATTGATTACAACTACCTACAGTCGAAAGTTGAGGGGTTCGGTCAACATTTCTATGTCTGTGGACCTAATGCCTTTATGGAAAGTGTGAAAAAAGAACTCCTTAGATCCGGCGCTAAAAAGAAAAACATACAAACAGGCTATTAAACATGGAAACAAACGGAAGAGTAAATTTGTCGGCAGAAATTCAAGACCAAGTACCAATAAATATTTCAGACGATAAATTGGATAAAATTGCTACCATAGCCTTTCATTTTAGAAAGATCATGGAAACCTTGGAGCTCAATCTAGAAGACCCTGGTTTGCGGGATACCCCTGAAAGGGTGGCCAAATTGTATATTAATGAAGCCTTTAAAGGCCTGGACGAATCCAATTTTCCCAAAATATCATTTTTCGGGAACCACTACAAATACGATGAAATGATCCTGATCAAGGACATAACGCTTTACTCCTATTGTGAGCATCATTTTGTACCTTTTTTTGGTAAAGTAAGCATTGCCTACTACCCAACGAATCGCGTAATTGGACTTTCCAAAATTAATAGAATCGTTCAATTTATTGCCAGTAAACCGCACGTACAAGAAAAATTAACTATGGAATTGGGAACCGTGCTAATGAATTTACTGCATACCGATGACATTGCCATTTCAATAGAAGCAAAGCATTTATGTGTGGCATCGAGAGGTGTAAGCGATACCAATAGCCTTACCAATACCAACTTTTTTTCGGGAAAATTCCGTAAAGGCAAGGTTCAAAATCAATATCTTAAATCCATTACCCATTGAACTTTTCTTTTTTTTGTAACCCTGAAGTGCTTTCTACATCCAAATGTAAAACAATTAAATAACGACAAATGAAAGCACTTTATTCATTCAAATTACTAAGCCTACTGATAACCCTCAATATCCTTATCAGTTGTACCAAGACAGAAACCATAACCGAAACTATTACGGAAATAGTAAACGACACTATTATAGAAACCAGAACGGACACCTTGGCCCTTCATCTTGACCCTGCATTGGTAGCTGAGGGGAAACAAATCTTTAGATATGACACCTTTGGGGATGAAGCCTTTTGGAGCGGAATTTTGCATTTGGACAAGGCCATACTTGGAGAAGCCAATGGCGGTTACGGGGATGGGGTTAGTCCTGCTACCGCTTTGGGAGTAGGATTAAAAGTAGACTCCGAGGCCTTACCTGCAGAATTGGTAGCGGCAATTCAGGCAGACCAAGTAGATCTTAATGATCCGGCAACCACCATTGCACTGCTTCAATTGAACGCTGTTGTGGGGGTTAAAGGAACCTTTGATGATAACGGTACTATGACGGCAGTGGGAATCAATTGTGCATTGTGCCATTCAACGGTAGACAACTCATTTACCGATGGTATAGGAAAACGTCTGGACGGTTATCCCAATAGGGACCTTAACGTAGGAGGTATTGTAAATTTAACCGACAACAAGAAATTCTTGGCGGATTTACTTCATGTAGATGAACCCACCGTAGAAACTGTACTTAATGGATGGGGACCTGGAAAATTCAATGCAGGACTTTTTGTAGACGGTAAAGCACTACGTCCGGACGGAAGTATTGCTGCCAACCTACTACCAGCCGCATATGGACTGCAAGGTGTAAACCTAGCAACCTATACTGGATGGGGAGACATGGTTTATTGGAATGCCTTTGTAGCCAACTTGGAAATGCACGGTCAAGGTAGCTTTACCGACTCTAGACTGGATAATGCTCCCCAATTCCCAATAGCTGCAGAAAACAATTTTGGAAACATTGTGAACGACCAAGATTTGATAACTTCCAAGCTTCCAGGTTTACAGGCCTATCAGCTCTCGCTAACAGCACCAACACCTCCGGAGGGGAGCTACGATGCCACGGCCGCAGCAAGAGGCAAAGAATTGTTCGATGGCAAAGCAAATTGTGCCAGCTGCCACATAGCCCCCATATTTACCGATGCCGGATATAACCTTCATAGCGCAGAGGAAATTGGTATAGACGACTTTGAGGCAAAAAGATCGCCCACTGGATTGTATAGAACAACTCCGCTTAGAGGACTCTTTGCCAGAATGCAGGGTGGATTTTATCACGACGGTAGATTTGCGACCCTCAACGACGTCATTAACCATTATGATACCCACTTTCAATTGGATTTAACCGCTCAAGATAAAACCGATTTAGAGGAATATTTAAAATCAATATAGTTTTAGTTGCTCTTTTTACTTATTGGCTAGTGTTGAAAATGCCCATGACATTCGGATTAATCCTATATGTTGATGGGCATTTTTTTTATAAGTAGATATGAACCGCTTATATAAATTTTCCTAGGGTTTAGAACTTATTACCTGTTTGGATGTATCTTTTTTTAACACCTATGGCAATTAGCTGTTTGCTAATGTCCTTCTCGAACAATCTGGGCCCACAAATATAGAATTGCTGATGTAGATCCTTGATATTTTTTTTTAAGATATCCATATTGATCCTGCCATAAATGGAATTTGGAGATTTTGACCTACTAAGGATATGGATGCAATTCCTTCCCAAAACCTTCTTCAATTTCCCATAAAACAAGATATCTTCCTTAGTCCGATTGCCATATAGTAAAACATGTTCTTTTAGCAGATCCTCACCTTTGGCTTCAAGTTCTTTTAAAATAGGTAAAAAAGGGGTTATTCCTGTGCCTGCTGCAATGAAAACTCCGCGACCTTTGTAATTATAGGAATCCCATGGTTCAGTAATTTGCAAGGTTTCCCCAATCTTTAATGTAGACATACCATAGGTAAGGCTGTCCACCTCTTGGTTAATCTTTACGATCAGTTCCAAGTGAGGATCACTACTAAGGCTGGTTATAGTAAAGGGGGCAATCGCAAGTTCATATCCAGGCTTTGCTATACTTAGTTCTATGGCCTGTCCAGGCTTATGGACATATCCATATGGCTTTTGAACGCAAAAACGGATTACGTTATGGTTGAGATATTTTTTTTCTAAAATTTTCACGCTATAAGGAAATGTAAAGCCCAACTTCTAAAAATAAGTAGTTACCTTATTTTGATGAAAAGAAGTCTTTCTGGTTACATTTCCACTTGTGAATCCGTAGATTAAGGATTTTCGTTATTGGCAGCTACCTTTTGGTAATAGTCAATAAGTACCAACTTCCCATCCCCTCTCCTTAAATATCTTTTAAGTATTTTTTGCACGTCGTTGTTATCGGCCATGGGAGTAATATACTTATCATATTCCTTGAAGCCCTTCATCTTTATTTTCTTGGGCAAAAATCCAAACCCCTTGTATACCCCTTTTTCCACCATAATAACCGATTTCTCATTCATGTTTCTTCCCTCTGCTTTAATCAAATAGGTATTTTTATCTTCAGTTAATGGCATCAAGGCTTTTTCCACCCGCTTATTGTAAGATTCCGCCGGTTCCATATCCAGACAAATACCATGACACTTTTTAATGTGAAAATGAAAACAGACACCTGAAATCTGCTGTAAATTACAATGTAGGGAACACAGTTCATAAGTTTCGCACAATTCCTCCAAAAATGACCTACACTCCCCTTGGTTGTAAAAACAGACCAATGGCGATTTTAGTTTGCCCAATCGATCATAAAATAGATTTGTAATTCCGTTTTTGTCCATTTTTGCCCCTATCCCATACCTATAACCGATCCGCTTTTGCGCCCGATTGAATTTAGGGAGGTGTTTTTTTATTTCATCCGACTCCAATAACAGGGCTACCAATTCGCTGCCCGTATGGGTATAGTCTATGTGCACTGTTTCAAAACAAAGCCGCATTTCTTTATGCGCCTTACTATAGACATGGCTCAATACCCGTTGTTTAATATCCTTGGCCTTGCCCACATAAATAATCTTTCCCTCCGCATTCTTAAAATAATACACCCCGGTAATATTGGGAAGGGCGGCCACTACGGATTTGGGCCAAAGAGGCGGTATTCCCGAATCTCCGGATTTTTGACCCAACATGAAATTAAATACACCATTGGTGTCCAAATCCCAAAGCTTTTCCAATAATCCAACCGTGGCTTTTGCTTTATCCAATGCGCTTTGTACATGACCTACATTAATTCCTAAATGATTGCACATAGCCCCTAAACTATAGCTTTGTTGTCCAGGAATTAGTTTACGGGACAATTTAAGCGTCGATATTTTTTTGCGTTTGTATATAGCTCCTAGTGATGCCAACTCATTTTTTATACCGTTGAAATTGAAATTTACATGGTGGGAAATAAAAATACAGTCCTTGGTAAGTTCTACAATTTCTTTGGCCAATTCATAGAATTTGGGGGCGCTCCGCACCTTATCATTATTGATACCATTGCGACGCGACACCCTATATTTAATGGAAACTTCGGGATTTACCAAAGAAGAAAATTCCTTTATTATCTTTTCGCCATCGTGAATAAGGATGCAGATTTCGGTAATCTTATTATCCTCTCCCCGCAATCCGGTAGTTTCTGTTTCAATTATGGCGTACACTAACTATAACAATTTTGGAGTATAAAATTAAAAAAGAATAACCCAATAGGATGGCTTTTCTTGTATTTAACATTTTCGATTTAATTAATTGGTTCTTGGTCCTCGTTAGGTTGCCGAGTGGACAGATGATTAAAAAAGGTGCTAACCCCCTATTCGAATTTCTGAATACAGAATATATCGACAACAAAAAAATAGCCCGCTATGAGTGTGTATCTATTAAATTGTGAAAAGCCGATTCGATGGATCCATTTAAAAAAACAAACAAATTTACGGGTCCAAAGTAAGGTTCCTGTTCTAGATAGGTAATACCCTTGGTATTAATTGGAAACAAACTTCAGTCCAATAATGGAACATATTAAGGTTGTAATAAAGAAAATCCTCCAAAAGGTGGCCGGCTCTTTAAATACCAGAATACCCACCAATACGGTCCCTACCGCCCCAATTCCCGTCCATACGGCATAGGCGGTACCTATTGGCAATTCGCGTGTTGCCCTCACCAACAGCAGCATACTAATAGCCAAACAAAGCAAAAAACCAATGTACCAATAAGTCGCTTCTGCGCCGGTAGACTCTTTGGCCTTTCCAAGACAGGCTGCAAAAGCCACTTCAAAAAGGCCTGCAATGATTAAAAAAATCCAATTCATAAATATCCTTTAGTTCTCTGATCTAAAATTATCTATTAGTCAATATTTATTATTGGTTCCTTCATTAAATACCCTAAGGACACCAAAAATTGATCTGCTTCGGCAACAGTACTTTTGTAGGCTTTCTGATTGGCATAATTAAAAAATCCATGCCCTTCCCCTTCGTACAATTTAAGATCGCACCTACTTTCCACTTTTTCCATGACCATTTTAAAATACTCAGCTGTCACCACTGGAATCAAGTGGTCCTTGGTTCCCTGGAAGATGATGGTTGGGGGAGCCCCCTTTTTAATATTGTGGAGAGGCGAAAAATCTTTATATGCATCCCCTATCCTTTCGTACCCATACCCCCCTGGACCATTATCCACTACGGGGTTAAAAAGCACCAAGGCATTGGGAATGGAATTAATGGAGGTGTCATCGGCAGAATCATTGTACCCTTCAATAAAAGCCGTTGCGGCCGCTAAGTGTCCGCCTGCAGACCCACCGGAAGCAATAATCCTGGTGCTGTCTATATGGAATATTTTGGCATTTTTTCTTATAAATCTAACAGCCGATTTGGCATCCTTCAAGGATTCGAAGGGAGTTGTTCCATTTATTTTTGAGGTACGATAGTCCGCTAAAAAACAAACCATGCCCCTTCTGGCAAAATATTTGGCCTGATTCAAGAATTGGGATCTTTTCCCCCCTACCCAACCCCCTCCAAAAAAGAAGACCATGGCCGGATAATTTTTGGAAGAATCCATATTGGGCGGATAATGTACTTCCAAAAACAAATGGGTCGTATCCACTTTTTTATAAAGAATTTCTTCTTGGGAATTACACATTTGGGTACTGAATAGGGTACCAATTATTAAGACAATAAATAATTTTAAACGCATTTACGATTTTTTAGGAAAGCTGCCTTGCAACAGCCACATTCAATAATTGAATTTATGGTCCTAAGATAGGAAAACCTCAAAACATCTTCACGGTATATTCTACCTCAGCTTAAAATCCTTAAAAAAAATCCAGTAACACCCCTGAGCGCAGAAAAAGGTATCTTTAAAAATAAATTTAAAATTTTCAGCAATATTGATAGAATTAGGTGCCATAATCTATCCCTTGCACTGGTAATGATTTTGAACCACCTAATTCAAAAAGACCTTTGAAGCTACCCAAGTAAATTCCCATTCTGTGGGAAGTTTGAAAAACAACCTACTTCCCCCCATCCAAGACTATAGGAATGGTCGTAATGATCATTTCATCAATGAGATCTTCTTTAAGTGTTCTGGATGGTTATCCCCCCATCTAAATAGGGCCTATGGTATCCCCTTTTATGTCTTTTCACCAAGGTTTCCGCTAAATTCCCTTTGTCCAATTAGGCTTTGCCCCTATACTCCTCGACTAATACTTCCAAAGTGCCGATCACTATAAAATTGGGCTTGGCGTAAGGCCAACCCCCTCCAAAACCACAGACTGTTTCATACGTTTTACAGCCATCACCAAGGCATCCCCTTGGGATAAAAAAGGTATTAACCCTCAGGGCAAGCCTGTCTGCCGACAAAGGCAGGCCCTGAACCCAATAATAGGAATCAACCCTAGGGGCGAGGTATTGAACCTAGATCCCGCCGAAAAAGGCGGGATTAGTTCAACTTGCAATTTTCAGTGCGTCTTACTGACTTCTCAAAATTGAGTTTCACTAATAAATTCATATAAGCCCACATCCGATTGGTCGGGATTGGGAATAGCAGCAATACAAAGGACCATTCCCTTCAGCGATATAACCGTCCAAGCTAGTGGCTATAAAGACCAAATTTCTTTTTTCCATAAGGTAAATTTAAAACTAAAGGAGATATTTTTCATTTAGAAATTGGCTCTTAGCAAAAAGTAACGGCCACATCTATTAATTAAGGCCTCATTAACTCCCATTTCCAAATAAGGCCATCTTCACAGCTTTCAACTTCTTCTATTTTAGTAAAACCACATTTTGTTAAAACTACTGTGGATGCATTTGATTGACCCAAGGTATGTGCCAAAATTGATTTGACCCGATTATCCGTAAACGCCTTCAAAATTAATCCACTTGCCATTTCAGTAGCCAGCCCCCTGTTATTATATTTCGGAGCAATTTCATAACCCAATTCAACACTACCTTCCTTAGTTGGACTTCCCTTAAATCCACCACTTCCAATCAGCATATTATCCAATTTATGAATTGGAAAATAGGTCCACCACCCCAATTCCCCTGGCCTGTCTAAAATTTGGTCCAGAGCATACTGCAAAGCATCTACCCCAAATGCAGTCCACTGCTCCGCTAGGGACACTCCTAAAAGGTTAGAAAGTTGTTTATTTCCCTTAATTGCCATTTTAAGCATTTGGGCATTACACGGAACCAACCTCAAATTAACTGTTTCTATGACCATATTAGCTAGCATACTTTATTAAATTTCTATATTGTTTCCCAGCAGGTACCGCACTTATCCTTTATGGATGATTTTCATGGTCTGTTCCATAATTTCGTCCTTACCAGATAAAATCCCCTTTATTGTAGGTTGCACTTGGTAATGAGGAACAATTCCTCTATCTGTAAATTGATTATCTTTTACTGCTGTGTAATAGGACATTAAAGGAATCCCCAATTTCATCTTGGAGTTCGGGAGCGTAACTATGGCAAAGGCTCCACTATTATTCCCATAATATCCACCTCCTGTTTCCTCCCCAATGAAACTGACCCTATCCAGATCGTTTGCCACGGCGCAGAACTCAGAAGTTACTGAAAAACTGGCTCCGTCTATTAGTACATATACCTGACCCATAAAAGGATACTCTTGTGGTATTTGTAGCTGCAGGTTTACATTGTGCTCCCAACGGAACTCCCCGTCTGCAGTTTGGGTTATCATTGTCCTTAACTGCTCATATCCATCCGGTAGTTGTGCGTGGTCTACAAATGAAAACCTTTCATTGGTTGCCACTACCAATTTGTCATAATACCTAAATTGGGCATTTACCAAATAGGACAACAATAGTGCCCCATAGGCATCCTTCCCCCCTTCGTTGCCTCTCAAATCCAAGATCAAATTTTGAATATTTTTGGTGTTGATGTCCGTAAATGATTGCTTTAGAAAGTTTTCAAAATTATATTTCCTTTCATCTGGCCAGAAGGTACGTATGGTCAAAACGGCCGTCTTCGCATTCTTAAATTCCAATTGATAGGGTAAGTTGTTATATTGGGCAGTATCCCTTTCCATTACCTTTTGAACGGGAACCGTAGGCAACTTCATTTTGACCTTCCTCCCTCGCCGCATATAGGTGATATCAAAATGGCTGTGGGATTTGCCCTCCTCCAAATAGAAATTGGAAAATAAGGCATTAAAATACCTGTTAAGCTCATGATACTTGAAGGTTTGATTGCGCCCGTCAGAAAACAGATTGTTCATTAAGCCATCAATTATCTCCTCCATAGCTATTCCATTAATGGCTGTAATTTCGGTACCTGGCTCCAATGTAATGTTAGAATCATAGCTATAGTGAACATAGGCCCTGTTATTCTCTAGAAAAAGTTTTAAAGGAAATAGGGCTGCCGTATTGTAATAATACATAAATTCCTCGTCCTCCGAAGGTATTAACTTGGTGTGGCCACATCCAATTTTTGCCAATATAGGGTTCAATAATTTATAAAACTCCTGTTGGCTAAGTGGTTGATCAAGTTCCTTAAAAATTGTCTCAAAGCCTGAATCCATTGATGATTTGGGTTCATACCGGTAAATACCGGGATGGGCCTCCTCCAAGGCCGTCCTGAAAAGTTCAAAGTCTTCCTTTAATTGTGGGGGATCCATGGCGCTTTGGGCATCCACCACTGGGGCACCTATAATTTGGGTCATAAAGAGCACCAAATGCCATAATAATTTTGGTTCCATAGCTTTAAATAATTAACCAATCCCTTACCTCTATATTTGGTAAAAGCATTATCTAAAAGCAAAGATCACAGGATCCGTCATACCCAACAATCACATAAGAATGTGATATTTTATGAGAAACCCTATGTATTACCCAGATTTTCACGAGCGCATTAAAAGTGACCCATTTACTATATGTACCAATGGGGAATTTTTCACATGTTTATGCTATTTCAAGGACGACCAACCAAAACTATATTTGTACTGTTGTTTACCATTTAAATTTCAGGTAGGGAACTCAATTAAATCCTTGAATAAAATGGTCCTTGAATCAATAAAATAAAAATGGAGTTATTCATCAATCAATAAAAGGTATTAAACCTCAGGGCAAGCCTGTCTGCCGACAAAGGCAGGCCCTGAACCCAATAATAGGAATCGACCCTAGGGTAGAGGTATTGAACCTAGATCCCGCCAAAAAAGGCGGGATTAGTTCAACTTGCAATTTTAAGTGTGTCTTACCGACTTCTCAAAATTGAGTTTCACTAATAAAATCGATTAAACAAAAACAATCATGCTTACATTATTTCAAATTCTTATCAACTTTTTAATTGAGCTTGGGGTTACCTTTCTATTGTAAAAGTAACTTGGATTCCAAGTCGCGGAAAATGACCGGCCTATCAAGGTGTAATATCCGTTTTTTTTATACTTGGGATATCCAATCTTTACGTAATTTTATAATAAACCACCTGGCTGCATGGGCATAAGGATCCTTTATTGTTTACTATGTTTCCAAGCCTTTCTATTTGGACAAAATTCCTATGTCTTTAATAGATTTTCTACCGTGGATGGTCTGAACACCAATAAAGTTAAGTGTGTTTGGCAGGACTCCATCGGATTTCTATGGATAGGCACGGAGGTGGGCATACAGCGTTTTGATGGGAGAAAATTCATTTCATATGCCGGTCCCGAAAATTACCAGTTACCACCAAGCTTGGGTGTGGATCAAATTTTAGATGCTGGCAATAGCAATCTTTGGTTATTGCAGGGTGGCCAGATAGGAAAATTCAACACAGTGGATTTTCATTATACTCCGGTACCCGTTAGAAGTTATGGGAGCATTCCCCCAAGGTCGGAATTTAAACTGTTTATAGATAGTAAGAAGCAGGTATTTCTCTGTGTATCAAAATATGGTCTTTTATGGTACGACGCCAAATCCAACGCCTTTGTAGAGTCCAATTTACCTATAAAGATTCCTAGAGATTGGGGCGTCGTTTCCCTTTTTGAAGATAGGCATACTGGAGAATATTGGATCTGTAGTGAACGGGGGCTAGCCGTATACAAGAGTTCTAGAGACGAGGTCTTTCACCGACTCAACAATCCGGAGGACATACCAATACTGAACAACAAGGCCATTACCAATTCCGTAGATTTCATCAAGGACCAAAAAGGCACTTGGTGGCTAACCTATTGGGATTTTAATTCCCATCGGGAACACCCTGTTCTCCTGCATTTCGATCCCAAAACAAATCAATATCCCACAGATACCTTAAGAAACCATACGACCACAAAAAAATATACCGTTCTAAAGCAAATTTTAGAGACCCGTAATGGGCAGATTTGGATCGGGGGTGAGAATTCCCTATTGAGCTATGATAGTGACTTGAAAGGTTTTTATCAACATTTCAAAGCCAACCCCCTGGAGTTCGATATTAGATGTAATCAGGCCAGGCATCTCTTTGAAGACAGGGAGGGCAACATTTGGTTTAGTACGGAAAATGGGCTGTATGTTATAAATCCCAATCAAAAGGATGTATATAGCCTTGTGGTGATAGATGGTCTTGGACTGGACTCTCCAGTAAATGCCATATTGGAAACCAAGACCAAGGAGAATTGGATTGGTACATGGGGCAAGGGTATCCTTTTTTATGACGAGAATTTCAATAAACTGGGAGGAAACCCCTATACGGGTCTGGGAACGGAATCCATCACTCTATATTCTTCCATTTGGGACCTTCAACAGCACAGTGAATCGGGAAGCGTTTGGTCTGCCTGTCAGGGGGGTAGACTGGCCGTTTTTGATGCAAATACCAAAAAGGCGTTACATTGGTTACATCCCCCCATATTTAAACAATCTACAGTACGGCAGGTGAAGGAGGATCAAAACGGAAATCTTTGGTTTGGAACGCAAAGTGGGCTATTGGTAAAATGGAAAAAGAACGACCCCATTACCGATACCAGTTTTGAAGAACTCCACAATTTCAACACCATTATTTACAGACTTTATATAGATCTGCAGGGGCGGTTATGGGTTGGGACCCATAAGCAAGGTGTTTATGTAATTGATGTGGAAACCAACGAAATCTTATTTCATTTTAATACAGTATTCAACGATAATTATGGGATAATGGACAATACCGTTTCCGATATCCAACAATATAACGACAGTATTTTTTTGGTGGGTGCCGAAGCATTGAACATACTTAACATCAACACCTCCGAGGTAAAGAAAATTACATCTTACGACGGACTCTATGGATCCAGGGTATTACAGTTAATGTTGGATAGGGAAGGAATAGCCTGGATGATAACCAGTAATGGCCTTAGCAGCTATAATTATGAAAAAAACATCATAAGTTCCTATAACAACCTTCATGGCGTTATCTATGCGGAAAAGACCAATAGTGCCAAATGGATGATGCAAAACGGGGAGATATGGTTTGGAGGGGAAGATGTTGTTTTTGGCTTTTCACCCGAAAAACTAAATTATAAACAAAAACCGCCCAAGGTAAACATTACCGATTTTAAACTCTTTAATACTTATATGCCTTTGGATTCGATCATGGCCCAAAAAGAAATCGTATTCAATCATTATCAAAACTCGTTTACTTTCTATTTTTCCGCCCTAAGCTTTTCCCAACAAAGAAAATTACAGTACTATTATCGCATTCCAGGGGTGAACAAAGACTGGGTAAAGGCCGAAATGGATATGGCCGCCACCTATACCACCATGCCTTCAGGAAAATATACCTTTCAGGTAAAATGCATGAACCTCCAAGGTCTGGAACCGGATGAAATTACCAGCATCGACTTTAGGATACGCCCTCCCTTTTATCGTACCTGGTGGTTTATGGCCCTGCTCCTATGCACTGGGGTAGGAATGGCCTATTTTATATACAGACTTAAGGTAAACCGCATCTTGGCCGTTGAAAATTTAAGGAATAAAGTAGCCAGGGACCTGCATGATGATATGGGCTCTACCTTGAGTACCATAAACATTCTTAGTTCCATGGCCAAGAGTAAAATGAACAGCGATACAGTAACCAGTAGCAACTACCTCTCCAAGATTACGGACAACAGTCAAAGAATGATGGAGGCCATGGATGATATTGTCTGGAGCATAAAACCGGACAACGACAACATGCACAGGGTTATTGCAAGAATGAGGGAATATGCCACAGGCATCCTGGAGGCCAAGAACATAGAATTTGATTTTGAGGTAGAGGATAA
Source organism: Arenibacter flavimaris (assembly GCF_030291335.1). NCBI lineage: Bacteria > Pseudomonadati > Bacteroidota > Flavobacteriia > Flavobacteriales > Flavobacteriaceae > Arenibacter > Arenibacter flavimaris. The sequence goes on from NZ_JASWIM010000009.1 coordinate 37,109, forward strand.
AATAAACGATTTAAAACTGGATATGGAAGCCCGGCGGGACCTATTTCTTATTTTTAAGGAAGCTATCAATAACATCGCCAAATACTCCCATGCCAAACGAGCAGAGGTTCAACTAACCTATAGGGATAAGTGGCTCAGAATGCAGATCATGGACAACGGTATTGGGTTTGAGACAGAAAAAGCCGACAGCGGAAATGGTCTGGACAATATGGTTAAAAGGGCATCCAAAATGAAAGGAGAATTAAAAATTGACAGTAATCCGGATCTAGGTACGGAAATTTGTTTGAACGTTCCTGTACCTTAGAGGACATTTAACATCTTTATGTGATTTTCCCCTATGGATTTCCTGTCTAATTTTACAAAAAGCACAATTATGATTAGGATAGTAATATATGAGGATAACCCCCAATTTCGGGAAGGGCTTACCATGTTGATCAATGGCAGTGATGGATTTTCCGTTTTGGCATCGTACAGGAATTGCAATAATGTAGCCGCGGAAATGGAAAAATGGTCGCCCGATGTTATTTTGATGGATATCAATATGCCTGGTACCGATGGTCTGGAAGGATTAAGGAAAATAAGGGAGGTTAACACCGAGGTCAAAGTATTGATGCTTACCGTCTTTGACGACAATAAGAATGTTTTCGAGGCACTTAGGAACGGGGCCAATGGATACTTGCTCAAAAAAACCCCACCGGCAAAATTATTGGAATATATACAAGATGCCACCTTGGGTGGAGCTCCCATGACTTCCTCTATCGCTACACAAGTGTTAAAAATGTTCCAAGTAATACCCCAGACCAAGAATCAGGACTATTGCTTAAGTGAAAGGGAAACAGAAGTCTTGCAACTTCTGGTGGATGGCTACAGCTATAAAATGATTGCTTCGGAACTTTATATAGCCATTGACACTGTTAGATCACATATCAAAAAAATATACGAAAAGCTACACGTAAACAGCAAAAGCGAAGCCGTTGCCAAGGCCTTTAAGGATAAATTGCTATAACATATTTGCTTCCAAACCATTTAAAAATCCTCGGATTTCACATACTTATGCGATTGTAAGAACCGGGGTAGCGCACTTCCTTTGTCCTGAAAAAATTTGAAACTAAAACTCAATATCAGGCAATGAAAACAAAACTTTTTACTCTTTCAATCCTCTTCTTAATGTTCATTGGATGTTCCGATGATGATCATTCTGAAATTCCTAAGAACACTTTGGAGGCAGATGCCTCTATTGAAAATCAAGGGGACATCTTTACTGGTCAGGCTGTAATCCTCAACGGTTCCAAGTCCCTGGACAAAGCCGGAAAACCCTTTCAATACCTATGGAGCCTTAAAGCCAAACCGAGTGGAAGTTTAACCGAATTGACGGAAGAAACCACGGCCCAGCCAAAATTTACTCCTGATAAGGCCGGGAACTATTCTGTGGAGCTAAAAATTTTCAATGACGGATTTTATGATACGGATGCATTGGTGGTCTTGGTAAAGAAGCAGAACACCCCACCTGTACAAGAAACCATACTCATTTCAGAAAATATTACGGAACGTCGCCATTTGGCAAACGTTTTTGACGACCCCAATAAATTTGATTATTTGGTAACTGGCGATATCCATGTAACGGCATTGCTCACCATTGATCCGAACGTGGTCATTGCCTTTGAGGAAAACACGGCAATGTATATAGACAATCCAGGGGCCATTATCACAACCGCAGCCGCCAGTTCATTTATCACCTTTACTGGTAAGAACAAGGTTCCAGGGTATTGGAAGGGCTTAATTATCAATTCCAATAACCCGTTGAATAAATTGGACAGAACAACCATTGAATACGGGGGCGGAGCTATTGCCCAAGGAATGGAAGTTGCTACTAGCTTGGGTATCGACAATGAGGGGCCCGGACACCTTAATTTGGTATCCTCCATTATCCAACACAGTGCTTCCTATGCCATGGCCGTAGAAGTTGGGGCCAAATGGAACACCGAATCCTTTAATGTGTACAGGGACAACAACAAAATTATTAGAGTACCTGCCTCACAACTGGGAGTGGTATCGGCCCTGTCCCAAATACACAACAATGAAGTAAATATTATCCAGGTCATTGGTGACCGAATCTATAATACCGAAGAAACTGTTTGGAGCAATTTGTACGATAGTACGTTTGACCTTAAATATATCGTAGAAGGAAAAATAGAGGTTGTTTCCGGCCTTAGGATCTTGGAAGGTCTGGAACTGTACATGGATAGGGATTCGGAGATAAATATCACCAAAAAGGGCTATATGGTGGCCCTTGGAAGCAATCAACACCCAATTAAATTCCGTGGTAAGGAAGCCACGGACGGAGGATATTGGAAAGGTATTTCCATAATGTCCGACGACATGAGAAATGAATTGGACAATGTGGAAATATACCATGCAGGAAGTGAGGTAATGGACGGGTTTCAGAACAGGACAGCTATTGGAATGGCAGGGGCCAATGAGGCTAAGTTAAAAGTGTTCAGCTCCAAAATTGTGGCAAGCGGTGGCAATGGTATTTATGTTGAAAACGGAGCCGAACTTGTGCACATAGACTTTGTTAAGTTTCATGATAATCAAGGTCCCGCCATGTCCATGTCCGCGAATCAGGTAAAGAAATTAAGGGATGGAGCGGGAATGGAGTTTATGGGCAACGGTCATAATGGCGTTGAAATTATTGGGTCTACCCTGTTCAATCCAGATGGTAGCGAGACTGTTTGGCCAGCCTTGCACTTTGGTGCCAGCTATTTGGTGAGCGGTAATTTAGGAGTTCAATCCGGTTTAAAAATACTTCCTGGTGCCATTTTCAAATTTGCCGAAGATAAGATGTTTGGAGTGTTTCCCAATGGCTATTTAATTGCCCAGGGTACCGCAAATAAAAAGATTGTCTTTACCGGGGCCAATGCAAGCAAAGGATTTTGGAACGGGATCCGAATCCAATCGGACAGTGCCAAAAACCTAATGGACCATACGGAGGTACTCTATGCCGGAAAAACCGAAATGCCCGGGGTTTCCAAAATAGCGAGTATTGGCCTAGATGGGGATTATATGGCCAATTTAACCCTTAAAAATTCCACGATTGCACATGGCCATGGCTACGGAATTGCCTTTGAAAACCGCAATACCTCCATAAACCCTGATTTTAATATGGTAAACCTTTTTGAAGACCTAAGTCTTGGAGACATTTCCCTGCCCTAGTAGATTACAGTGGGCATATCATTATAACTTTTAACCTTGGGTTGTAAAATGGAATACTCGTCAAAGATGTGATTAATGGCCCTATGGGCAAAGGGGAATCTATTAACTTCCACATGATTATGCGATTGTGGACTGTTGATCTTCAACCGACCTTTGTCATCATTATTGATTATAAAAAATATAGTTATGAAAGCTTTTGATAATTACCGAAGAATTCCCTCAGAATCCAAGAAACACGCTTTTTTCTCACAAATTAAATATGGAAAAAGAAGTCAATGGTCGGCCTTAAGACGCTTTACGGCAAACCATTGATAAAAAACACGATAGTTTAAAAAATCTCTAAAAAATGAATAATGAAAAATCCAAGTATTGAATTTTACAGAAGATGTATATATGTCATCTATACTATTTTCCTCATCTATCTACTATTAACGGCTCACAAATAATTAAACAAATAAGGGAATGGCAACGTCATTTAAAATAAATTTTCTCATTGCATTTACCATATTTTCAATTTCCTGCGAAAAGGATACTATAACCGTTTCAGAGGATGTAACCTCCAAGGACCATGAATTCTCTGGCTACACTTCCTTGGAGGTTAACGATAACTTTAATATCTATATAAGCTTCTCGGATACTGAAGAGAAATTGCGGGTCGAGGCCAACGATAACCTTCACGAATATATCTTGTTAAACAAGGAAAGCAATAAGTTAACGGTGAAGCTGGACAAGGTTCGAAGAATCAAAGGAAAGGAAACCTTAAATGTGTTTATTACCACCAAAAGTATCAACAATTTTACCATTAAGGGAAATACCACATTGGAACTTGAAGACCCCTTGGAAACAGATAACATAAAAATGTACCTAAGTGGAAATAGTTTCTTTTCCGGGACCTTGACAGCAGAAAAGCTTGATCTTGTATCCAAAGGAAACTGTATGATAGAACTCTTGGGAAGTGTAAAAAATATGGACATGGATCTAGGTGGTAACTGTGAACTATCAGATTACGACCTAAGCGTTGACAGCTTAAAAATTAATCTTTCCGGTAATAGCAATGCCTATCTAACGGCAAACAACTCTATTTGGATCGATGCCAGCGGAAACAGTGTGTTATCCTATAAGGGCAATGCCACCATTACACATAAAAAACTTTCCGCTGATTCCAAAATTGTAAAAATGGATAATTGAAGTGTACTTTTATTGGATGTTAATTAATCAGGAAGAATGACCCCTGGTGCCTTTCTGTAAAGAATAATGGAGAAGACCAACAGGTAGCAGGCATTCCTTGGCTACAATAGAACACTCCCTGTACCCTTGTATAATAAGAGGCCTATGCATTTACAATTTCAGTAAAGTGTATAGGCTTCTTCTATGTTGTATTTCTTTAAAAGAAAAAGTAACTACCCCACATCCTATTCCAACCAGTACATTTAATAGATAATCAATTACGAGGTATTGTAAATATAAAATCGCTTCCTTTATCTTCCTCGCTTTCAACCCATATCTTACCTCCTAGCTTTTCAATAAATTCCTTGCACAATACCAATCCAAAACCCGAGCCTTTTTCGTTGAGGGTCCCCGGCAAGGAGGTATTGGTAGCTATACCGAACAAATTCTTAAGGGTTTTTTCATCCATCCCAACACCTGAATCGGAAACTACAATCTTAACGTAATCTTCCTGCTCTATTGCAGAAACCCTTATTTTGCCGCCTGGCCTACTATATTTAATGGCATTGGAAATAAGGTTTCTAATGACAGTCTTCAATATTTTTTTATCGGAATTCACTTCAATTTCATCTGCTGCGTTTACCTCTATGTAAAGGTCTTTCGTCTGGGCCAAGGATGTTGAGAGTTCCAATATTTCATGGATAACAGCAGATACACTTGTTTTTTCTGATTTAAAACTGATTTGACCGGATTGGGATTTTGCCCAATCCAATAAATTTTCAAGTAGAACCAAGGTATTTTTGGCAGTAGTATGTATCAGTCCCAAAGGCACTAGAGCGTTCGAATCTTGCGATTTTGATAACTGTGACTTCAAGATACCGCACAACACCAGGATATTATTAAACGGACTTCTTAAATCGTGGGCAATGATAGAAAACAATTTGTCTTTTGTAGCATTTAGTTCCCTCAATTGAATTTCACTCTCCTTCAAATCTTCCTCCGCCTTTATCCGTTCGGTAATATCGCGTATTACCCCAACCAAAAACTTCTCTCCGTCTTCATCTACAAATCTCGACTTCCTCGTTGAAATAATTTTCTTGTGGTCCTTACTTATGGTTAGCGACTCCTCATTTATATTATCTACACCATCCGTAAGTACCTGCTTATCTATTCGCAAAAAACTCTCCCTCTCATTCGGAGGAACACTTTCGGCTAGTGTCTTTCCTATTATTTTGGCTCTTGGAAGGTTGAACAGATTGCAAAAAGCATCGTTGACCAAGACTAACCTGCTCCCCTTGTCCTTTACAAATACGGCATCCCCCATATTGTTGAGAATGGTATTGGCATATTTCTCATTTTCATCCTTTCCCTCTTCACTTTGAAAGGCCAAAAGCGATTTAAGGATTTCATTTTGTTTTTGAAGTTCGGCAATCTGATTTTCCAGTTCGCGACGTGACTTATCCTTTACTCTTTTGATTCGCTTAAAACGGTTATATAAATTATACCAAATCAAATTTTATAATTTTAGGCCATGACTGTAAAACTACGATTTTCATAAATTATAATGATATCAAATTATCATAGTTTTCCACTTTAACGGTTAAAATAAGTTCAACTTATAGTTATGGATGGAGTTATATAAAGATAATATTCCCTATTTCCATTAGTAGTTCAACCATAACAAGACAATTACAGGAGACTTGGACGTATTGCAATTGGGTTTATAGCTGTTCATAGCTACCTCCTTCCCAATATGATGATCCTCCTTGGTCCAATTGGCTTCCGGCAAACAGACGCAAACGAACAGGCATCATGCCGAGGGGCAATGTAATTGCAGCCAGTAACCATGATTCCAGACTCAGGTATCCAGATTCCAATCTCCCTTTTTCTACCTCTCACCACCCAATGCTCAATACACCCCATCTCCTATTAAAATTTATTCCAAAGAAACCCGTTCCCATCCGGCTTCCGGTAGTTCATAACGATCCAATTTCATGATCTTTCTTATCCCATCATAATACTTGTACACCAGGTACACACAATCATCGGAACTTTCTATATAAAAGAGACCAAGGCGTTTTGGAAAAGGAAGTTTCATCAACTCACATTCCTTGTTCAATTGGTGTGCACCTATCTCCATTAAAAGGCGCTTAATGGCATATCGATCATGATTTCTGTATACAATATTTTTCATTTATTGGAAATAATCCTATTTTATGGATATTTTCCAAAATTACAAATTTTAGATTTTGAAGTCGGACCAAAAAAGTTAAATTCTTAATTTAGGATAAAATTATTCAAATGTGTTTCGGTACTAGGGTAACCACCTCTGCCAAGGAGGTGGAGAAATTTTACAATGTTTCCAAATTAATGGGTAAAACCCCAATTGAGGGGGAGCTTACCTATCACCATGCCAATGGATGGGCGCATCCGCTATTATGGATCCTTCCACAAGAAAGTAGAAATCACATTACGCCATCCATGTGGGGCATTATGCCACAGAACACTATGGGGGCCGATTATAAAAAATATTATAAGGAGGGCGCCAGGTTTGGAGCCGGACTCAACGCCCAATCCGAAAAGATCTTTGATCATTTTATCTATAGATTCAGTGCCATGACCAAACGATGCATAATACCCGTAAACGGATTTTACGAACCTCACACGGCTCCCAAAAAGTTTAAGGTTCCTTTTTATTTTGAATTAAAAAATGAAGCCCTTATGAGCCTGGCCGGACTTTATACCACCACCAAAGATGGCTACAACACCTTTACTATCCTGACGAAGGCGGCCACTCCCCTCTTCAAGAAAATTCACAATACCAAAAATAGGAGGCCTATTATCTTAAGGGATGAGGATGTGGATGCATGGTTGAACAACGACCTCAATGAAGAAGAAATCCGTAATGTCATGGAAGATGATATGGAAGATGCGGCCATAAAGGCCCACCCCATAAGCAAGGACCTATACAATCCTAAAGTTGATTCCAACAGATCCAATATTATTGAGGAAGTACGATATGAGGAATTGGAAATTGAATATTAACCCTTCATTACCAGACCATAAGCCTTTGCTGGATTATCCGAAAGCAAAAGTGTTATCTCATCCTCTGTAAAGCCATGGCCCCTTAGTGCTGGTAGGAGTTTGGTGAAAATATTAGTATAGGAGGCAATGTTTTGTTGTTCCTTTTGGGGATCGTACCACCCGGCGTCGTGTGATATGAGTATACGATCCAAAATGCCATGATCCCTGGCATAAACCAACTTTTCCAAATGTCTTTCCACATCCCAACCCAATCCGTCCAGGCTTATCCAACAACCCAAAGCCGCAGCCTTTAAATAAGTTTTATTATTATCCTCTGCCTGGGCATGTACCCATATAAAAGACGCTGGGGAAACTCCCATTTTAGTAAGGATCCCCAATTGTGGCCAAAGCCCTATGGCCTTTCCTGTATGGGAGGCAATGGTCAATCCGGTTTTTAAACTAGTTATCGCAGCTGCTATGACCAATTTTTGATGCAGGGTATCCAAAGGGTGGGTAGTATCTACCCCAATCTTGATAAAACCTGGTTTGATACCGGTACCGTCAATACCGTCTTCAAATGCGGCAATCCACTTTTTCGCTAGATTTTCAGCGGATATATTTTCAACATATTTTGGAAGGAATTTAAGATTGCGTACACCATATAGCCCCGTATTGCTAATAATCTTCAATCCTGTTTTAACTGCCAGTTTTTCCAGGAGGAGAACATCCCTACCTAAATAGGCAGGAATGGCATTCACAAAATATTGAACCTTATAGTCTTTTAGTTCTTCCAGATAAGGTGTTATCTCAGCAATTACGGCATCTTAGCAGTACACCCATTTTTGCATTACCTATTTTATGGCATCCAATACCCCATTTACATAGCCTACACATTCTGCAAGGCCTGCAAAAACATCCTCGGAATCCTTTTCAAATTCCATTGCCATAACCCCCGTATAGTTGATCGCTTTCAAGGCGTTCAATACTGCTGGAATATCAAGAACCCCTCTGCCAAACTCAACCGATTTCCCATCGGCCTCCGACTTGTCAACATCCTTAAGGTGGATATCATATAAGCGATCTGCGTACATTTTAATGTTTTTCACGGGATCCAGTCCCAATCTTTGTACGTGGCCCACATCTATACACAGACCAATACGTGGGTCGAGCATTTTAATTTTATCGTAAACCACCTCAGGTGTTGGGTACATCTTATCACCCGGGCCATGGTTATGAATGGCCAACTTAATATTGGTCTCCTTAACTTTCATTTCAACCAAAGGCAATAAGTCGTGGTTGGGCACTCCTATGATTACCTTCATTTTGGCCGCTTTGGCATACCTAAAGGCATTTTCAACTTCCTGGGCCGTTTTCATGTAAATGACACCTCCGCCATAAAGGCCTATTCCTGCCTTCTCAAATTTCGCAGTTATATTTTTAATATCTTCCTCACTACTCTCCAAGGGCATATGCATACTTTTTAGGGCAATCTGCTTAAGATTTAAACGATTGGCCATTGCCAGGGTTTCATCCAAACTAAATTTTCTTGTGGAATAGGATGCCAATCCCAGCGTAAGGCCCCTTGCTTCCGTACCTATATTAGTTATTCCCAAAATATCCCGGAATGGACTAGCGGTCAATACTGAACCAGTGGCCAATAGGCCACCAAGACCTAATGCCTTTAAAAATGAATTTCTTGAATATTGCATGGAATAAGGATTTTAATACTATAATTAATATCGGTACTGTAAGATATAAAATCTTTTGCGTTCTTACCGTTGGCATACTTAAAGTAAGAACATTGTAGCCGTTCCATTCAATTTTACGGAAGACCATTGGCCAATGAAGTATTTACCTCCTAAGGGTTAGGTTGGTAATCCTCCTTATAAATCTCATAAATAACATTCCCCCCATCATCTGGATCCTTCCTTTTTTCATTCCAAATAAATTGATTTTTGATCAACAATTTTTTGGAACTTTCATTTTTATAATTGGTAAAAGCCTCAATTTTATCCAAATGCAATTTATTAAACCCAAAGTCCAACACTTTCATCACAGCCTCATTCATGAGGCCTAAACCTTGAAATTCGGGACTTAGGTCGTATCCCATTTCCGCTGTTTTATAATCTTGGGATAAATTCCACAGACAGATATTTCCAATCATTGCCGGACTGTTCTTCAGGGAAATGCACCATTGGTACAATCGTACATTGTTTATATCGGTGTTGGTCTTGGCTATAAAGGCAAGTGCCTTTTCCTTAGTTTCTGCGCTCTGTCTATTAACAAACTTATTTACTACCTTATCCGATCGCAAGTAACTGATCATCTCCCAGTCCGTCTCCTCCAACCTCCTTAAGAGAAGTCGGTTCGTTTCCAGTTCCTGAAATTTATCTGCTTTGATCATCTCATAAAGATACAATCTTCTGTTTAGGTTTTGAAGGGTTTACTTCCATAGAATATCTCCGTTTAGGCAACACATATAGCAAAAGCCCTATTTTGTTATATGATTTCAAAATAGGGCATTGGTATTCGTTATTTAAACCACTGACCTATGTTATAAGACAAAAGCCAGTTTTGGTAATTCAATTTGTTGACTCAATAATTTAAGGTAGCACCGAATCCCAATCCCATATCACTATCATAATGGGTGGAAATTCCTAGATTGCGTGTTACGATATACTTAAAACCTGTCATGTATTCCTTATCCGTATTTACCATAAAGGCCCATCGTAACCTAGGACTAACCGGAATATCCTCCCTCATCAGTTGAAAACGTATATTCCCGTCCGTAAATACTTCTCCTTGTAAGGTTACCAACAGAGGTAAGGTATATTCAGCTCCAAGACTCGCTACGGCCCTGGTATCCTTAGTATTTCCTTGACCAAAAATGTTTTTCTCAACCATTCCCTTTGTTTTCCGGTAGCGCCAATCGAACCCAACAAATGGCATAAACCATTGGTTCTTTCCTATATATCTACCAATATGGGTTTCACTTTCATAGCCATGGTCATCATGATAGCCTAAACGCCATTCCGTTCCAAAACTCCAACGGGCATTTTGCAACATGGCCCTACCATCATTACCGTTGGATGCGAAGTCGTTTTCTACCATAAAATGGAGTTTGTTACTTTCCTCTTGCAACTTTTTGTAGGCCCATTCCTTATTGGGTAGATACGGATTGGAGGTTTGCTTTTCATAGGAAAAAACGCGATTCATTCCTGCCATCATATGATAAAGTATATGGCAGTGAAAAAACCAATCCCCTTCTGCATTTGCCTGAAATTCTATGGTGTCTGTTTCCATAGGCATAATATCCAAGACATTTTTTAAGGGTGCATATTCCTCCTGCCCGTTCAGCACCCTAAAATCGTGCCCGTGAAGGTGCATGGGGTGCCTCATCATGGATCCATTGTACAGGGTTATCCTTACATTTTCACCTTTTTTTATCAGGATTTTATCAGTTTCTGAAAGCACTTTATTATCCATGCTCCAAACATAACGGTTCATATTTCCAGTAAGCTCAAAACGCAATTCCCTTACAGGGGCATCTTTGGGCAAGGTGGTAGGATGTGGTGCTTTCAACATACCATAATTTAGGGTAACCAATTCTACATCGGGTTTCATGGAAAGATTTGCATGGTCCATTTTCCTTTTGCCACTACCCGTGACCTCCGGATACATCACCGTGTTCATATCCATTTTCTGAAGGGACATATCCATACCCATATCATCCATGGAACCATCCATATTCATCATCCCGTTCATCATTTTCATTCCCTCAAAATACTTGAGTTTTGACATTCTACTTTTCAATTGTACAGTACCATTCCCCAAATATATTGAAGCCGAATTCGTACGGTCCTCAGGGGTGGCCAAGAATTCATAGGCCGTATCTTCCTGAGGAATACTAACTACAACATCATAGGTTTCTGAAACACCAATAATTAATCTGTCCACCTCTACCGGTTCCACATCATTTCCATCATTTGCTACAACAGTCATTTTGCCCCCTGCATACGAGAGCCAAAAGTAGGACGAGGCCCCACCATTCGCTATACGTAACCGTACTTTGTCCCCAGCTTTAAATTGGGAAAGTTGGCTTTCATTCTTCCCATTGATAAGAAATTTATCATAATACACATCACTAACGTCCATGGCCAGCATGCGCTTCCATTCATTTTCCAGTTTAGTTTTAAAATGTCCCTTCTTTATTGCCTCTGAATAGCTCTGAACGGTACCTTTTTTAATTCCACCCCAATCATTGGCATTGTGCAACATTCTATGCACATTTTCAGGTTTAATATCGGTCCATTCGCTCAAAATTAGAGGAACTGCAGGTAGGTCGTCTATACCTTTTCTAAACCTAGGATCCGTTTCCTTTTTCTTTATAATCATAGCTCCGTACATTCCTATTTGCTCCTGCATTCCACCATGACTATGGTACCAATGTGTTCCATTTTGAATAATTAGAAAACGATAGGTGTGGGTGGTGTTCGGTGCAATCGGCATTTGCGTCAAAAAAGGTACCCCATCTTCCTTATTGGGCAGATATATTCCGTGCCAATGTAAAGAGGTCCCTTTCCGAAGTTTGTTATGTACCACAATTTCGGCAATATCCCCTTCGGTAAAGGTGAGGGTTGGCATAGGAATCTGCCCATTAACGGCGATAGCTCTTTTGTCCTTGCCTGAAAAATTAACAATGGTGTCCGTTATGGTTAAGTCGTATCTGACTACATTTTGGCCATGCCCAAAAAAGTTGGACAGTATTAGTATCAATACAGCCAAACAATACTTGCTATAGGTCATGTCCATGCTATTTTATAGTTTCCACGATTTTCCCACAACTCAACATTTGAGAGCCATAATATGGGTTTTTGATGACTTCCTCCAAACTAAGCCAACTGCCACCTTTTCCACCATCCGCCATAGGGCAAAATTGATAATACACCGGTGTTTCTGATTTTGAAACCTTAATTACCTCAAACATGTTTTTTGATAAGGACTTAAAATAAACCCGTTGTTTATCCGCGTTCTTAGTTGCCATAATATTTCCTATATCTTGCTTAAGATCTTGCAGTACCTTCATCCAAGCCATATGCACCTCCATTGGAAGTTTATCCATTTCCACTCCTGAAACAGAATTCAAAAGTATTTCAGCTTTGTTGGAAGCCAAGGAGCCATCTGTGTTTACCAAGGCATCCTTAACAGAAATATAGTGTTCTAAAACAGCTGCAAGCGTATTTTTGTTTTGATTCTCCTGGGCTATGGCTCCATGTTGCATATGGTCTCCTGTCATTATCATCTTATGCATCTGCCTATTATGGGCATCTTTTTTGGCGCGTTCATATTGGCAACATTCCGGCAAGTTGGCATAGGTATCGTCAGGAGCAAAAAAGATATCATTATCATATCCTGCCAATGCAATCCTTTTTAATATTTCCTCTTTGGAAGTGGCAAGACTGTCAAAGGAGATAATTGCCATTTTCGTGTCCTTGTTCCAATCTACATTGGCTTCATTGCTTAGATTACCAGCTTTCTCTATAGTTTTCCCACACATGGCGCAGTTTCCATAGATTTTTACAGATGCTGATTTAAAATTTTTTGTCTGGGCGTTGCTTGCTATAAAAGATAGCAATACGGAAATTACCATCAATATGTTTATTGAATTTTTCATCGTACTAATATTTTGTGAAAAGGAATTCATGAATCCCTTTTCGATTTATAAAAACTAATTATACTAGATATAATATGGGTCCTGACCAGAAATACTAAGACAGACCTATGGCTATTACTAAAAAGTTAACCTATTTTGGGGCGTTGCCAAATGGGGAGATAAACTAATTTTGGAATTTGTTGGATATAAGCCAAATTATTTTCCAATTCAGTATTGAAATTTGAGAATTTCACTTCGAATCCGTTAAAAAAAACAGGCGTATTTACCACAACAGGACAGTGGCACAAATTATGGTTACAGGTTCCTCTACAACCCTCATCCTCTTTATCCGTTTCGGAGTCGCAGCACGACTTATCTTCTGTATGGGTATCCGAGCTGCAAGCATCCAAATTTTCAGATTTGGGTTTCTCAACAGTAGTACTACAAGCCCGTACATTGCTAGTTGCAAGAAACAGCAAAAAAACAAGTATTGATAATATGTGGGTTCTGTTGTTCATATTTTACTATGGCAAAGTTACTCAATTATCTTTTTATTAGCTCTAATTTAAGCCGATATCCCATAGTACAATACTACCCAGGTTAAATTGATCTGGGTACTAACGCAAAATACTCCTAGTAGCAATTTACACCTAAGTTAATTGGACTCCGTATATTTTTTAAAATTATCAAGGATGGCCTGCCAACCTCCTCTTTGCTTTTCAATGGAATTTTCGGTTTCGGCATCAAAGTTCACCTTCACAGTTGTCCTGTGATTTATTTCGTAGAAAGTGACCTTTGCCTGCCTCCCATCCAGCATGGTATAGTCAAACTGTTTGTTGGGCATCACCTCATCATAAACAGCCTCGAAATCGAAACCAAAACTGCCGTCCTTGGCTTCCATCCTCGACGAATATTTTCCGCCTACCCGCATATCATTGGAGGCATAGGGACAGTGCCAATCGTCCGAAGCAAAATTCCATTTTACAATGTGTTCTGGTTTGGTGTAATACCCCCAAACCTTATCCACTCCATCGGAAATGGTCACTTGGACCATTATTTTTGTCTTTTCCATTGCTGTTTTATTTTTTTCGATATAATCATTACACAAATGCAGGGTTTTTCATTATGTCAACACCAACCATTCTTGTAGGAGTTAAGAATTCCGGGGGAATTGATAACTGGCAGGTACAGCCAAACCATTATCCTCGATTAAAGTTAATTATTTACCCTTTAATTTTTTAAAAACTTGAAGGGTAATCTTAAAAATTCGTGGTTTTTTTATTTAATTGGTATACACTGAAATGGTCAATAAAATCATCGTAGTGAGTACCAATACAAGTACAAGGGGAATTACAAACCTCATCCATTTATTAAACCCTATTTGTACAATGGCCAGGGCGGCCAGGATCAAACCTGTTGGGTTGATCAAATAAAACAGGCCCATACCGTATTGATACGTGTCCACAATTATTTCCCTACCTATATTTACAGTATCCGCCAAAGGCGAAAAAATAGGCATGGTCAGTACCGCCATACCTGAGGAAGATGGCATAAAAAACGATAATCCTCCATAAACAAAGAGCATTACATTGGCGAATACACCTTTATGCATACCTTCGGTAAAGTTACTGGCATAAAACAAAATCGTATCACTGATCAATCCGTCTTCCATCAAGATGGTTACCCCCCTTGCAATCCCCACAATAAAAGCCACACTAAGCAAATCGGCAGCTCCCTTGGCAAAGGCGTCCACAAATTCGCTTTCCTTAATTCTCGCAATAAACCCAATGACAATGGCCCCGACCAAAAATGTTGCCGTCATTTCCACGAACCACCAATCCAAAAGGGATACTCCAATGATCATAACAATGAACGATAAGGAGAACACAAGAGTGATGAGGCGTAATCTGTTGGTAAATTTCACATTGGTATCCATTGTCCCCATACCGAAAAGCTTTTCCATACGCTCCTTTTGATCATAAATAAGGGATTTGGAAGGATCGTCCTTTACACGCTTGGCATACCTAAGGATATAAAGAATGGTGATGGTGGTACATAGCAGCAGCATAATGATACGATTATTGAGTCCCGTGGTCCAATTTATTCCTGCGGCATCAGAAGCTATAATGGTAGCAAACGGATTTACGGTAGAACACATAGAACCAATTCCTGAACCCAGAAACACACAACCAAGACCAACCATAGCATCATATTTGGCCGCCAGGAATACGGGGATTAAAATGGGATAGAACGCCATGGTTTCCTCTGCCAGTCCAAAAGTGGTCCCCCCCAGGGCAATCAGCGCGGTTACAGCAATGATTAAAATATATTCCCTCCCCTTAAGTACTTTGGCCATCCAGGCAATTCCAGCATTGAAAGCACCTGTTAGGTTCACAATGCCGATGAGCCCACCTATTATAAGGATTAAAAAAATAATGTCGGCCGCGGCTATGATCCCCTTAATGGGTGATTGCACCAAGGCGGCGAAACCTTGGGGCTGAGCTTTCATTTCTTTATAGGTATTGGGAATCCCAATAGGTTTATAGATATCGCCATTGGTGAATTTTTCTATTGGAATTTTAATGCCCAACTCTTGCAAAGTCGCCTGTGTTGCAGGTAAAACAACACTTTCTTCCATGCTTATTTTAGTAAAACTATTGTCTTTGGCATCATATGCCAGACTATCGTACTTGCCGGCAGGAACAAGCCATGTTAATAGGGCCACCATTACAGCGATAAGGATAAGAATGGTCTGGGCTGTTGGAAACTTTAATTTATTCATATTTGGTCATGGTCTAAATATTGGTATCAATATAAGTCACCTAATTTTAATTTATATTTTGAGCATTGAATATTGTTCATGGATTTACTTTCTGCAAGAGGTGAAAATTTCTTCGGAGCACACCTTTAACAGCTGCTTTTCGATTCATTTTTCCACCTTTGGATTATCCAAAAATAGACCACATGACACCTACTTAGATTTACATCCGTTGCACGGAAGCTAGAGGTTACAAAGGCCGTTTCATGTACTTCCATACTATTGCCATCCATCATGGTGCAATAAAAGGTATTAAACCTCAGGGCAGGCCTGCCTTTGTCGGCAGACAGGCCCTGAACCCAATAATAGGAATCGACCCTAGGGTCGAGGTA
>NZ_JASWIM010000009.1:53325-156182 GCF_030291335.1 Arenibacter flavimaris
TAAACCGGTGGTAAGCGCCAACGACCATGGAGGTGGGCGATGAACTACGTTAAGCGGTAAATTTTTTCCCGTAACACGCGAACTGAGCAAATGTAGGGTATGAAAAGGCAAACTCCTACCCGAACTTACACTAAATAAAAGGTAAAATATATCAAAATATCCAAAACCTAATCAAGTAGGAATTTAAATGTTATTAAAAAAGACTACCTAAAATTTCTAAGTAGTTATTTTGAATATCCACAATCCCTTTTGAATACCGGGTTATGTCCGTCCCGAAATTGAGGGAACCATCTTAAAATGTTACCTATCTAGTTTAATTCGAGTCTATCTTTTATTAAAAATCTACTTTTATTTTCTAAATTATTGAAATTTACAATGTCTAAATATTAAGTTACAGTTACCATTAACAGCAAGATTCTAAATAATCACTTTGAGTTAAAACTCTTCAGTCATTCTGCGTGAATTTTAACGTTCAACTTGATTAGGGCGGAAAAAGCCGCCCTAGATCCAAGTCTGCCGACAAAGGCAGGCCCCGAACCCAATAATAGGAATCGACCCTAGGGTCCAGGTATTGAACCTAGATCCCGCCGAAAAAGGCGGGATTAGTTCAACTTGCAATTTTAAGTGCGTCTTACTGACTTCTCAAAATTGAGTTTCACTAATAAATCTTAGAACGACAATTACCATTGACATTGAATTATAAATCTGTAACATTTAAAGTTATTAAATCTTTTATTTTCATCTAAAAATTATTTTCTATCTGAGCTTAATTTGATCTATCCATTGTAAAATTCTACCAAGGGAGTTAAAGCCCTGCCTGTATTGGGCCATAAGTTTTCCCTAACACCTATAAGTTTTATTGATGAATCTTTAAAATCCATCAGAAAAAATTATTGTAAATTTAAGGATGAACTAATCCAAAACCTATAAAACTATATAAAATGGAAAATAAATCACATTCAAGCCCATCCTCAAACGGAAAAGTATGGGATGTAAACGAGTCAAGCGCACAATGCCCTTTTTTAAATGGCGAATTGCATCAAGTAGCGGGTGGAGGTACCAGCAACCGCGAATGGTGGCCAAATCAATTAAAGTTAAATATACTGCGTCAAAATTCTTCATTGGTGGATCCTATGGAGCCCGATTTCAATTATGCCGAAGAGTTTAAAAAGCTGGATCTGGCAGCAGTAAAGAACGACCTCTACAAATTAATGACGACAAGTCAGGATTGGTGGCCTGCAGATTACGGCCATTATGGCCCTTTCTTTATCCGTATGGCCTGGCATAGTGCCGGAACCTATCGTATACAAGATGGTCGTGGTGGTGCCGGTTCCGG
Source organism: Arenibacter flavimaris (assembly GCF_030291335.1). Classification (NCBI taxonomy): domain Bacteria; kingdom Pseudomonadati; phylum Bacteroidota; class Flavobacteriia; order Flavobacteriales; family Flavobacteriaceae; genus Arenibacter; species Arenibacter flavimaris. The sequence goes on from NZ_JASWIM010000009.1 coordinate 54,662, forward strand.
ATCACAACGCTTTGCCCCCTTAAATAGTTGGCCGGACAATGCCAACCTGGACAAGGCGCGTTTATTGCTATGGCCTGTAAAAAAGAAATATGGCAAGAAGTTATCGTGGGCCGATCTATTGATATTGGCCGGAAATTGTGCTCACGAGTCCATGGGATTAAAAATGTTTGGTTTCGCTGGAGGCCGTGAGGATATATGGGAATCCGAACAAGATGTATATTGGGGTTCGGAAACGGAATGGCTGGGAAACAAGGAACGTTATTCCGAAAACGGGGAATTGGAAACTCCTCTTGGAGCTGCCCACATGGGATTGATTTATGTAAACCCGGAAGGTCATAATGGCAATCCGGACCCTGTTGAGTCCGCACATTATATACGGGATACATTTGGCCGTATGGCAATGAACGATTATGAAACGGTAGCACTTATAGCGGGGGGACACACTTTTGGCAAAACCCATGGTGCCGCAGATCCTACCAAATATGTGGAAGCAGAGCCTGCAGCGGCAGGTATTGAAGCGCAAGGCCTAGGATGGAAGAACAACTACGGGACCGGCAAGGGTGCCGATACCATTACCAGTGGTATAGAAGGCGCCTGGACCAATACTCCCACAAAATGGAGCAATACCTTCTTTGAAAATCTTTTTGGCTACGAATGGGAACTGACCAAGAGTCCTGCTGGAGCACACCAATGGAAACCTAAAAACAATGCTGGTGCCGGTACGGTGCCTGATGCCCACAATCCAGAGGTAAAGCATGCACCCTTTATGTTGACCACGGACCTTTCGCTGCGGATGGATCCGGCCTATGAGAAAATATCAAGGCATTTTTTGGAAAATCCTGAAGAGTTTGCCGATGCCTATTCACGTGCCTGGTTCAAATTGGTTCACCGCGATATGGGGCCAGTATCACGTTATCTAGGTCCAGAAGTACCCAAAGAACAATTGATTTGGCAAGATCCTGTACCCGCCGTAGATCATGAATTGATCAATGATAGGGATATGGCCGATCTGAAATCCAAAATTTTGGCAACTGGCCTTTCCATTGCCCAATTGGCCTCTACCGCCTGGGCTTCCGCCTCTACTTTTAGGGGATCCGACAAGCGAGGGGGTGCCAATGGAGCACGTGTGCGATTGGCGCCACAAAGAAATTGGAGGGTAAACAACCCCGAGCAATTGGCCCAAGTTCTGAATACGTTGGAGGCCATACAAAAAGAATTCAATGCCGCACAATCCGGAAATAAAAGGGTTTCCTTGGCAGACCTTATTGTTTTGGCAGGGAACGCCGCTATAGAGAATGCTGCAAAGAATGCCGGAAAGAACGTGAAGGTTCCTTTTTCCCCTGGTCGTACCGACGCAAGTCAGGAGCAAACCGATGTGGAATCTTTTGAACCCCTTGAACCACGTGCCGATGGTTTTAGAAACTATGTAAAGGACACTTACGAGGTAACAGCGGAGGAATTACTTGTGGACAAATCCCAATTATTGACCTTGACCGCTCCCGAAATGACTGTACTCCTTGGCGGGATGCGAGTTCTTAACACCAATTTTGACGGGTCCCAGCACGGGGTCTTCACCAAACGCCCTGGTGCTTTGACCAACGATTTCTTTGTAAATTTATTGGATATGGATACCACTTGGAAGGCCATTTCAGATGACCAAAACATCTTTGAGGGATATAGCCGCAAAACAGGCCAACGTCAATGGACCGGGATCCGTGCGGATCTTATTTTTGGATCCAATTCCGAATTAAGAGCCATTGCCGAAGTTTATGCCTGCGAAGATTCAGGGGACAAGTTTGTGAAGGATTTTGTAGCCGCTTGGACCAAGGTGATGAATCTTGATAGATTTGACCTTGTAAACTAAGACATAAGATTAAGGAAATCATTTGCTGAGCAAAACCGCAGGAAGATTTACACAAACAGTGGAATTGATTAAAAAATCCCATCCTAAAATTCAGGATGGGATTTTTATTTTAAAACCTTAAGTACAAATCACAGGTAAGCTAAGAAACAACTCTTCCCATAAAGGGATCGCTCTTGGACGCTTTCCCGGTTTCTACCCTCCCTGCGTATCTCCTTACAAAACCAGAATATTCTGGGAGCTGCACCGAAAAATCATACCATCCATAACTTTTGGAACTATTGACCACCATGGTCCCTACCGTACCCTTTTTGATCTGAATTTTTTGTTCAGGATTACCATAGGCATGGTCTATCACTATAATATCGATATCCTTTTTCTTGGAAGTATTGGTAATTTGAATCTCTATATTGCCCGATAACTTTTTTATCAATCCCCTCTTTTTTTGATAACCACAACTTAATTGCAATTCCGGATCGGAGACAGCCCCCATAAATTCCCTAAAAAAACCATTGGGACCATATACCCTTAAATGGTATTCTCCGCCCTCAAAATGGTCCAGAGGCCATTCATAATCCAGATTATCACCCTTCCCTACTGCAAAGGGCCATGTTTGTACAGGCAAAAATTGCAAATCACCACTAGGAGATTCCTGTTTATAGTTTCCTGGGGCATATACATTAAAAGGTGCTCCCTTGGCCGCATCACCAAAAAATGCGTCGGCAGCCGTAAACTGAATACGAAACGAGTTTTTATCCGCATTCAAGTGTCCATCTACGTATAACTCGTAGGGCAATGCACAGGAATCCCTAATTCCAGGTTCCTGTTGTGGCATAAACGAATTCTTATAAAGATCCCTTTTGGCATTGGCTATATCATCACCGGTCAGAGGTTTAAAGTCATTGGGTAATCCCTTAAAGCTGGCATTGTAGACCTCCTGCATAAAATGGTTGCGTTCTATAGCTTTGGGAATGGTGTAAGGCTCCCCGTTATAAGGCCTAAAGGCAGAGGTTAAGTTGCTACTAATGGCCCTGCGCCAACTACTAATATTGGTTTCCTTTACAACTTTGCCCGTTTTTTTCTGTATCAGCTCTTCCAAGAACATTAAGGTAGAAGTTATGTCGCACACCTCAGAGTTGACCCATCCGCCTTTACTCCATGGTGAGGCTACTACCATTGGAACCCTATACCCCAGTCCCATTGGACTTTCCCTAGGATCCTCCGGATCCATATCTTTTTTTGCCATCTCCTGTTCCAAAGTGGCATACTCCTCCGAGGTATCCAACCCTATGGTGAAATTCTTGGTATGCTTGGGATTGGGGGCTACAAAAGGAGGTATATGATCAAAATACCCATCGTTCTCGTCATAGGTTAGCACAAAAATCGTTTTCTTCCATACCTCAGGATTTTTGGTGAGGATGTCCAGTACTTCGGAGACATACCATGCCCCGTACCAGGGAGCACTCGGATGGTCCGAAAATTTCTGAGGCGCCGCCAACCAGGAAACGGTTGGTAATTTCCCTTGGTCCACATCTTGTCTAAATTGGTGCAGGATATCTCCCTTGGGTACCTTTAAGGTGCGCTGCAGACCATTATCATTATAGCTAAGTTCCTCTATCTTATGATAATCAGGATCTCCAATATTGGTGGTAAAGGCCTTCTGGTGAAGGTTTTTTTGAAAATCCGAAAGTATTTCAAAATCATTGGAATTCCAAGTTTTAAGAACCTCTTTGATTTGTTCCAGTTGCTGTCTTTTTTTTTGCAATTCTTTTAAATGCTCGGCCTTCCTTTCCTCTTTTTGCTTGTCCAACCCCTTTTCCAAAACCTCTATTTCCGACGGCAACTCCTTGAGCCTCCCTTTTATATATTTTTGAAAACCGGAGCTATATCTAACATTATATTGAGAGAACCACTCTAGGTTATTATCGGTAAAATTGGCCAACAGGGATGCATCTTCCACATCGGTCGGCAAACTGATCTCGTTCTGATAAACCCTCCAAGAAATGCCATTTTCTTCCAGTCTTTCCGGATAGGTTTTCCAACTGGCCTCACTATTATAGCTTACCTCAGAATTTCGGACACAAGGTCTATTGCCTTCTGTATCGAAAGATTTACCAGTCCAAAAATAACTTCTATTGGTGGTGGTTCCTGTGAGCGCCGAGCAAAAATGCTGATCAAATACGGTAAAGGCATCGGCCAAGGCATAATAGAAAGGTAGGTCTTCACGGTTATAATGGCCTAAGGTAAGTGGCATATTTCCGTATTCCTTATCCGCCTTCTTGGCTACGAGCCATTGGTCGTATTTTCCATTATTACGGGCATCTACCTGACTTTCCCAATTATGGGGTAAATCTCCCATCCAAGTGGCCTGGGTCTCCTTCAGGTTCAAGCGGAATGGCACATAGGTTTCCCCGTCCTTATTACTTTGTAGCCATACAGGTATTTTGTTCGGCAATGAAATGGCCCTTGGATCATTAAAGCCCCTAACTCCTTGCAAAGTTCCAAAGCAGTGATCAAACGAACGGTTTTCCTGCATTAGAAAGACCACATGCTCGGCGTCTTTAAAGGTAGTTCCATTTTCGGGGTCAATTTCCAAGGCACGTTGAATGGAGGGTGGCAGACTTGCCGTTAAGCCCATTCCTCCGGCCAACATACTTGCCTTCTTTAAAAAATCCCTTCTGGTATCCATAATATATTTATTGGTTTAAGTTTTGTGCGTATAAAAAAAGCATTTAAATATAGCCTTTTTACTTTTTTATTAAATGTTTTCCAGGTGTAAATTCCCGTTGCCCGTAATGGAGTACATCTCACTATGTTAAAAAATAATCCAAGGTATCTTTCACAAAAACAAACAATAAATATGGATTCTAAAATGAATTGCCATTTCGGCGAAATAATCCATCATTTTTCAATGATGACGGTCTCCGCTGTGGCGCCGAGATCCAATAGTAGTTCGGTGATATTTTGTACAAATTTTTTAGGACCACATAAATAAAAGTTCTGGCCAAAATCGACTATATTTTCAATAAGGAATTTTCTATCTATCCTATTTCCCCTAAATCCCACCACATTTTCGCGGGTAAATATTTTTATAAAACTACCATCCAGCATCTTTTGCAATTCTTCTTCCATAATAACATCTTCCGACGTTTTATTGGAATAAATCAATTTATTGCCATGTAGGTTCTTATGGGTATATAAATGTCTAAATATGGATATAAAGGGCGTAATGCCAGCTCCCCCTGCAATAAATACACCAGGCCCCTTATATTGTATTGCCCCAAAGGCTTCATGAAGAATAAGTTCCGCCCCGGCGTGGGTGCGTCCCAACATTTTGGTCACCCCTTCATGATCATTATAGATCTTGATCATGAATTCCAGGAACCCATGCTCCCTTATGGAGGTAAAGGTAAAGGGCCGCGATTGGTCTTTCCACTCGGGCAGATTAATGGCGACCTCGGTTGCCTGTCCCGGAATAAAATCATAACCCGCAGGTCTTTCCACTACAAAACGTTTTACATCATGGGTAATATAATGTGCCTCCAAAATCTTAACAATATGTTGCTTCATTGATTATAAACAGTGCTAATTTAATTACAGGGATCAAGTTAATAAAAAGTATTAAACCTCAGAGCAATCCTGCCGACAAAGGCAAGCCCTGAACCCAATAATAGGAATCGACCCTAGGGTCGAGGTCTTGAACCTAGATCCCGCCGAAAAAGGCGGGATTAGTTCAACTTGCAATTTTAAGTGCGTCTTACGGACTTCTCAAAATTGAGTTTCACTAATAAAATATATGTTCTTCGGCCCAATCCAATGTAGACAGGCCCAATAAACAAAAATTCCCTATTACCCCAAAATACTTTCTATCTCCTTTAGTTCTGTTTCACTAAATTTAATATTTTTGAGAGCTTCCAAATTATCCAGCAGTTGTTCTGTTCTACTCACACCAACGAGAACGGTAGAAATCCTTGGATCTTTCAGTAACCAGGCAATGGCCATTTGGGCTAGGCTTTGGCCACGCTTCCCTGCCAGTTTATTGAGTCGACCTACCTTGTTCAAAACTTCCGGTGTAATCTGGTCTTCCTTCAAATAACGGCCATCCTTGCTTGCCCTACTATCTTTTGGAATACCCTCTAGATATTTCTTGGTCAATACGCCCTGTGACAATGGAGAGAATGCAATGGAGCCTATCCCCTCTTCTTTTAACACATCAAGCAATCCATCTTCCACCCAACGATCGAACATATTATATCTAGGTTGGTGGATCAATAATGGCGTGCCCAAGTCCTTCATGATTTTCGCCGCCTTGGACGTAAGTTCCGCAGGATACTGGGAAATACCCGCATAAAGCGCCTTCCCTCTTTGTACCAAATGATGCAAGGCTCCCATGGTCTCTTCCAAAGGTGTGTCCGGATCCGGTCTATGGTGGTAAAAAATATCAACATAATCCAGTCCCATTCTTTGAAGACTTTGATCGGCCGAGGCAATCAAATATTTGCGAGACCCAAAATTACCATAGGGTCCCGGCCACATATCCCAACCCGCTTTACTGGAAATAATAAGTTCGTCCCGATAGGGTTGAAAATCCTTTTTAAAAATGCGTCCAAAATTTTCTTCAGCAGCGCCGTACGGGGGACCATAGTTATTGGCTAGATCAAAATGGGTTATCCCATTATCGAAGGCACAGCGCAAAAGATTGCGGCCCATCTCCAAATTGTCGGTATGGCCAAAATTATGCCAAAGCCCCAACGAAATTAAGGGCAAAAGAATACCACTGTTTCCACAGCGACGGTATTGCATAGTATCGTAACGTTTATCATTGGCCTTATATAGGCCAGGATCGAAAGAGTCGTTTATTTTCATTTTGCTATAATTATCTTATGAATTTGAATAGAGCCCTAAGTTAGCAAATCTTTTAAGTTTGGGAAGACCTTGTAGAGTAATGGTAAATAATACTATGCCTTGCTTTTGGTTATTTCTTGGCAACAAAAATTCCATCCATACCGGCCTAAGGCCCGGTGTGGTCCATTTATTACGGTATGGACAAGGGCATAACAATATTCCCTGTTTGCCAAACCTATTTTTAACTTTACTTCAAATGGAAGACCTCATCTAAATCTAACGAGAGTGGACTGTTGTCTTCATTGGTCTCCATGAGGTCTGCCATATGTGCCCACCAATCCCGACATATTTGGGTATTGGCTATGGCATTCCACTTTTCTTCCGATTCCAATTCTGCATAACCAAACAATATATGGCTTTCACTATCAAAAAAAATGCTGTAATTGTGAACCCCATGTATTTTTAGCACCTCTTCCAACTCCTTCCATATTGGATTGTGTCTTTGCATATATGCTTTAATACTGTTAGGATAGAGCTTCATTTTAAATGCCTTTCTCATCATGATTATTTTCTTATGGGGTTAGTGCAATCAAATTATAACCAATGGGGACCTTTACAAATTTAAACCATGAGGTAGACAAATGTATCCTGCACAGTACTGCTATTGTAAATGACAAGTACCTCAAAACTATAAAAGCAAACTGTAACACTATTAGCGGGAGACATTCGTGAACGATGTTTTTAACCCTTGTTTTCCATTATAACAGACTTAATAGTATTGCCGAAGGCCGTTCACTTATAACCCAAGCAGGATTAACCATAAGAATAATTATGGTACCAAATAAAGTTTACTCCAATTAGGATGGGTCATGATTAGTTCATTCAGGCTTATTCTTCCCCTTAAACAAATAAAGGCTTTCAATAATTTGAAAGCCTTTATTCATTCCTGTATTATTATGATTACCTGCGCCAGAACCATTTATTGGGCTCTTTAAGCCGACAATATTGGTCTGTTTTTCATAGCGGTATCAATTATTTTCAAAACACGTTCCCTTTCCGCTCCCTGCAAGGGCAGCCTAGGGGCTCTAACATTTTCCGTTCCAATACCTGTGGCTACTTCCGCCAGCTTAATATTTTGGACCAACTGCGGGCTAATATCCAACTCCAATAGAGGCATAAACCAGCGATAGATTTCCAAGGCCTCATCAACCTTAGCAGCTTTTACCAAATTATAAATGGCCACTGTTTCCGCAGGATAGGCACAAACCAAGCCTGCCACCCATCTTTAAACTATCTGCTCCTTTTAAATCACATAACTCTATTAGTGTAGGCAACACATCTATGTGTGCCGACAGGGCATCTATGTCTTTTCCGCCTTGTATCCCTCCATTGGGCCATCGAATAAAAAATGGAACTCTATGTGCATTCTCATAACCCCATATTTTGGCTCCTCGCATACCGGCAGTATACCCTTCCTCCACATAACCGGTTTCAAAATCCATTTCAACACCCCCAAACCACGGACACGGTCCATTATCCGTCATAAAAATGATGATGGTATTTTCCTCCAAGGCCAATTCCTTCACTTTGCGAAATAGGGTTGCAACATCTTCATCTATTTTTTCCACCATCCCGTAGTATTTTGCCAAACGCTCCGGAACTTTACCCTTAAACGGCTCAACATATTTCTCATCTACATATAATGGGGCATGCGGTAAATTGGTAGGGATATAACAAAAAAATGGCTCATCCTTATTTTTCTCAATGTAATCTATGGCCTCATTAAACCAAACCGTATTACAATAACCCTTATATTTTTGAAATTTACCATTGTGCTTATAGGTATCGTCATAATAGTCATTGCCCCAATAATCCGGGGATTGGCCTATTCCGCCCCCTCCATGTACCACAGCTTCCTGAAAGCCTCGGTCATTTGGCCTAAAGGGATAATTCTCACCTAGGTGCCATTTTCCAAAGACAGCGGTCTTATACCCATTGTCACTGAATACATCGGCCATGGTTACCATACCTTCCTTTAACAAAGACCTACCCCCTATAGTATGCCACACCCCCGCCCTGGCAGAATAATTACCCGTGAGCAAGGCAGACCTTGTAGGGGAACAGGAAGGGTCTACATGAAAATCGGTAAACCGCACACTTTCATTATAGAATTTATTCAAATTGGGTGTTTTTACATAGGGACTTCCAAGACTTGCCAGATCCCCATAACCCTGATCATCTGTCATTATAAGTATAACATTGGGTTTCTTGGGTCCGTCGGCTTTTGACACCTTACTTTTAACGGCTTCCTTACAACTAAATAGTGCCATAACAAATACAGGCACTAAAAGAATATTTTTTAATTTTCCCATTTATTTTTTTTGATTATTTATATTCCTTTGGAAGAATAAGGAGAGAGATTGTTTCCATGTATTGGATATACGCCTGTTTTAGATCATATTACTCGACAACTCCAAGTTTAAAATTTTATTCAAAACCACGGAAACCGCACCAATTGAAGTTGCTTGATCCCCAAAGGTGGAAGGCTGAATATTTACCCTTGCATTACCTGCCAACAAATACTTGTCCCTTTTTTGATCAATCAAGTCAAAGAGCAGATCCCCGTTTAGTGAAATTCCCCCACCTATGTAAACGGTTTCCGGATTTAATAAATTAGCGATAGTCCCAATTCCCTTGCACAGATACTCGGCCACATCCTCATAAATCTTCATAGATGCCGGATCTCCTTTTTTAGCTGCCCTAGCCACTAACTCGGCCGTAATAAGATCTTCATTCCCCATACAAAGTTCCTTCAACATTTCCGACCTGTTCCCGGCCAAGACCTGCTTGCCCAACGAGGCTATCCTATGACCCGAAGCCAATGCCTCAAGACAACCATACATACCACATTTACACTGAACATCACTATCCGTATCTACAGGAATATGCCCAAACTCTCCCGCAAATCCAGAAAACCCTTTTAAAAGATTTCCTTCAACCACAAGCCCTGAAGCAATACCGTATCCAATATTTATTACTGCAAAATTTTTCTGATTTTCCTTTACTCCCATCTTCAACTCGCCCAATGCCATCAATCGAGTGGAATTATCATAAAAAAATGGAAGATCCAAATGTTTGCCCAGCTCTTTCCTTAAATCTATATTCGTCCAACCAAAATCGGGGGAAGATTCAATAATTCCAGTTTCACTGTTGACCAAACCGGCCACACCAATACCAACTCCCCAGATAGTAGCCTCGACTTCCTTCCTACTTTGAAGCTTATGAATCAATTTGACCACCTTGTCTACAATACTCGCAAAACCCTTTTCCAATTCTGTAGGAACTTGGATCTCGGATACGAAATTTGCATTTAAATCCACCATGCACCCCCTGATATAGGTGGCACCCAAATCTATCCCTATGATATAATTATTGTCGTTTTTGAATTTTACGATCAAGGGGGGCCTTCCTCCACTGGAATTGCCCACTCCTAGACTTTCAACCAAACCGTCTACATTTATCAATTCATCCACTATACGAGTTATGGATGGAGGAGTCAACCCAGACTCTTTGGCCAGGGCAGAGCGACTAATTTGACTGTTATGCTTAATAAGTTTTAAAACAACTTTTTTATTGGCAAGATGCAAAGAGGCCGCATCCATTTTTGCATATTCTTTTTTCATTCTTTGGATATTAACTAAACCAAAGATATTAAAATACCTTTCATAAATGGTTTTCTCTTAAAACTTTTTAAAAAAATGTATCCAATTTAAATAGTAAATACCAGATGTTTGCTAGTTTAATACAAATCACCCGCCTAACGACCCAAACAGTGGATATTACCCCTATTGCAACTAACTTATAATATAAGTATTAAAAAGAATCACGGATTATAACGTACCAGAGTGGTGAAAGAATCTGAACTTGATTGTGGGCCAATTATTGGGATTAAGGTCACATTTTCCCCATGCCCAGCCATTCTTCCTTAGTTGCGGGTAATTTTTGGTGCTCGAGCATTAACTGCCATTTTCCTTTCTTTTTGGTCAAAAGTGCATCGAAATGGATAAACCTCACCACACGTTCGCCATTCTCGTCCAATAAATCATGCCTAAATATACCTCTTTCAAAAGCAGTGGTACTGTCGCCTGTCCGTTCTGAAAATCGAAAATCCAATTTCACCTTGGTTAGGCCTTTTTTGGTTTTTTCCAGTCCCTCCTTCCATTTATGCAATGCCTCCTTTAAAGGATAACACACCTCTCCCCTATCCGAAACCAAAATCCCATCTTCATGGAATGTTGTCCCATATCCCAAAACATCCCCGGCTTCCACTTTTTCCTTTACCACATTCCAATAGGTATTCAATTCGGTTATTCTGTTCTGGGCAATGACATTACAGCTGAAGAACAAGCCTATAAACATTACTTTTAAAAATGCCCTGACTTCCTTTTTATTTTTCATTTAATTATAGTTTTAAAACATTTAAATAGTTGATTTCAATTCAATGTATCTAAAATAATGGGCATTTTATGAATATTCCCGCAAGATCAAAGATACACTTTGGGTATACAAAACCCGTGCTTATTGCTTTAGGACCTTAAAAGGATCTGAAATGGAATGAATGGGTTCCGTAAACCATTTTGGCCCTTCTTCGGTCATATAAATATGGTCCTCGTGGCGAATACCAAAATTGTCAGGAACACAAATCATAGGCTCAATACTAAAGCACATTCCTTGTTTTAAGGGAGTGTTATCATTTTTTACGATGTACGGCCATTCATGTATATCCAATCCAATGCCATGACCTGTTCTATGGGGAAGCCCCGGAAGTCCGTAATCCGGCCCCAGACCATGTGCCTCTATGACCGCTCTGGCCGCCATATCCACGGAGGCACATGAGGCCCCTAACTTCGCCGCTTTAAAAGCCGCTTGTTGGGCCTCCTTTTCTATGTTCCAAATACGGCCTTGTAAACTAGTTGGTTCCCCAAACACATAAGTCCGTGTTATATCGGAAATATAATCGTGCAACATGCAACCCGTATCGATCAGAACCACTTCCCCCGCCTCTAAATTTTTGGGAGCTTTAACACCATGGGGAAAGGAAGAATCCCTTCCAAATAATACAATGCAGAAATAGGATCCCGAGGGAATACCGTATCGAATATGCGCTTCATTAATAAAATTGGTTACCTCGTTGGCACTAATTCCTATTCTTAAAATCCTAGCAGTTGCCCTTTGTACCTCCATAGTGATATCCATGGCCTGTTGTATAAGATCTAATTCCGCTTGGGATTTTATCATCCGACAACCGGCTGTAATTGGTTTTGCATCAATTAAACCAAGGTTTGAATTGGCCTTCTGTATCCCATTTGATATAAAAAAAGGAGTTGACTCGTCCAAAAAGACCTGACCTTCATCGATACCTTTTTCAACTATTACAGATGAAAATAATTTATAAGGGTTTTCATGTTCCTGCCAACAATTAATATGACCATCAACGATCATAAAATCCAATAGGGTCCCTTTTTCAAATTCAGGGGCAATATATTCCAAAGATCCATCTGCAAACAACAGGGCCCCAACCATGCGTTCACTGGAATTCCATCGCATCCCCGTAAAATACAATAAATTGGTCCCCGCATGCAAGTACATGACCTTAACGCAGTTTTGCTCCATTAATTGACATGCCTTCAATATACGGGCATTGTATTCTTCTATCTGTATGGGCAAAGCCATTTGGGCCCTTGGCGTAATAGCAGCCAATTCCTCTTCCATACTTGAACCTCCTATACCATAAGCCTTCATATAGTCCTTATCAATCTTTAATTAAACCTTTGATTTCCTCAATATCCAAAACAAATATACTGCGCCCATGAGTACCTGCCACCAAGTCCAATTCCCTTTCCTGTACAACCAGGTCATGGACTGCCACTGTGGGCAATCCTGTTGCCAATATATGCCAATTTTCCCCTCCATCTGTAGTTACATATGCCCCCAGATCCGTACCTACATATAGGATATTGGGGTTTCTTGGGTCTTCAGTTACCACATTGATGGGTTCGGCAGGTAAATTACCTGAAATTGATCGCCAATTCTTGCCATAATTGGTAGACTTGTATATATATTTATCAAAATCATCCTCCCTGTACCCCGTTAAGGTTACATAAACGGTTTGCTCGCTATGTTGTGAGGCCCGTACACGCGAAACCCACTTTTTGGGCAAACCTTTGTTCACCAGTTTCCAACTCTTACCCCCATCCCTGGTCACCTGAACATTGCCATCATCGGTACCGGCATAAATAAGCCCTGCATTCAATACCGATTCTGAAATGGATGTAATAGTTCCATAGGGAACATTGCCCTGTTTTTCAGGACCCGGATCTGTGGTTAGGTCAGGACTCATGGTCTCCCAGCTGTTCCCATTATCCTTTGATCGAAATAATTTCTGGGCCGCGTAGTACATAGTACGTGCATTATGGTGTGAAATTGCAAATGGGGTCATCCAATTTCTTCTTAAGGGAGGTTCGCCGGAAGATTCCTTAGGTTTTATACTCAAGGTCTCCCCAGTAGTCATATTCTTTTTCTTTAATTCACCAAACTGATGTTCATAATATAAAATATTTGGATCCAAACGGTCCACTTCCGTAAAATAACTATCTCCCCCGCCCCATCTATCTAAATACACATGTTTCCATGGATCTTCCACTCCAAATTTGGTAAGTCTATCCCCAACATTATGCGTTCCTGGACCTATAAGGGCAGCATTGTCCTGGGTGCCCCCGTAAATATTATAGGGGACCGCATTATCTACGGTAACGGCATAAAACTCTCCAATTGGAAAATTGTTATGGTGCAGCCAGCTATCGCCCCTATCATAGGATATATATACTCCCCCATCATTACCCAACACTATTTTATCAGGATTGATCGGGTCGATCCACATGTCGTGCATATCCAAATGCATGCCCCTGATTTCATGGGAAAGTAAATGGACAATAGTTTCACCCGTAGGCAGAAAGGTTTTGCCACCATCCACAGTGCGCATTAATTTCTGCCCTAAAATATAGACATCGTTTTCATTGTCGGGCGCCACGCGAATAAGACAGAAATCATCGCCAATACCCGTTGGAATGCTACCCTCATGCGTTTTTCTCCAAGTTTCCCCCTTATCATGGCTTTTATATAGTTCCCCGCGAATTAGTTGGGGCCTATGATTATTTTTCCGAGTGTCACTGGCATCGTCCGGCTTGGGGTTGCGGTTATCCAGTACGGCATAAACAATATCAGGATTTGAGGTGGAAAAAGAAAGCCCGAAGCGTCCTACCTTCTCGCCAACAGGTAGTCCGGCCGTAATCTTTTTCCAATTTTTACCACCATCAATTGTTTTATAAATTCCACTTCCCGCACCCGAAACTTTGTTGTTCCATGGTTTCCTATCCCTTTCCCAGGCCACTGCCAAGAGGGTCTTATTATCTGAAGGATCCATTACTATTTCGGCCACGCCTACATTTTCTGATATATATAGTACCTTCTCCCATGTAGCACCCCCATCCACGGTTTTATATACTCCCCGTTCCTCATTGGGACCATAATTCCGCCCTATTGCCGCGGCGTAAACTATATTGGGGTCCTCTGGATCTATTACAATACGCGCAATGTGGTTGGTACCCAAAAGACCCATATGTTCCCATGTTTTTCCCGCGTCAAATGATTTAAATGCACCTGTTCCGGCAAAAGAACTCCGGGCCATTAAAACTTCCCCTGTCCCCAACCACAGAATATCAGGGTTCGAAGGAGCTATGGCAATACAACCCATTGCCGCTGTGGAATAGTCATCAAAAATGGGTTTCCAGGTTGTTCCGTTATTTTCTGTTTTCCAAAGGTTTCCAGACCCAGCGCCCACATAGAGGGTATTGGGCCTATTCGGGTGGCCCGCAATCGTTTCTATTCTACCTCCCATAAATTCAGGACCAACGGTTTTCCATTCCAAATTGGTGTATGGAGATTTCATTTTTAGCTGAACGTGATCTTGCCAGGCTTTTTCCCTAAATTCTGGTGATGAATGGGTTTGGGCACTGGCTGTCATTGATATCATCAAACTAACCAAGACTACCTTTAGGGTATTTTTTATTCTATTTAATCCGAACATATCATATAGGGTTTTGTTTATTTAATATTTGTCAATTAATCCCGTTGATTAATTCCGCGGTTTTATTCCTTCCTCCACATTTAAGGTTCCTATCAAATTCTCTCCATTAATTTCCAACACTATTTTGTAAGTCCCTTTCTCCATGAATTTATCATAATGGATAAAATATGGCAAAGGGCTACTTTGGCTCTTGGTGATAAGGTTCCATCTAAATTGGTTCATGCCCTGCTTTGCGTCCAAGGTATGTTCCCAGACCAATTCTCCCCCTTGGTTGTAAATTTTAATGATTGCGTCCTGGCTTTTTGTTGTCCAAAATGTAATGGGCACCTTATTGATGGAATTGTAGTCAATATCCTTATGGGTATCGTTTACCCATGGCCTTTTTACGGGAGGAGTGGCGAATAGATAGTTCTTTTTCAAGGGGAGCCCCAACTCCAATGCCTCATGCAGTGGCTTCAGGTTTGTTTTATAAATACCCCTGCCATGAGTTGCCACCACCAGATCCCTTGTGTTTTCTTCGATCTCCAAATCTGCAATGGCAACAATCGGCATATTTTCTCCCAATAAGGACCAAGAGGCGCCCCTATCCGAGGAAATATACACCCCACGTAAGAGCCCGGCGTAAATTACATTTTCAAATTGGGGGTCTTCATAGATAACGTATGCTGTTTCGTCCGGTAGATTTGCCTGCAATTTACGCCACACTTTACCTCCGTTTTCTGTCACATAAATATGATTGGAATGGTCGTCATAATTTATCCCTGCCAAAGTAATATAGATTCTGGAGTCATCGTATTTTGAAGGAACAATACTTCGTATATACCCATTGGGCAGACCTTTTGAAAATTCCTTCCATGTAGCGCCATCATTATTGGTAGCCCAAAAAGCACCTTTATCCGTACCTACGTACAAATTTCCCGGTTTTATTGGGGACTCGGCAAAAGCTCCAGCAGAAAAAGACGCTTTTGCAGGATCGGAAGATTTACTCAGATCGCTACTAACAAGCTGCCAATCATCACCTCTGTTTGTAGTCTTAAAGACATAATTTCCTGCATGATAGAGTGTTTTGGAATCAAAATGGGAAATGACATATGGGGTCACAAAATTATATTGTAAGGTCCCATTATGTTCTTTGGGCAATTTGGGTTTAATGGATATGGATCGGTCCTTCTGCATATCCTTCCTTCTAGCAGCCCCGTTCTGCGAACTGAAATATACCGTATTGGGGTCTTCTGGATCTACTTGGGTAATGCAGCCATCGCCTCCACTCCAGGCATCCACCCAAAGGTATTTCCACTGATCCGCATATTTTGGATCCCACTCCGCTGCGGGGCCATATACAGTGGCATCGTCCTGTGTGCCGCCATAGATCAAATACGGATTTTGGTTGTCCACAGCAATATCGTAAAATTCCCCTGCAGGAATATTGTTGTGGTGCATCCATGATTTCCCTTTGTTGTAAGTAACATAGAGACCACCATCATTACCAACCACCATGTGATCCGGAAATTCTGGGTTGATCCAAAGCTCGCACTGATCCAGATGAAGCCGATCCGCATCACTTGGAAATAGGTGGTACACATCGCCTCCAATTAAACTAAAATCCTGGCCTCCATTACTACTATGGGCCATTCGCACACCAAGACCAAAAATCTCTTCATCGTTCTTTGGGTTTACATAGATATCCTGAAAATACCAGCCCACTACAGAATTGATCATTAAATCTTCCGTGTGGGTCCGCACCCAATTTTTTCCCCCATCCAAGGTTTTATATATTTCAGCCGTTTCTTTTTGCCCCTTGTTATCCACCAAAGCATATGCCTTTAAGGGGTTGGTGTAGGATACCGCAACCCCTATTCTCCCAACATGAGGTCCTTGCGGAAAGCCATTGGAAGATTTATCCCAGGTCCCACCTCCATTCGTACTCACATATATGGCGCTCTTTTTGCCTGAAATACCTGGATTATTCTCCCACATGGAAGCATACATTACATTGGGGTCCGAGGAGGAAATAACTATATCATTTGCTCCCGTTTTCCCATCTACGTATAGTACATGCTCCCAAGTATCGCCACCATCCATGGTTCTATAAATACCCCTATTCTCGTTAGTCGACCAGAAATGTCCCAATACGGCCACCACTACAATATCGGGATTTGTAGGATGCACAGCTATCTCCCCTATATGCCATGAGTCGTCCAGACCGCAATGTTTCCAAGTATTCCCACCATCTACAGACTTATAAACACCGTTCCCGGGCATCGTAAAATTCCTAGCTTTCTTTAAGCTCTCCCCCGTTCCCACATAGAGAATATCAGGATTGGAAGGTGCAAGCGCTATATCCCCTATTCCCAAAACCGGTTGATCATCAAAAAGTGTCCGCCAAGTAAGTCCATTATCGGTGGTCTTCCAAAGGTTGCCTGATCCAAATGCCACATACATGGTTCCTGGATGGGTGGGGTCTAACTGTACGGATTCCACTCTTGCAGAATTAAGTACAGGTCCAAGACGCTCCCATTGCAATCCCAAGGTTTTGTTTTCCCGAAGTTTCCTATGCTGCACATACGATGCTTCCAAAGGTGAAGCAGGTTGTTGACTATTTCCTATTATTGGTGCAAAAGAAAGCAGCAAACTGATAGCGAGGTAAAAGTGTCTTTTCATCCGTTGGTATTTTCTCAAGGTTATGAATTTTCATCCGTCTTTCGGGCTATCCATTTATTCATGACGACCAGGACGGTTATTACAATTCCCCACTGAAAGAGTGAAGTTGCCAGGCTCGACTGACCAAATGGATCATACCAATTCTCGTTCATCCCATCACTGATCAACCACCAGGAAAGAAGTAAAATTGAAGCCGCAGGTATAAAATAAGTAACAACAAAGTCCCATGGTCTCCCTGGCTTGATATCCAAGGGATTCCTATCCAATATTTCACTTCTAATCCTTGAGGCTTTGAACCTGAGGAGCACAAAAGCAAAAAGCCCGCCGGATAAAAGCAATGCCAACCCCCAGACAAAATCTTGATTGGTGAGTACATTTAGGTTCATGGCCGAAGGAATTCCAAAAAGATAACTAATGGCAACCAGTAACAATATGGCGGTAGACCTCTTCATCCCTCCATCTATAAAGGTACGTACCGTAAGTTCCAACTGGGAAATAAGGGATGAAAAACCCGCCAAGGACAGACCTAAAAAAAATAGAATGGTCAGCGGTTTTCCAAAAAGAATTTTCTCAAAAAGTTGGGGTATCCAAATAAATGTTAGACCCGTTGATGCTGGACCACTATTTTTCATAACCTCCAAAATTTCACCGTCCGAACTGCCCATTTGGGAACCCATAATGGCAAAACAAGTCCCAAAAATCATTATCCCGGATACCAATGAAATAACATTATTCCCTAATCCGGTAATCAAGGCATTTTTCACAATTCCGAAACGCATTTGCATATAAGCACCATAAGTAATGAACATTCCCCAACCAGCACCGGTATCCCAAGCATTTTGGGTCAGTGCTGCCACCCAAATATTGGGGTCACTTAACTGTTTCCAATCAATAGTGAATAGGTAGCTGATGCCTTTCATAGAACCCTCAAGGGTAAGGGCCCGGATGAGGGCTACCAAGATAATTACCAACAATATAGGTATCAGCAATTTATTGATTTTTTCAATGCCCTTAACCCCCTTCCAAATAGCGAGACCGCCCAAAAGCATTACCACGGCATGGGAGACCAATGGCCACCCCCCTGTTTGATAGTTTTCCCAAGTGGAAAGGGCAATTTCAGTAGAAGTTGGCAATTCATTAAAGAGGGTGTGAATAAAATAAAATACGCACCAACCCACAATTACCGAATAAAAAAAAGTTATGGCCGTCGCCACAAAGGTCATAAAAGATCCTATCCAGGCAAATTTCTTGCCCGCGGTAACCATTACCGATCCAATTACCCCCTTCCTACTATTTATGCCTACGGCGTATTCCCCAATAATCAACGGAACACTCCATAGAAAAAGAAATAACACCCAGACCAAGATAAAGGCCCCTCCTCCTTCATCACTTCCATTCTGGGCCACTATTCTGGGAAAGCGCCAGATGTTGCCCGTTCCGATAGCTATTCCCAAGGCACTTAATAAGAACCCCCAACGGGTTGAAAATCTTTGTTCACTTTTTTTGGATCCTGCCATAAAAAATACTAATTAACACTTTTGCCGCTATATCCACAATACACTTTTGTGGGATATGGATAGAGCCAATTGCCTTTCTTTATTGGAACGATTCCAATACAGTAGCTGTTTGGCTCCTATACACTTTTCAATATTTTGCAATGTCCTCCAATCCGGAAGGTTAATTTGTTTTCAGCAACCTATTATTATTAAGTGGGAGATTGCTGGATAACACTTCCCTTCGTTTTCCCTAAACCATACCAACCGGTACATATATTCCAACTATGGTTATGACCGAGCCACGGCAGACAACCCTTACCAAACCATAACCCTTGGTTCATTTTACCTACGGAAAATCAGGCCTTAACCAATCTATAACAACCTAACCGGTAATAACGGGGGCTAACTCCAAACCCACGTTTATGGTATTGTACAAAATACCATTCAATCCTACAGTATTTAGAATACCCAAAAAAATTCCTATTTTTAAAACTACTAAATTCAATGGTTCCTCTACACAAAACTGCTTAACATAGCGTAAAATAGTACCAATATTCATGAAAATCCACTAACAACTTTTAAGCCATCGGAGTTAATTTTGTCTACATAGTACTGTAATTCTGGTTGCTGTAAACTTAAAAACCTTACACAACGATTCTTTTAGACAGGATTCAAAAGGAAATTCCAATTAGATTATTTCCCTACTTGTTTATCAATTTTTATAGTGCCAACCAATGTAATATAACATTGCCTTCTTTATAAAAGGGAAATTGGAAATATCGGGGAAGACGGGAAGGTGGTATTTTTAGGCAGCAGGATTACTGGGAAGTTTTAAGAGTATAATTGATGTATGGGCGCTAAATGTCAATTTTACCATCAAGGACAATTGAGATTTTCAATTATTAGCTATAATTGCCTATAAAAAGTTACCAAGGAACAGGGAAATGTTGCCTTTTCAACATTCCTATCGGTTAGGTCGTTCGATACTAAATAATAAACACATAATTTCCAAAAGGCTCGCGATTGGCCTTAATATTAACTAAACAACTAATTAAAATGAAAATCAAGGTTATCTTTATAATAATGCTATTTGGCGGAATATCCCAAACCAGGGCCAGTGAACTTATCGATTTGGTAAATACTTACAAGGCAGATACCAGAGCTTTGCAAAGGACCTACAGCATGGAGGAGTCCCAAGAATATTATTCACGGTTTACCACCTTCTACAAAGACTGGAAAGGGAAAGTTGAAGGTATCGACTTCCAAGCCCTTTCCCCACAGGGTAAAATTGATTACGTACTTATAAAAAACCTAATAAAGAAGGATAGTTACTTGTTTTCTTTGGATTACAATGCGTTTAAGGAAATAGCCCATGTAACGGATTTTGCAGACGGCATTTATAAATTTATAAAGGAGAGAAGGAGGGGAAAACGGCCCATATCCAATGAACTGGCAGATGTTTTTACCTTGGCTGGAAAAACGATAGACAATAAGATGTCCACTTTAAAGAAAATTCCTTTTAAAGGCTGGATGCAGGCAGAAAAGGCTGCCAAGAGTATTGCATCACTACGAAAAGGACTAAAAGAAGCATATAGCTTTTACTATGACTATGACCCTGAATTTACTTGGTGGATGAAAATGCCCTATGCCAAGCTCGAAGAAAAATTAATCAGTTATGAGGAATTTTTACGCCAAAATTACTCGGAAAACAGTGTAAAAGATGACGGTAGCGGTATCATTGGACAACCAATAGGCAAGGATGCCTTGATAGAAAACCTTAAACTGGAATTCATTCCCTATACCCCAGAGCAACTGATAAAAACAGCCGAAAAACAATTCGAATGGTGTAAGGCCGAAATGATAAAAGCTTCCGAAGAGTTGGGATATGGCAAGGATTGGAAAGCTGCTTTGGAACATGTAAAAAACACCTATGTACCCCCAGGGAAACAACCTGAGGCCATAATGGAATTATACAATAAATCCATAAAATTTATTGAAGACAGAAACCTCATAACCTTACCGGAAATGGCCAAGGAAAACTGGGGCATGATTATGATGACCCCAGAGCGGCAAAAAGTAAATCCCTTTTTTACCGGAGGTACGGAGATTAGTATTTCCTATCCCACCGAAGGCATGTCCCATGATGACAAGTTAATGAGTATGAGGGGCAACAACCCCAATTTTTCCTTTCCCACCGTACAGCATGAGCTATTGCCCGGGCATAATCTACAGTTTTTCATGACCACCCGGCAGAAGAACTACCGCAATGCCTTTAGCACCCCATTTTGGGTAGAGGGTTGGGCTTTGTACTGGGAAATTATACTTTGGAACAAAGGGTTTCCGCAAACCCCCGAGCAAAAAATAGGCTCCCTTTTTTGGAGAATACATCGATGTGCGCGTATCATATTCTCCCTTAAATACCACTTGGGAGAATTAACGCCTCAAGAATGTATAGATTTATTGGTCAATGAGGTAGGACATGAATATGCAAATGCGGAGGCCGAGGTAAGAAGATCGTTCACTACCAGATACCCACCGTTGTACCAATTGGCCTATATGATGGGCGGACTGCAATTTTATGCATTAAGGAATGAAATATTGGCCAAGGGATGGACCGAAAAAGAATTCCACGATAGGGTAATGCAGGAAGGTAGGATACCTGTAGAATTACTTCGAAACCTGCTATTGGAAATTCCAGTATACGAAAATTATAAAACCAACTGGAAATTTTCAACAGAGTTTAAATAATTATCAAATGCATAAAAAAATAAATGGATAACATAAACATATCCATTGGCATAGTAACCAAAACTTGGTAAGCGATTTTATTTTAAAAAAGAAAAAGAGTTTCAACCGGGCCGTGGCCCTCAATTTAACCCATAAGAAATGAGAAAAAAATGGATTTTATTAGTGTTTCTGTTTTGTGGAGCTGCCTCGGCCAGCGCTAGCGAACTTATCGATTTAATCAATACTTTCAGGGCAGACACTTATACTTTAAAAAGAACCTATGGCATGGAGGAGTCCCAGGAGTTTTATACAAGGTTCACTGCCTTTTACAAAGATTGGGACAAAAAAATTGAAGAGGTTGATTTCAAGGCCCTTTCCCAACAGGGAAAAATAGATTATGTCCTTTTAAAAAACTTGATAGCCAAGGAAAGCTACTTACTTTCATTGGATTACAATGCGTTTAAGGAAATAGCCCATGTAACCCATTTCGCTGACGACCTCTATACTTTTATAAAGGAAAGAAGGCGGGGCAAACAACCGGAATCGAATAAACTGGCGGATGTTTTTAACCAGGCGGAAAAGAATATAGACAAAAAAATAACTGCATTAAAAGAAAGTCCCTTTATAGATTGGAAACAGGCCGAAAAGGCTGCGAAGAGTATTGCATCGCTCCGTGAGGGATTAAAGGAGGCTTATTTCTTTTATAATGGATATGACCCGGAATTTACCTGGTGGATGAAGGTGCCCTACGCTGGCCTAGAGGAAAAGCTGGACACCTATGAGGAATTTTTAAGGCAAAACTACTCCAACAATAGTATAAAGGACGATGGCAGTGGTATTATTGGGCAACCAATTGGCAAAGAAGCCCTAATAGAGAACCTCAAACTAGAGTTTATCCCCTATACCCCGGACGACCTTCTTAAAACGGCCCAAAGACAATTTGACTGGTGCAAGGCCGAAATGATCAAAGCTTCCGAGGAATTGGGCTATGGCAAGGATTGGAAAGCCGCTTTGGAGCATGTTAAAAACACCTATGTGCCAGCTGGAAAACAACCGGAAGCCATTATGGAACTTTATGATAAGTCCATCGCGTTTATAGAGGAGCGCGACCTTATTACCCTTCCTGAAATGGCCAAGGAAAATTGGGGAATGAAAATGATGTCCCCAGAGCGACAAAAGATCAGTCCCTTTTTTTTAGGGGGCAGGGATATTATTATTTCCTATCCTACCCAAGGAATGCCACAAGAAGAAAAGTTGATGAGTATGCGCGGCAACAATCCCAATTTCTCCTTTTCCACCGTACAACATGAACTTCTACCGGGCCATAACCTGCAATTCTTCATGAATTCTAGATATAAGAATTATAGAGGTGCCTTTGGTACGCCATTTTGGTCCGAGGGATGGGCATTATATTGGGAAATTATACTATGGAACAAGGAGTTCCCCCAGACCCCGGAACAAAAAATGGGAACACTATTTTGGAGGATACATCGATGTGCCCGTATCATTTTTTCCTTAAAATTTCATATGGAGGAAATGACGCCCCAACAATGTATAGACATGCTGGTCAACGAGGTAGGGCATGAATATGCCAATGCCGAGGCCGAGGTACGCAGATCATTTACTTCCACCTATCCACCCCTATACCAATTGGCCTATATGATGGGGGGACTTCAGTTTTACGCCCTTAGGAACGAAATACTGGCTAAGGGGTGGACCGAAAAGGAATTCCATGACCGGGTAATGCACGAAAACAAAATGCCCATAGAAATGTTGCGAAATCTACTTTTAGATCTCCCTGTTTCCAAGGGATATAAAACTAAATGGAAATTCTCTACAGACTTCAAATAATGTTGGAAAGGAAGGGAGGTCAAAATACCCACATACTATTGGCTCTTTGCCCCAGCCATATGTGGCCACTATGGGAGTCCAGTGGATATTGAGGTTTTAATATGATCCAGCCATGGTCCTATTCTTCTTCCGGTAGTATTGAGAAGGGGTCATTCCTTTTAATTCCTTGAATTTACGGTTGAAATTTGAAATTGATTTAAAGCCCGACCTTGCAGATATATCCGCCATGGTCAGATCATGGTCCTTAATGATTAAGTGACAGGCATGCTCTATTCTTATTTCGATCAAAAATTGAAAAAATGTCTTGTCGGTCCGCTGTTTAAAAAAATGACAGAAGGCATTAGGGGTTATACAAGCCAGATCAGCGATTTTTTCAAGGGTAATATCATTGTGAAAATTGTCCATAACATAATCGATTATCACCTTTAAACGATTACTGTCATTGGTTGAGATATTTTGACCATACACATAATCCGTTAGCAACTCGGACTCGGAACTACTTAATATCTTTAAAAGTTTTAGAAAAAGTAGAAACTGCGAAAATTTATCTACCTCAGGCATTCGTTGCATTATTTTGTCAACAGTGGGCGTCCTCCTTTTTAGTTTGAAACCCGCTTTGGATTTTTCAAAAAAGTTCCCAATTTGTTGGAGTTGGGAAATATTGAAAAAATTATCCCCAAAACTCTTTTTGGTAAAAAACACCGAAATCATGTGGGAAGAATCCTCCTGCCGTTCCAAACTCTGAAAAAGATGGGGACTATTCCCGCCTATAACAAATATATCTCCTGGGCGATAAGAGCTAACTGTCTCCGACATCAACAGTTGCCCTTCTCCCTTGACAATCTGGGCAATCTGTATTTCCTCGTGTTGATGTAGCTTATCATAAAAAATATCACCCCTATCTATCTTAACAAAAATATTCTCATCCTTTGACCTAAGAATTTGATATGGAAACACTTTCATATATAATAAGTTTACCCTAAAGTAAAAAAAATTGAATAGAAAGCACTAAATAATGTTACCCAATATCTAGCGTATATTAACATAATTCCATAAAAAAATGTAATGGACCCTTTGGAATTTCACAGCTGCACCAGTTGGCAAACTATTTTTAACGAATTGGTCCAACCCTGATAAATCTTTTTTCCTACATCGCCAAGAAATCATCAACTCAACTTACAGGTCAATGGTTATAAGGTCCTGACTCCATACAATCCTAACTTTCCTTTTTGATTAAAACTCGTTAATTGGGATAATGACGACATTTAAAATGTTTTAAAATGGAGATTCTTTAATGAAATTCCGCTATACATACATAATTATGATTGTATTTTAACAAATTATTTGCATATTTTACTGTGTTAAGTAAATTCCCTTAGGAATAGTTCACTTTATAATTAACTTGGTCTTGGTAACAGGTGAAAAGGAAACACCTGTAATAATTTAATCAAACCGTAATGACCATGAATACAAAACTGAAAAGAAAGACATTTACACAAAGACTCCTTTTCTGGGCAGGCCTGCTCTTTGTAATTAATAACGTTATTGCCCAGGACAAGCAGATTACAGGTACGGTAACCGACAATTTGGACCAACCCATTCCCGGAGTCAGTATTATCATTAAAGGCACAACTACAGGAACCTCTGCGGATTTTGATGGAAACTTTACCTTGCGGGCTTCTTCTGGGGATGTTTTGGTATTTTCCTACCTCGGATTTGCCACCCAAGAAGTAGCAGTGGGCAATCAGACCGAGATCTCCATAGTGTTACAGGAAGATGTATCGGAGTTGGACGAGGTCGTAGTAACCGCTTTAGGTATCAAGAGTGACAAAAGGGCCCTAGGTTATGCTACTGCCCAAGTTGATGCCGAAGAGATTGCCGCGGTAAAAGCCACCAACAACTTTGTAAACTCCTTAAGCGGAAAAGTTCCGGGAGTAAATATATCCAGTACCTCTAGCCAACCTGGCAGTGGTACCAGAATTGTTATACGTGGCGGTTCATCCATTACCGGCAGCAACCAGCCACTAATTGTGGTCAATGGCGTACCTTTCGATGCTGCCAATGGAAGCGGATCTTCCGGATTGGCCGACATCGACCCCAATGCCATAGAAAACTTAAGCGTACTTAAAGGTGCAGCGGCCTCCGCACTTTATGGCAGCCAAGCCGCCAACGGAGTTATCCTTATTACTTTAAAGTCGGGATCGTTCAACTCCAAACCGGTAATTACCCTTTCCAATTCCACCAGTTTTGATGAAATACATGAGATTCCATTACAAAAAAAATGGTCACAAGGGTATTGGGACGCAGGTGCCGGTGATTGGACCTACATAGATGGGGTAACTTCATTTACCTCTACAAGCTGGGGTCCAAAAATAGCGGAAACGCCAGAAGCCCAATATTATGACCGATGGGACGTATTCAAAACCGGTATTACCAATGAGACCAATTTAAGTGTTTCGGGAGGAACCGCGGATGCATCATATTTTGTAAGTTATGGCAATCTAAGCAATAATGGGATTCTTGACCCACTGGATTTTAAGCGAAATACGTTAAATGCCAATACTTCCTTTAGGTTTACCCCTAAACTGACCATATCGTCCAATATCATGTATTCCAAGCAGAATGCCAATCGCTTGGCGGAGAGTAGTGACAATTCATCGTTTATGAATACCGTACTGGCCGGCCCCAATACTTGGAATCCATATCCAATATATGATGAAACCGGTAAGTTGCGTTCATATCGGGGTGGATCTCGAGATCCGTATCTGTGGGTTCTTGATAATTCTGGCGAGAACAATATCAGGGATCGCTTTGCATCCACGATCACGATCGAATACGAAATTATTCCAAAATTAAAGTTTAGATCCGTAACGGGAATAAGTACAACAAGTGCCCGCAACGAATCATCCTCGAACAAAGGTGGTTATTCGTCGGTTGAAGGTAGCTATAGTTCCTGGGAGCATTTTAATAGGGATTTGGAATCCACAGAAACCCTTACCTATGACGACAATTTTGGCGATTTCAGCCTAAATGCACTGGTAGGACATAATATAGTTGAAAACAAATGGAGGGGAGCGGAATATGATGGTAACGGCTTGATTATTCCGGGAATCTATAACAGCACCAATGTAAGTAGTTATGAAGCCTTTGATTTTAAAAACACTTATAGATCCTATTCTTTGTTCGGTCAGGTGATGATTGGGTTTAAAAGATATTTATATTACACGGTAACTGGAAGAAATGATTGGGCCTCCAGTGTGGCCAACAGCTTCTTTTACCCCAGTCATAGCTTAGGTTTTGTCTTTAGCGAGTTACTGCCCAAAAATAATACACTCTCATTTGGTAAAATTAGGGCTAGTTATGCCAAAGTGGGATCTCCTGCATCGGCGTATGCAAGAAATACGGTATTGGCCGAAGCAGGCAGTGGAGGTGGTACCGTAAATGGGGTAACATGGCCATTTAACGGACAAAGGAGCTATCTGTCAACCAATAAAATTCCGAATGAGGGACTAAGCAATGAGTTTAAAAGTGAGGTTGAACTCGGGGCCGAGCTGAAATTTTTTATGGACAGATTAGGTATCGATTTCTCCTATTATCACAACTGGAGCGAGAATCAGATTCTCAGTGAACAATTTCTTCCTTCTACAGGATATACCTATGGTGATGTGAACATTGGAGGTATCACCCATAAGGGGTTTGAAGTAGGAGTATATGGAACGCCTGTTTCAACAGAAAATTTTTCATGGGATATTAGCATAAACTGGTCCACGGACGATTCCATGGTAGACAAACTTGGCACCAATGACGAACCTATTGATCTAGGCTCCTATGGAACGGCCATTGTAGGACAACCCTATCCCGTTCTTTATGGCACCGGTTTTTTACGTGATGACCAAGGTAGATTGGTACTAGATGATACTGCTGGTACTGGATTCGGCCGACCAATGGCCGACAATACCCAAAACAAGGTTTTTGGTAAAACATCTCCAGATTGGATGGGTAGTTTAAGGAATACCGTCAAATACAAAAATTTTGCATTGACCGCCCAACTTGATGTAAGCAAGGGTGGCTATCTGTTTAATCTTAACGATCATTACCTTACCTATTATGGCATGGCCAAGCATCAAGAAAATAGACCCGCCAATAATATGACCACATTTGACGGGGTTATGGGACACTACGATTTTGCAAACCAACAGGTGGTGATAACCAATGAAACGGCACAACCCACCAGGTATGACCTCTATTATCAAACAGTGACCCAAGGGGTTATGGAAGAGAACATAATGCCTAAGGACTATATTAAATTAAGGGAGGTACAACTGTCCTATAAAATACCCCATGAATTTCTTTCAAAAACCTTTTTACAGGGGCTGGAGGTTGCCTTTTCCGGCAGAAACCTATGGAGAAAATTCAACGACGACTTTGAGGGTGCCGATCCTGAAATAAATACTGATGGCATTAATAATGGCAATGGATATCTGGGGTATAGTCTTCCAACCACTAAAACCTATTCACTTACATTGACTGCTAAATTCTAAAAACACATAACATGAAAAGTTTATACAAATGTCTTATTTTAATATTTGTCTCCGCACTCTTTACTACAAGCTGTGATAACTGGATAGATGTGGATATTGACCCGAACAGTATTACAGACGGACCCGCAATTACTGAAGATATCATGCTTATAGGCGTTGAGGCCGAATGGTTTACGACTATGAATGCCAAATTTGAAACTTGGAGCGGATTTCCCTCATGGTTATCTTGGCATGCCATTGAAGGATCTACTTCGGCCGATATGAACATTGGCCCAGGTTTTGGCAATGAAGTGTGGAATTCATACGCAGGTTCCCTAAAGCACGCTATGCAACTTTACGACAAAGCCAAGGAAAATGGCAATAACCATTATCAGGGAATTGCAGGTGTTATTGCAGCATCCCATTGGTTCTATATTGCAGATGTCTATGACATGGCCCCCCTTGACGATGCACTATTGGGCTTGGAGGAACTTCAACCAACCTTGGCGTCACAAGAAGAGTTATATGCCCATGCCAATGGCCTTTTGAATGAAGCTATTGGTCTATTCCAAGGCAGTGCCGGGGAAAAATCACCAGGCACTGACGATTATATGCTACAGGGCGATATTTCCAAATGGTCCAAGTTTGCCTATTCCTTAATGGCACGACAAGCAATGCGACTTGCTTATTCACCCAATACTACCAAAACAGCACAGGCAGATTTGGTATTGTCCTATCTAGAAAACGGTATGACTTCAAATGATGATATTGTAGCTTGGCAACATTTGGATGACCTGGCAAATGCCAATATTATAAATGATTATATGAACAGGGCCTATTCTGGGGGATTTGGCTTAACCCCAGGAAACTTTCTGATAGATAAAATGAACTTCTATAACGACCCAAGAAGAGAGATTATGTTCACTTTCTCCGAGGAGGACCCCACTGGTTTTGTAGGGCATAGGGCAGGACCCCCAGTGGAGACCGGCAAAACCCCCAGTCATTATAAATTTACCTATCTGTCCAAATCCTATCCAGATTATATCATGTTATATTCGGAGACACAATTTCTTAAAGCCGAGGCATATGCCTTAAAAGGGGAATGGGCTTTGGCAGAGACTGCCATGAAAAATGGCGCCAGTGCCGAAATGACCTATGTAGGGGTAAGCGAAGTAGATATTGCTACCTTTCTGGCACAACCTTCCTTGACTATGCCAACCAATGAAGAAGATGCCCAGAAGTTAATTATAGAACAAAAATACATTTCCAACGTTTTTAGGACCAACGAATCCTATTTCGATTTTATCAGGACCGGGTATCCAGAATTTGACTTTGACTATATGATTGAAAATGTATATAATACCGTAACCTTTCCAAGAAGATTCCCTTATCCACTGGATGAAATTGAAAAGAACCCGAATGTGAAAGCAATTGGCCAGTCAGATTGGTTCAGTAAAGGCACCACATGGGACAACAAGCCTTAATGGGCACATCTGCCAAAGAACAATTTGTTTTTTGACCGGTTATCTTAAAATTACTTTCAAGGCAATGTTAACGCATTGCCTTGATTTTTTTTATATGGTCACCTCCCTAAATTGGTAAAATTGATTCCAAAGTAAGGAACAGCATCAACATGAAGTGGATAGTTCTAACCAATGAATGGCCCACTGGAACAATTGTTCCAATATTTTTCTATTTAGAGCATAACTATAGTTCGGAATTCCATTGGGATGGAAGAAATAAATATTTAAAAAAATGCAACCTTTTGACAGTTCCGTTGTCTTTAAAACATCAATCATAAAATCTTGAGTAAATGAAAACAAAATCTTTTTACATAAGTCTTATTTTATTATGCTGTCTTATTTCATCCTGTGACCATGAAATTATTAGGGTAAGGGGAGATATTACCACTAGGGAGGTAAATTTAACGGGGTATTCCGCTTTGGATGTCTCGGATGCGTTTCGCACCTATGTCCAATTTTCAGATACGGAAGAAAAAATAGAAATTGAGGCCAATGAAAATCTACATGATAAGATCATAGTTGAAATGGTTGGAGGCACCCTGCGCATTAAGGTGAAGAACCACACAAGTATAAGGGGAAATCCAACCTTGAATGCATACATTGTTACCAAAAGGATTACAGATTTTGAATTATCAGGTGCTTCCAAAGTAATCCTGGATTCTGAATTGGTAGCGTCCGACGTCTCCATTGAACTTACGGGAGCTTCCGAATTTACCGGGGAGTTGGATTTGGAGCATTTGGAACTGGAAGCAGGGGGGGCCGCACATATAGACATTTTTGGGCAAGTTGACAAATTGGAGGCTTCCCTATCTGGGGCCAGCACACTTAAGAATTACGACCTAGTGTCCAAGGCATTGGACATCCGATTATCCGGAGCAAGTGATGCCTATCTTTCGGTAACCGAAACCATCGATATCGACGCATCAGGTGCCAGTAAATTAAGATATAAGGGAAGTCCCGTTATCAATAAATTAAAACTATCGGGAGCTTCGGAAATAATTAAGAAACCATAGTAGAACCCTTGGTTAAGTGTGCCAAATAGCACACTTAACCAAGGGTGTTTTTGTATATGGCCTACCTACACCAAGTGTCCCGGAACCGATTAGTTTGGCCTTTAAAATTGTTATAGTCAATAAATCCAATGGCTAGCTAATGCCCTTTATCAGGGGGATTACATGTGTTTCCTTATAACAAAGACCACACTCCAAGTTATTGGGACTCCCCTATAACCTATTTTGAACTCTTTTGAATCCTTTTGCTAAATACCAAAAACAGCACACCACAAAGGAGCCAGGCCGGCAAGGTAACAAAGGATAGGAATACATCGAATTGAACGGATATGAAATAGAACAATCCAAAGCTGATGGCCCATGCGAAAAACACCGCCTTATTAAATTTTAAATTTGCCACCTCGGCGTAATTCTTAACGATACCCGCCTGCTTATGGAAAAAATGTTCGAACACTATTATAGCACCGAAAGGCGCCAAAATAAAACCATATAGGGCTACAAAGCCAAGTAATTTCATGGCAAAGGCCGGAAATAGACCAGCTACTGTGGCCAAGGTCCCGGCAATTATGGTAACCCAAAAAGTGGATAATTTGGGTACTATGGCCTGAAAGGCCAATCCTGCCCTATATATTGTTGGGTTGGCAGTGGTCCACCCGGCCAAAACCACGGCAATTATTCCAAAGATACCTATGGCATTGTACGCCAAAGGTCCCGGGGCTACCGTGGGTGCCTCCCCGTTTGAAAGAAGTCCTTGGGCTTCCGGTGATTTTAAATAAACGGCATACAACAGTGCTGCCGCTATCCAGGCCATATAATGTCCTACATACATTCCCGCTGCCGTGGTCCATCCACTACTTGCCTTTTTGGCAAATCGGAATACCGATAAATCGGACATTCCTACGTGCATGGCCGCATTGGCAAACCAGGACCAAATAACAACATGCCAGAAGGTATATTTGATCTGTCCGGGAAAAGGTTCCGAACCTTCGCCCCATATATTCCAAAATTCCGATAGACTGCCTACCCCCAATTGATTAAGAGCCACAATGCCACAGGCCAAAAAGGCCAACACTATTACAGGGGACATCCAGTTGGCCGCTTTGGATACGGTTTCATAGCCTTTGGATGCTATCAATGAGATTACTACTCCAAGGGCAATAACAATAATAACCCAGGTCATGCCGTTGGGCATGGTATCGGTAAGCTTGGGCATTTCCATATTAAAGGGAATCCCCACCGCAGTGGCCGAAACCGTAATCATGGAACCTGCCAAAAAACAAAAGAGCACTCCATTGGCCAAATTATAGCCGGTAACCAAATTTTTTCCGCAGATCTTTTCTAGTTGATAATACAAGGTCAATCTATATTTTACGGCAATTTCCGCCGTTAGGAACCGCCAGCTTAACACAGCCAATAAATTCCCTAATAGCAGGCCAACAATTAGATCAAAGGCACTTACCCCCGTTGTCAAAAACAAAGGGCCAATTACAAATTCGGTACCTGCAGCGTGTTCCCCGGCATACATCCCAAGAAAACTCTTCCAGCTTTTTAATTTGGAGGTGGGCACGGGTACACGTTCAAATTCCCCACCTGCTATATCTTCTATCTCTTCTTCTATGTTGAATTGGCTCATAATGGTTGGTTATTATTTTGGGTTATAGTGTACAGCTAAACATTTAATTATTATTGGTCGCTTAGGGTCTAAAACTGGGCACGTTCATTTTTTTTATGGTTTGGTATTCATGATTATTGTATAATGAATGGCACATGTTTCTTTAATGCATAATTCTTTTTAAGGAATTTGGAGTTCAGTCTTACATCCGATATACACAGTGCCGCACCAAGGGCAGATCCCAGGGAGGAATCCGTGGTACTTAGTTTCATGTTTCTTAGATAGTGAGATATAAGTTGAATATAAACGTCGTTATCCGAAAAACCTCCATCAATATATAACTTCTCGATGTTATCTTTCCCATTCACCATTTTTATACTCTCTACCTGTAACAACACCAACTCCACCATTAATTGGTGATAGGCATGTTCAAACTGGTCGTAAGGAATTCTAGTGGACTCTGGCATTCTTTCATCACTAAAACTAACCCATCGGTACATATATTCAAAATCCCTGACAATCTCCAAATAGATGTCATGGTTGAACCGAGTGGTTTTATGGTATTCGTTGGAAACCTTAAAATGCTCGGAAAGTCTTTTAACTTGTTCCTTATATTCATTGCCAAGGAACAAGCTTGAAGCCTTGACCGCCTTACCGTTGATCCTCATATAATTGATGCATTTTTTATCAATATCAGAATCTGTCAGCACTTCTTCCGAAAATGGGTTCATGGCTATACTCCAGGTCCCTGTGGATACCAATATGAACTTTTTTCTTACACTGCGGATATAGGGCAGTAGTGCGGCAGAGCTATCATGTATCCCTACACCAATCTTAATACGTTTGCCATTATAGTTCATATTAATACTGGTCTCGGTAGAAACTATCCGTGGCAATATTTTGTTTATCCCCTCATTATAGACCCAATGGTGATAATCCTTTTTGGTATAATCCCATAATGCCGTATGGCAGCCTATACTGGTATATTCACATACAGGAATACCCGTAAAGACAAAACTTATATATTGGGGCAAGTGCAAGGAATATTTTATTCTTTTAAAAATTTCGGATTTTGTATACTTCAGCCAGTACAGTTGAATCCCAGAATTCAATAATCCTGAAACCGGGGAACCTGTAGCTATGGCAAAATCCCGTTCGGATCCATATTTTTTATAAAATGAGGTTATAATTTCCTGAGGAATCTCCTTGGTATAATTATAAAGTGGTGTTAGCACCTCATCATTTTCGTCCAAGTGTACCAAACTGGCACCATAGGTTGAAAAGTTGATGGAAGTTATATCGTATTTTTGAGCCTCCAAAATCCTGTCAAACACCTCCTTCAGCCATTTTTTTAATTGCTCCAGATCTTCTGTAGGGTAGCCATCCTCATCATAAATATTCTCAAATCGCGTATATTCCCTGTACACTTCCTGAAAATCCTGATCGAATAGAAAGAATTTTTTATTGGTCTTGCCTATATCAAATACTGCCGTTACCTTCTCTTTCATTGGATGGTTTTATAATCCCGAAGCTTTGCTGTTCCTGCCCCTTACCCTGATCAAATTTTCCCTGACCTCAAGCGAACGATAGGCATCCAAGGGAGAGAGGGCTCCCCCACCCTTGCGCCTAGCCTCCTGCAACAAAGGCCTTACATCCGTGCGATAGGCATTCTGAAGAATCTCCTGGCAGCGAACTACGTCGTTCTCCATTTGTGCCGTCCTCAATTGGGCCTGATCTATTAAAAGCGCCTTGGCATAAGCTTCCTGGATGGCTTCCAGGGACTGGATCAAATCCTCCAGGGGATCTTTGATGTTATGGCTGGCATCGATCATCCATGCCGGGTATGGATTTTGGGGGTTATTCTCCATCCCGTACACCAATTCGTTAAAAATTAAAAAGAGCGCGTAAGGTTTTATGCTCCCTACGGTAATATCATCGTCCCCGTATTTACTGTCATTAAAGTGAAATCCGCCCAGTTTGCCCTTCATCATCAGGGTGGCTACGATCTGTTCAATATTGGTATTGGGCAAATGGTGCCCCAGATCTACCAGGGTATACGCCTTTTCCCCACATTCGTTGGCCAACATAAACGAAGTTCCCCAATCCTGGATTACCGTACTGTAGAAGTTTGGCTCATAGGGCTTGTATTCAATGAACAGCTTCCAGTCCTCCGGCAAGGCACCGTAGATGTGCTTAAGACTATCCTGGGTATTTTGCAATGCCTGCTGAAAATTGTTCTGTCCCGGAAAATTGGACCCATCGGCCAACCAGACCGTAAGACTTTTGGAACCCAGCCTGTTGCCTATTTCGATGACCTCCAAATTGTGCTGGACCGCCTGGTCCCTGATGGCCTTTTCCCTATTGCTCAACGAACCGAACCTATAACTTTCCTTGGCATTATTTTGATCCTGAAAGGTGTTGGAGTTTACCGCATCAAAAACGATATTGTGCGAGGCCGCCAACTGCTTTATGGCTTCATAATCCTGTGGTATGTCCCAGGGAATGTGCAGGGAGATGGCACCGGCCGTTTGGGTAAGGGCGTGCAAAATACCAACGTCCTCTATTTTTTGTTCCAGACTGGACGGTTCCCCCTGAAAGGAAAACCTACCAAATCTGGTTCCACCTGCGCCTAGGGCCCAACTGGGAATTGCCACTTGGAATTCGGCCAATTTATTGATGATATCGGGTACATTACAACCGTCCTTTACCAGGACATTCGACAAAAAATCGAACTTTTCCCGGTGTGCACTTAAATCCTTTTGGTTCCTTTCCTGTATTCTTGCTTTATCCAATCCCATAATATTTCCAATTAGAGTTAGACCTGTCAGGAATTAGTACATTACCTGACAGGCCCTAAAAAACTAACTCAACTAACTTACTAATTATCTTACAAATGCGTTGGCCATACCTCCATCAACATTTATTATATTGCCCGTGGTCTTATCCAAAATGGCAACACAGGCAAAAACACCGTTGGCAATATCCTTTGGATAAATAATCTCGTTCAATAAATTTCTTTTGGCGTAATGTGCCGGAAGTTCGTCCACTGTAATTCCGTAGGCCTTGGCCCTTCCTTCGGCCCAATCGCCTTCCCATATCTTACTGCCCACGATGACCCCATCAGGGTTCACGGTGTTGACACGGATCTTATCCGCGGCCAGTTCGGCGGCCAACAAGCGGGCCATATGTTGCTGTGCCGCCTTGGCGGTTCCGTAGCCCACATTGTTCGGACCTGCCACAAGACCGTTCTTGCTGGCAATACTAATAAAATCTCCTCCCAAACCTTGTTTGCGCAATATGGCAACGGCCTGTTTGGCAAGTTCAAACTGCCCTTTCACCAAAACATTCTGTAAAATGTCCCAATCCTTTTCGGTAGTCTCCTCCAAAGGCTTGGAAATGGCAAGTCCCGCGCTATGTACCACTATGTCCACCCCTCCAAACTCCAAACATGCTTTCTTATATGCTTCCTGGATAGATTCACTTTTGGTAACATCGCAAACGGCATAACTGGCCGTATCCGGTCTATAAGTGCCTACGGCCTCTTGCAATCGGTCTTCGGCTATGTCCGTCAATACCACATTGGCACCTTCCATTGCCAATTTATCGGCAATGGCCTTGCCTATACCACCACCTGCTCCGGTAACCAAGGCTACTTTTCTGGATAATGGCTGTTCTTTCGGCATACGCTGTAATTTGGCCTCCTCCAGCAACCAATATTCAATATCGAAGGCTTCCTGTCTGGGCAAAGATGTATACTCCGTTATGGCCTCAGCGCCCTTCATTACGTTAATTGCATTGATGTAGAACTCACTGGCCACCCTAGTGGTCTGTTTGTTCTTTGCAAAACTGAACATCCCGATACCCGGGTAGATGATAATCACTGGGTTGGGGTCGCGCATTGCCGGACTATTGTCCCTTTTACAGGTTTCATAATAGTCTTTATACTCTTGTCTGTAGGCCTCAAAGGCCGGTTCCAATTTTTTCAATACAGCTTTAATATCGTCCAGATTCTCCTCGGGATCCAGACCCAATACCAAGGGCTGTATTTTTGTTCTTAGAAAGTGATCGGGACAGGAAGTGCCCATTGGGGCCAAACGCGCCAAATCCTTGCTATTGATATACTCCAACACCACATCACTGTCCGTAAAATGTCCTATCATCCTATTTTCGGAAGAACAAAGTCCTCGGAGCAGCGGCATTATTTGAGAGGCCTTTTCGGCTCGTTCCTTTTGCGGCAGACTTTTAACTTTCTGTCCTCCAAAAACGCTGCCCTTCTCTTCTATTTTCTTGGCAATATACGCAGAGGCCGTTTCTATGACCTCCAAGCTGTTCATATAACATTCATAAGAGGTATCCCCCCAGGTGAAAAGTCCATGACTGCCCAAAACAATTCCCCTAATACCGGGATTGTCGTTCAAACATTTTTCCAATTGCAGCCCTAGATCAAATCCTGGCCTTTGCCATGGCACCCATCCCATGGTATCTCCCCAGATCTCTTTGGTGACCTTTTCACTATCCTTGGCCGCAGCTACCGCTATTAAAGCATCGGGATGCAAATGATCTATATGTTTAAAGGGAAGTAGGCCGTGCAAAGGGGTATCTATGGACGGAGCCTTACTTTCCAGATCGTAGATACAATGTTCAAACAGCCCTACCATCCGGTCCTCATCCGCAAGCCCTCCATAAACGTTTTTCAGGTTTCTCAATCGTTCTGTATACAGTCCGGCGATACCTGCCTTGTTCAAGGTACCTATATCCCCTCCGGAACCCTTGATCCACATTACTTCTACCTCTTCATTGGTCAATGGATCCTTTTCAATGGTCTTACAACTGGTGTTTCCCCCTCCATAATTGGTAATTCGAAGATCGGCCCCTAAAATATTCGACCTGTAAAGAAACAGTTCTACCTGATCATCACCTAGCGCCTCTGCCTTGCTCTCTTCCCAGAGATAATTAACATATTTAAAATTCTTTGCGGAATCATTCATTTTTAATAGCTTCATAAATTATATATTCGCTAAAGTATTACAGAGTCCTCCTGTTTGCATCCTGTACTGTACTGCATCCTGTGATTTTTTTTTAGTTTTTCATTATTGTGCCCACCAAATGAGCTAAAGTTTGCCAATAATATTAAGTTTATAGCGCAATAATTACCAAATTTGCCTTAAACGTGTTAATCTTAGCCGTAAATTTGCTGTTTTATGGATATGTTTCAATACATAAAGATCGATGACAATTCTAGAATCCCTAAATATAGGCAGATTGTAGATTCCATAATCAATAATATTTCCAATGGAAATCTAAAGATCGACGACAAAATCCCTTCCATCAATAGCTTGAGCGAAGAGTTCATACTTTCTCGGGACACTGTTGAAAAAGCCTATCAAATACTCAAGGAACGTAAGATAATTACCTCCATTAGGGGAAAAGGATATTACATCACTAGGACTAAACTCATATCCAAAGTCAGCATTCTTTTTCTCATCAATAAGTTGAGCGCCTATAAAATGCGTATTTACAATTCGTTTATAAATACCATAGGGGGCAATTCCCATACCGACCTACATATTTACCATTGCGACAACTCCCTTTTTGTGAGTTTAATAGAGAAAAATATCAACGCTTATGATTATTACATCATCATGCCCCATTTTAAGACGGATGACCTAAAACACATAAATTATACGGATGAGGCCATTAAGGCCATCAATAGGATCCCCAAGAATAAACTTATTTTGATGGACAATAACAATCTTGAAATTCCAGGGGATACCATTGAAATATACCAAGATTTTGAGAATGATATCTATAATGCCTTAAAGGAGGGATTGGCCAAGATATCGCGATATGGAAAAATGATACTGGTCTATCCAGAAAATGCGGTTTACCCCTATCCCAGGAGAATTTTACAAGGCTTTCGTAAATTTTGCGTGGAACACAAAATAGATTTCGAAGTCCTAAACGAAATTTTTGATGACATAGTCCTTAAAAAGGGCGACCTATTTATTACCATTGAAGAAACCGACCTGGTAAGTTTGGTAAATCAGATCCGTGATAAGGAGTTTATTTTGGGCCTTGAAATAGGGGTGATCTCCTATAACGACACCCCGCTTAAGGAGTTGCTCGGCATTACCGTTATTTCCACAGATTTTAAGGCAATGGGCGAGACTGCATCCCGTATGATTTTGAACAAGGAAAAGGGAAAGATTAAAAACCCATTTAATTTTATAGACAGAAATTCCATTTAGGGTCCACAGCAACTTAAAATACCACCCTTAAGATCCCTTCCCAAACCAACTTTAATTGGATTATGGATCGGATCAATCCCACAGTAACCGTTTCGTAACAAGATCAAAAGTTGAAGAAACTGATTTTCAACCCCCTACACCAACACCAGTTCTACCAGTCCATATCCCATAAATACCACCTACATTGTCAGAAAAAACCATGTATTCTGTACAAAATATACCTACATTTATATATTATTTGCCGACTACAAAATTAATCATCTTAAAGCAGCATAGTACAGGACAGTTAAATTGAACTGCTCCTTTAAATTTGATAGTACCTCAAAATTTTTGTTAAATTTTCGAGGGTTTAACAATTAACTAACCTAAAAACTACGAGATTATGAAAAAAAGAATTTACAGGATTTTCCGGAAATTCCTATTCCTATTAACTCTGCTGTTTGGCATCGGAATGCAGGCACAAAATGTAACGGTAAGCGGTACAGTAGTATCTGCAGACGATTCACAGGGCTTGCCTGGAGTAAATGTGGTTGTAAAGGGTACCACCACAGGGACCGTAACAGATTTTGATGGTAACTACAGTATTGTAGCCCCCAGTGCGAACAGCACTTTGGTCTTCACTTACATAGGTTTTACCGCCCAAGAAATTCCTATTAACGGAAAAAGCCAATTGAACGTAACCATGGCCGAGGATGCCGCTGCTCTAGACGAAGTAGTTGTTGTGGGCTATGGTACTCAAATTAAAAGACAGGTAACAGGCTCGGTGTCTACCATACAGGCAGATGAACTGGCCGATATTCCAGTCTCCCAAATTACCCAAAAAATACAGGGTAGGATTCCTGGGGTCCAGATTAACCAGAGCACAGGTAAACCCGGGCAGGGCATGTCGGTTCGTATACGTGGGCAACTATCGGTTTCCGGAGGAAGCGATCCACTGTATGTAGTTGATGGATTCCCGATTTCTGGTGGAATCAACAATATTAATCCGGATGAAATCCAGGACATCTCTATTTTAAAGGATGCCGCATCCACTTCCCTTTATGGGTCCAGGGCGGCCAATGGTGTTGTCTTGATTACTACCAAAAATGGAAAACCTGGTGAAACCAGTATCAGTTTCAATGTTTCCACAGGTATGCAAAATGTGCCCGATAGGGGAAGGATAGAAATGATGGATGCTGTGGAATTCGCCCAATTTAAAAAAGAGTACTATGAAGATCAGGGCAGCCCAGTGCCGGATATTTTCCAGAACCCTTCACAATATGAGGGCCAGACCAATGATTGGTACGATGCAATGCTAAGAACGGCCCCCATGACCAATTACAACCTTACCATCACTTCCAACAAGGAGAAATTGAGAACCTCTGTGGTGCTAGGCTTCTTTGATCAGGAAGGTGTGGTCCTAAGTTCAGATTACAAACGATATTCATTACGGGCAAATTTGGATTACAGCCTATCGGATAAGGTCCGGATTGGAGTAAATATAGCCCCCAATTATATTTTGGACAATATTCCAAGAACAGATGGCAGCAGGGGAACGGGACTCCTTTTCAACGCCTTGCACACCTGGCCCATTATGCCTATCTACAATGAGGATGGGACCAGAACGGAATTCAATCGCTTTCCGGCAAATACGGGTAACATCTTTTCCTATGCCAACTGGCTCAATTCTGCCGAAAGGATTAAGGACGGAACCAAGGAGGTCAATCTTTTGTCCAATGCCTATATTGAATACGAACCTATAAAAGGGCTTAGTATTAAATCCAGTTTAAATGCTGAATTGTACAATGAGCAGTATGAATACTTCAGTCCAACCAACGCCACCTATGCCATCAATCGCCCTATTCCTACCAACAATGAGGCGGTTTGGGACAAAAAGACAACCTTTTCATGGTTGAACGAAAACACGGTCAATTATAACAAAAGTGTAGGTGATCATACTTTCTCCATCCTAGGTGGTTTTACCTATCAGAAATATCGATTGGACCGCAATAGGGTCCAGGCCAGTGATTTCGCAGATGATAGATTGCCCAATATCCAGGGAGCTGCAAACATTAATAGAAATGGAACGTATGATCAGGTACAGGAATGGAGTTTAGTCTCCTTTCTTTCCAGGCTTACCTATAACTACAAAGGAAAATATTTGTTGACAGGCTCTATCCGTAGTGATGGGTCCTCCAGATTTGGATCCGATAACAGATGGGGTACCTTTCCATCGGTTTCTGCGGGTTGGATTGCTTCGGACGAGGCCTTTCTGGAAAATGTGGAATCCATTTCACTTCTTAAACTGCGCGCAAGTTATGGTGTTACCGGGAACAACAATATAGGTAACTATACCCAATACGCCTTGATAGACAACACTGTGAACGCGGTTTTTAGCAATGATTTTGCACCAGGGTCGGCTGTAAACTCGCTCTCCAATTCCAATTTGGGGTGGGAAACCACCAAACAGTTCGATATTGGATTGGATCTAAGCCTATTTAATGACAGGGTGTCCCTCGTATATGATTATTATACCAAGAACACCACCAATTTGCTATACAATGTGCAAGTTCCAAGGGAATCTGGTTTTACCAACTTCAGTGATAACATTGGTGAGATAAAGTTCTGGGGGCATGAATTTGGCATAAATACCGTTAATACCACCGGTAAATTTCAATGGACTACCAACGCCAATATATCGTTCAACAGAAACGAGGTAGTAGCTTTGGCGGATGGAATTGACAGGGTCTATGGCCCGGGCGGATGGCATATTACCCAGGTAGGAAAACCTTTTGGTCAATTCTACGGACATTTATCCGATGGGGTATATTTAAACCAACAAGACTTAGACAACTCTCCCCAAGTACCTGGACGTTCCACTGTAGGTAGTATTAAATTATTGGATGTTAATGGTGATGGAATCATCACAAATGGAGGGGATTTTGACGACCGTGCCATTATGGGCAGTCCCTTTCCTGATTTCAATTACGGTATTACCAATACCATCACTTACGGGAACCTCGATTTTTCCGTAGTGGGTACTGGATCCTATGGCAATGAACTGTTGGTTAGACATCTCTACAGTACAACCAACTTGGATGGGGTATTCAATTTATTAAAAGACGTAAAATACAGGTTTAGATCCGTTGACAATCCCGGTAGGGGCTTTTATGGAACAACTGTAGGCGGTGGTAATGTTACCGGTATAGAAAGGGATTGGATCAATGACCGCTTTGTGGCAGATGCCTCCTACTTCAATATTCGAAATATTACCTTAGGGTATACCATCCCGAAAATGGACAAGTATTTCAAATCTGCCCGCGTATATGGTTCCATCCAAAACGTGCATATATTTACCAAGTATTGGGGTGGGCCCAACCCTGAGATCAGTGTGCAGAACAATGGAGAAGGAGATGGTGGAAACCTTGCCTCAGGGGTAGATATTTCAGGATATCCGGTTCCACGTATATTTAGTTTAGGTTTAAATTTAAACTTCTAAATCGAAAACTATGACGTCTAAAAATATTTCACTTTCGACAAATTTTAAAAATGAAAAAATGAAAAAAATATTCTATTTTACCGCAGTATTGCTAGGTTTTCTAGCAAGCAGTTGTGACGAGGAATTAACGATTTTTCCAGAAGATTCGTTAAGTGTACCTACTTTCTTTAAGACGGAAGAGGATTTTACACAGGCCATCAATGGAACCTATGTACCCCTGCGTAGCATTAACAATGCTTCCAAACCCTATTTGGCCGAAATGCACTCGGACAATACCTATTTTGCACGTAACACCGCCTTTGGTGCTACGGATAACCAAGAGGATATTGCAGACCACTCCATACCAAGCGATGGAGGTATTACTGCCAACAACCATGTAAACAATGTTTATGTTGGTTATTACGAAGTTATAGCTCGGGCCAACCAAATTTTGGCAACCATAGATGATGCTGAATTTGATGCAGCCGCCAAAGCGAACGTAAAAGGGCAAGCACTATTTTTGAGGGCCTATTCATATTTTGACCTGGCACAGTTGTTTGGTAGGGTACCTTTGCATCTTGAGCCTG
This sequence comes from Arenibacter flavimaris, assembly GCF_030291335.1. Classification (NCBI taxonomy): domain Bacteria; kingdom Pseudomonadati; phylum Bacteroidota; class Flavobacteriia; order Flavobacteriales; family Flavobacteriaceae; genus Arenibacter; species Arenibacter flavimaris. The sequence goes on from NZ_JASWIM010000009.1 coordinate 97,206, forward strand.
TAGTAGACCGTGAAGGGGCAGCTTTACCACTTGCTTCGGAAGATGAGCTTTATGGACAGATTATTGAGGATGCCAAAGCGGCCATTCCCCTACTCCCCCTTAAATCAGAGCAACAGCCCGGTAGGGTAACCTCCGGTGCCGCTCAAACACTTTTAGGAAATGTTTATGTGGTGCGCAAGCAATGGGGCGAGGCTGAAACAGTGCTACAAGCAGTGGTAGACAGTGAAGAATATATGCTTATGCCCAATTATGAAGATGCCTTTTCCGGGAATAGCGACAACAAGAACAACATGGAGTCGGTCTTTGAAATCCAATATCGGGAAGGTGCGGACGGACTGAATGGTAGTTTTTTATACAACTTTCTTCCAAGGCCACTTACTGCCGCCGAAGTTGGTTTGGTAACTGGAACCTCCAATCCCCAACCACTTAACGGGGAAGGCAACAATATACCCACGCCGGATATCATTGAAGCCTATGAGGATGGGGATTTCAGAAAGGATGCCTCCATCATGTACATTACCGCCAGCGAAAGTTTTTGGGAAAATGGTGTTTATCCAATCATTAAAAAGTATGTGGAGCCACACGCCTTAAATGGAAACCACGGTATGAACTGGCCAGTGTATCGCTATTCGGAAGTATTGCTATTATTGGCCGAATCGCTTGAGGAACAAAATAAGGCCGGCGCGGACACCTATTTAAAAATGGTACGTGATCGTGCTGGATTAGGGGATTACTCCGGGGACTTGGGAGAAGCCATCTTTAATGAGCGCAGGGTAGAACTTGCTTTCGAGAACAAAAGGTGGTTCGATTTGGTAAGAACAGGTCGCGCCATAGACGTGATAACCGCCCATGGAAATAAAATAAAGGCCAATCCGGTTGATTATTATTATCCTGCAGGGGTAGCACCAAGAGGAAATGTCTTCACAAATATTTCCGAACGGTATGCACTTCCTGCCTCAGAATCGTCGTTAAATCCTAATTTCTAATTATATTAGGCACAAAATTAAAATCCAACAATAATGACCAAACTATTTGCCGCACTTATTTTTTCAATGCTTTTGACCGTTTCCTGTGAAAATACCAAGAAAATGGAGACTGCAGGTGGCCAAGAGCTCGACCCAAAATTGGCCAAACTTAAATTACAACCTGGCTTTGAGGCGGAACACCTGTACAGTCCCGCCGATAACGACCAGGGCTCTTGGGTGGCCATGGCCTTTGACAATAAAGACCGACTGATCACTGCCGATCAATACGGTGCCTTATATCGCCTGGAGCTCCCCGCCATTGGATCGGATGTACTAACACCGAAGATTGAAAAACTTAAAATACAAACCGGGGAGGCCGTGGCCGATTCGATAATCCAAATGGGTTATGCCCAAGGATTGCTCTATGCTTTTAACAGTCTATATGTCATGGTGAACCATCGTGGTGATGACGAATTTGAAAAGAGCAGTGGGCTATATCGTTTGCAGGATACGGACAACGATGACCAATATGACAAGATTACACAGTTAAAGGCATTGAACGGTGCGGGAGAACATGGTCCTCATAGTATAGTACTGAGCCCTGATGGGGAATCCCTTTACGTAATTGCTGGGAACCATACCGATCTTCCGGAAATGGACAACTATCGCCTGCCCAATGTTTGGCAAGACGACAATCTCTTTCCCCAGATCAAGGATCCCCGAGGCCATGCCAATGACCGTGGTGCCCCAGGGGGTTGGATAGCAAAAATTGACCCGGAAGGTAAGCAGTGGGAATTGATCAGTGCCGGTTTCAGGAATCCATTTGACCTGGACTTTAACGATGAAGGGGATATGTTTGTCTACGATTCCGATATGGAATGGGATTTGGGCATGCCCTGGTACCGCCCCACCCGTATCTGCCATGTTACCAGCGGTAGCGAATTTGGTTGGAGAACGGGGAATGGAAAATGGTCCCCGGCATATCCGGACAACCTTCCGGCCATTGTAAATATTGGGCAGGGATCTCCTACCAATGTGGTCTACGGAAGGGGAGCTAAATTCCCGGAAAAATATCAGAAGAGTATTTATGCCTTCGACTGGAGTTTTGGCATTATCTATGCCATTCATCTTAAGGCCAATGGGTCTTCCTATGATGGAGAAAGGGAAGAGTTTTTATCCGGAATCCCGCTGCCATTGACCGATGGCGTTATAGGTCCGGATGGTGCCATGTATTTCATGACCGGAGGACGTAGATTGGATTCTGACCTTTACAGGGTACACTATACCGGTAATGAGGACGTAGCAGCTGCCAACAAGGCATCCGAACTCACCGAAGGAAACAAGATAAGACGACAGTTGGAAGAATACCATACAGGCCCAAAGAGTGGCGCGGTGGACTTTGCATGGCCCTATTTAAACAATGCGGACCGGTTTATACAATATGCGGCCCGTATTGCCGTAGAGCACCAACCCGTTAAGGAATGGCAGGCCAAGGCCCTTTCGGAAAAGGATCCTGTTGCCTTGGCGCAAGGTATTATCGCCTTGGCCAGACACGGTAACAAATCGCAGCAAGACCAGATGCTCAATGCCCTTTTAGGGGTAGATTACTCCAAGCTAAGCTCTCAACAACAGGTGGCCCAGTTACGTGCCTTTGAACTAACTTTATCCCGTTTTGGGGTTCCGGGATCATCCGTGAAGAACAAGGTGATCAAGTATCTTTCGCCACATTATCCGGCAACAACGGATGTATTGAACCAAATGCTCAGTAAAACACTGGCATACTTGGACGATCCAACCGTGGCAAGCAAAACATTGGCGTTATTGGAATCCAAAACAGAGGAAAATTTGGATGTCATGGCCAATACGGCCACAGAGGCTTCCGATCTGATCTTGAGAAATCCGCAATATGGAATGGATATAGCCCTTACGCTGAAAAATATGCCTCCTGCCCAACACACCTATTACGGGTTGGTACTCGAGGATGTGGACAAGGGATGGACTCCAGAACTTCGTGAAAAATATTTCAAATGGTTCAACAAAGCCTTTTCTTTTAAGGCAGGTAGAAGCTATATTGGTTTTATAGACAAGGCCAGGAAAAAAGCCCTGACCCATGTACCTAAGGACCAGTTTGAATTTTACGATAAAATGTCCGGGGCCGAGCTATTATCCAGCTCAGGCAACGATTTGGCCGTTACAACCGTACAGCCCAAAGGTCCACGCCACAATTGGAAAGTAGAGGATATAGAACCCTTATTGGCCGATGGCCTAAAGGGAAGGGATTACGAGTACGGCAAAAGCATGTTTGCAGCTACCACCTGCATCACATGTCATTCCATGCAGGGAGAAGGAGAGAATATTGGGCCGGACCTAACACAATTGGGGACCCGTTTTTCACCTCAGGACATACTCAAAGCCATTATTGAACCGAACGATGTAATTTCGGACCAATACAACACCACGGTGTACACCTTGAAGGATGGAAAATCGATTGCTGGACGATTGATGAACGAGACCGAGCAAAATTATATCGTCTCGCAAAATCCTTATGCACCCGATCAAACCCGTGAGATTCCTAAAGACCAAGTGGTAGACACCAAGTTGTCTACCATTTCCTGGATGCCTCCAGGAACCATCAATAGACTTAATGAAGAAGAAGTTAAGGACCTATTGGCCTATTTGGTTGCTGGTGGAAATCCAGAAAATCCCATATATGCGGATAAGGAAGCCAACAATTAAGTATGGCCCGATCAATTAAAGGAACTGGCCAATTCAGGTTAAAAAGACCTGCACCGTTTATGTTAACTCCGGTTAGCACAAACGGTGCAGCGTTTTTCATAAACGCCGTCTTTTTTCTTATGGGTGCTTTCCTAATGGCACAGGTAAAACCCTTAAAATTTATCAAGCAGCAAATTGCTTCAGAAAGTTACGAAACGGTAGGCGTGTTCGACGTGGACAACGACAACCTTGTCGATATTGTTTCAGGTGGCTATTGGTATAAGGGACCCGATTTTAGAACAAAACATTATTTGGGTTCGGCAAAAAGATATGGGGAATATTATGATGATTTTTCCACTATTCCATTGGATGTGAATGGGGATGGCCTTACGGACTTCATCACCGGCGGCTGGTTTGGGAAACAATTGATTTGGAAACAAAACCCTGGTGGTAGGGGTGCTTGGCAGGAACACTTAATAGGCGAAGCGGGTAATATTGAAAGTAGCCGTTCCTGGGATTTGGATGGTGACGGTATCACGGAAATCATTCCCAATACTCCCAATGACTCCTTGGTTATTTATAGATTGCAATTGGATGGCAACAAAAAAGGTATAGGAAGATTCAGCAAACACCCCATTTTTGGTGCACATGGACATGGCCTTGGTTTTGGTGATATAAACGGCGACGGACGCACCGATATTATAGTAGCAAAGGGTTGGTTGGAAGCACCCGAGGATACCTTTGCAGGGGAATGGAAAATGCATCATGAATTTGAATTTGTGGAGGCAAGTGTTCCTATCATAGTTACCGACGTGAACAAGGATGGCCTTTCGGACCTTATTGTTGGCCAAGGACATGATTACGGCCTATTTTGGTACGAACAAATACCCGCGACCAAGAAACAAAAAACCCAATGGATAAAGCATGCCATTGACCCTTATAATTCGCAGTACCACAGTATGGAATGGGCAGATATTGACCAAGATGGGGAAAATGAACTAGTAACCGGTAAGCGATACCGTGCCCATAACGGACATGACCCTGGCTCCAACGATGATCTTGGACTGTACTATTTCAAGTGGAACGGGGAGACTTTTAGTAAACAACTGATTGATTATGGAACCTATGGTAAAGGAAAGGGAACCGGAGTCTACTTTAGCGTTTCCGATGTGGACAATAACGGAATGAAAGATATTATCGTGGCCGGAAAGGATGGCCTATACATTTATTACAACAAACCAATAAAACAATAAAACATGAATTTGAAAAGAATATTTAAGCCACATATATTAGTGCTGTTTGCAATTGTTGGCTTACAGTCCTGTAAGGAGAAAAAAGAAAACAAATCGCAAGAGGAGGTGGCTGTGGCCACAACGGATCAAGATGGATTTGTACAGATTTTTGATGGCAAGACACTGGATAACTGGGAAGGGGACCCCAACTATTGGAAGGTAGAGAACGGCAATCTTGTGGGAGAGGTAACCCCCACCACCTTGCTTAAGAACAATACCTTTATTATTTGGAAAGACGGTCAGCCCAGTGATTTTGAATTAAAATTGGAGTTCCGTATCGCCGAAGCGGGAAACAGCGGTATCAATTATCGCAGTGAAAAAATAGACACTATTCCCTATGCCTTACGGGGCTACCAGGCCGATATAGATGGGAAGATCAGATATACCGGGCAGAACTATGAAGAAAAAAAACGCGCCACCTTGGCCTATCGTGGTGAAAAGGCTATTATCACTTCACAAGAAAACCCCGATGCTCCCGGGTCTTTACGTGCCAATGTGGCAAATAATTCTTGGCAGAGCCGTGAGGTTATTGAATCCCTAGGCGATTCCGACGAACTAAAAACAAAAATCAAGAGTGAAGACTGGAACGAAGCCCACCTAATCATTAAGGGAAACAAACTACAGCATTTCATCAATGGCATTCTAATGAGCGAGGTAATCGATGATGATACAGTCAACAGGAAATCTGCAGGGTATTTGGGAGTACAGGTGCATGTAGGACCACCAATGAAGGTGGAATATAGAAATATAAGATTGAAGAATTTATAGTATTTGAGTTTTCTTCTTTTCAAGAAGATCGCGGTCTTACCAACCATTGTTGGATCCTTTTATAAACTTGAAAATGAAACAATTGAAAAGGGAAGAAAATTAAAATTTTCTTCCCTTTTTTTTATCATCCAAAAGACCTCCTCTGCCCCACTCCACCCTCCAACCAAAAAATATTTTCATTACGGACAGGACAGCACAGGATAGGTTATGGGCATATAAAGCTTATGTTTGATAAGGTCCGTTTCAAAAGCAATTTTACTTTGTACCTTTAAACTGGAGTACCACTTCCTATCCATTGGAAACTACTTTCACTTTAGATGAAGGAACGGTAAAATCACAATTGGTGGATCCAATAACAATAGGCACTTTATTGCTATCATTTAGTAACAAAAATCAGGGATTGATGAAAACAAAAATAATTGTTGCAATACTTCTCTCAGTTTGCGCTCTTCCATTATCAGCACAAAAAACAACACAAGCACAGCAAGCTGAAAAACCGAACATCATCTTTATTTTAACGGATGACCAACGTTTTGATGCCCTGGGTTATGCCGGAAACAAACTTATTTCCACTCCGGAAATGGATAAATTGGCCCAAGAAGGCACTTATTTTAAAAATGCCATTGTAACCACCCCTATCTGTGCAGCCAGTAGGGCCAGTATACTTACCGGCCTATATGAACGTACCCATAACTTCAATTTTCAGACAGGAAACATCCGTGAGTCCTATATGGCCGACTCCTACCCTACCATCCTGAAACAAAATGGTTACAATACGGGCTTTTATGGCAAGTACGGTGTACGGTATAACGATCTTGACAAGCAGTTTGATACTTATGAGTCCTATGACCGCAACAACAAGTATAAGGACAGGCGTGGGTATTACTACAAAACTTTGGGCAAAGACACAGTGCACCTTACAAGATATACCGGTCAACAGGCAATAGATTTTATCGCGGACGCCGATACCGACACCCCATTTTGTCTCTCCTTGAGTTTCAGTGCCCCCCATGCCCATGACGCTGCCAAGGACCAATACTTTTGGCAACAGGAGTCCGATGGATTGCTTCGGAACATGGATATGCCCGGACCAGACCTAGGCGAAAACAAATACTTTGAAGCGCAACCAAAATTTGTACAGGACGGGTTTAACCGCTTACGGTGGACATGGCGTTACGATACTCCCGAAAAATACCAACATAGCGTAAAAGGCTATTACAGGATGATTTCGGGTATAGACCGTGAGATTGCCAAGATCAGGGAGGAGCTAAGGAAGAAAGGGCTGGACAAAAACACCGTAATCATTTTAATGGGCGATAATGGTTATTTCCTGGGAGAACGTCAGCTTGCCGGTAAATGGCTGCTATATGATAATTCCATACGGGTGCCCCTAATTGTGTTCGACCCTCGTATAAAAAAACAAAAAGACAACGATGCCCTGGCCTTGAACATTGATGTACCATCCACCATTCTAGATTTGGCAGGATTGGAACAACCCGAGGGATGGCAGGGCAAAAGTCTCATGCCCATCATTAGAAATCCCAAAACAGATTTTGAGAGGGATACTATTTTGATAGAACATCTATGGGAGTTTCAAAACATTCCCCCCAGTGAAGGGGTACGGACCAAAGATTGGAAATACTTCCGATACGTGAATGATCAATCCTATGAGGAGCTCTATAATTTAACGTGAGTTCGACTTAAGAAATGGGTGTTTTATATTGCAGGAAAAGCAGAAAATTGGTATATTTAAGTTATTGACATTCAAATATTTAACCAATTATCTGCTTATGATTTCTACCGATAAAATTACGGAAATTTTTTGTCTTATCGACGATTTTTGCATAGAATTGGACCAAGTTCTTGACAGGAACGGGATCGATGATGGCTCAGGAATAAAAAGACGCAACAGGGCCCCTAAAATGTCCCAGAGCGAAGTGATCACCATTATGGTACTGTTCCACCAAAAGGGATACCGTTGCCTCAAGCACTTTTATCTCGACCATGTCTGTAAGCATATGCGGGAGGATTTTCCCGACACTGTATCGTACAACCGTTTTGTGGAGCTGCAGCAAAAGGCCGTGGTCCCTATGGTACTGTTCCTTCAAATGTGCTGTTTGGGCCAATGTTCGGGAATATCCTTTATGGATTCCACCTTGATAAAGGTATGCCATAGCAAAAGGGAAAAACAGAACAGGGTATTCAAGGGAATAGCGGAAAAGGGCAGGGGCAGCATGGGGTGGTTCTTTGGATTCAAGCTCCATATCATTATCAACGAAAGGGGGCAGATCATCGATTTTCTCATTACCAAGGGCAATGTGGACGACCGCCAGCCCCTCAAGGACAAGACTTTCCACAACAAGGTGTTCGGGAAGATATTCGCCGATAGGGGGTATATCGGAAAGGATCTGTTCGAAGAACTATTTGTGGACGGGATCCATCTGGTGACCAAAATAAAAAAGAACATGAAGAATACCCTGATGCACCTATATGACAAAATACTGCTCAGAAAAAGGGCCGTTGTGGAGAGCGTCAACGATATCCTGAAAAACCAGTGCCAAATCGAGCACACCAGGCACAGAAGCTTTGGAAACTTCATCACAAATATGGTTTCCGGACTCATTGCATATGCCTTTTACCCAACAAAACCAAACATCAATATAGACAACCTTCAAAGAATTGGATAGTCCTTATATCGAACTCACGTTATTTTATAGGTAATTAGTGCTAAGGCTATAAGCAGACAAAACACAATAGAGATGAAGGGGTTATTGTCTATGAGCTTTACAATAGGAGCTACTATTTCCATAACATATAATGATTTCAGATTGTCTAACAAGTAGATCAACTATTAACGATTTTTTTACTTAGATATTTTATATGTACAAAGGTTGCTCCAAAACTTCTTAAATAAATTGAAAAACATTCCCAAACATTGTTAAAACTCAGGTAAGAGGTGTTTTAACAATGTTTGGGCAGAGGTAGGGAAAGAAATTATGTCAAGTATGAAATTGACACTTGCTATAAGGGTCCCACAAAAGGATTAAAAAAATAATGGGTGTTTTATTTGGTCCCTATTTAGTTCAGCAACCTATTTCCTTTATCCTTTTTCATGACTTTGGTCACCAGTTTAAAAAGGCGCGACTTAAGTTCCCTGTATTGGTTAGAGTATTTAGCCATTTCGGAATTCAATTCCCAATGAGTTTCCGTATATGCCTGTTCCATTTTTAACTGATCTATTTGATCCAACATAATTTCCAATTGGTTTTCATGGGCTTGGACTTTTTTCATGAGTGCGATTACCTCTTTTTCGGCACTGGTGATGGCACCAATGATTTCTTTACTTTCCTTGAAAACGGCCGAATCTGTCAACTGCGAAGTATAGGATTTTACCAAATCATTTAGGAACAGTTGTTCGTCCCTGATAAATTTTAATTCCGACATCCATTTTAGACTAGCCTCGTGCATTTCATTGGGATCCAGCCATTCGATCATTTTGTTTTTATTAATTGCAGCGCTCATAGTTTTGTATTTTATATTAATTGTTTGATGCTCAAAATTCTATTCCCCCAATTTCTTTAGGCCTTTTGGAAAGACCAAAATGGGGCAAATAATGAAAAATGGTCGGTAGTTGCCAATATTTATAATTGAACCCTAAAATTAGGAAATTGAGATGCGTAGCTAAATGATATTGGTCATTTTCAGCTATTGTTCTTAACTTTTTTTCATACTTGTCCATTAGCCTCCCTATTGGCCATGTCATGGCAGGGTTATGACTGTCAGTTTGTTAGTGGTACTGAGGAAATGAATAAAATATCCAGCACTTTTATGCTCCTAAGTGAATTTCGATTTGTTGTTAAGTAATTTAAAATCAATTATTTAAGATAATATAAGGCAGTATTAACAAATTCTTACCGTTTTGGATTTAACCTGAATGTGTAACTATTTTTAATTTTGACGTACAAATGTTTATCGAATCCAATAAAATGAAGATATTGAAATTAATTCCTGTACTATTGGCCCTGATGGTCTCGGTTTCAGTAACATCGCAGACAAGAAAGGAGAAACAAATTATAAGTGATGCTTCCAAGGCTAAAAAAACCTTGTTAAAGGCACAATCCGGTCTTCAGACCTTTTTTGACAACTCTGCAGGATATGTAATCTTTCCAAATGTCGGTAAAGGAGGGTTTGTTGTTGGGGCAGCCTCCGGCAACGGAGCCGTTTATGAGGGCGGTGAGGTTGTGGGGATGGCCGGACTCAAAAAATTGAATGTTGGTTTACAAGCTGGTGGGCAAGCGATTATTGAAGTTATTTTTTTTGAGGACAATAATGCTTTAAACGAATTTAAACAGGGAAATTTTAGTTTTGCCGCCGAGGTATCGGCAGTAGCCCTAAAATCGGGTATTGGCCTTAACGCTAAATACAAGGAAGGAGTGGCAGTGTTCGTGTTGCCCAAGGCGGGTCTTATGGCCGATGCTTCTGTGGGAGGACAGAAATTTAGTTTTCACTCATTTTAATGCACTAACCAAAGTATTTTATAATTACATGTTGTTTTTTGGAATACTTAAATCAAAAACAGGATGAAATACCTCTCAAGAATTAAATTTCTTCCATTTTATGCCATTTCCCTACTTCCGATGTGGGCTTTATATATGGTCTCGGACTTTATGTATTTTGTGGTGTACCATTTAGTGGGTTACCGAAAAAAGGTGGTGTTCAGTAATTTAAGGAATTCCTTTCCCACTAAAAGTGATGATGAAATAAAACGGATAGCCAAAGATTTTTACAGGCATTTCTGTGATATTGTTTTGGAATCCTTTAAAAGGTTGACGATAGGGGAGAAGACCATAAACAAACGGTTGCTCATTAAGAATCCGGAACTCATCCAGCAATATGTGAATGAGGACCGAAGTATTCTAATGTACACAGGTCACCAGGGCAATTGGGAATGGTTGGTGTTCCTGCCCTTGATATTTCCCTATAGTTCCAATACATTTTACAAACCGATTAAAAACAAATATTTTGAAGAACTGTTCAAAAATATGCGGGAAAGGTTTGGGGTAAATTGTGTGGAATCGGACAAGGGATTTAGGACGATTATAGATAATCATCAGAAGAAAGTACTTACCTTAAATTGTATGATCGGCGATCAAAGTCCAACTAAAAAGAGTTCCAAATATTGGTATAATTTTCTAAATCAGGAAACTGCCTTTTTTGTTGGTGCCGATAAGATTGCCAAGAAAACAGATCAGGTCGTCCTATTCCCATTCTTCAAAAAATTGAAAAGGGGATATTACGAATTGGAATTCAGGATCATCGAGGATCACCCACAGATTAGGAACAATTTTGAGATATTGGAAAAATATGCCCAACAATTGGAGCAGGCCATTATCAGTGCTCCCGAGTTGTGGTTGTGGAGCCATAGGCGGTGGAAATTAAAAAAGGAGGACTTTCCCATTGTGGATACATTGTAACATGTTACTAAATAGGATGGTCCCTTAATGGCTGTGTTCTTTGGAATAAAGTATTACTGTTTTAAAATTAATTTTTCATTATTCATACATATCATTTACGTCCGTATGGTGTAATTCATAAAAGAATTCAGAAATAGCATCGGTGACCGCCATAAAAAATTGCTTTCCATTTTTAGATGTGGCCATTTTTGGATTTCCCACACCAGTATCTTTGGTTACTGTGGTCCATTTTCGCTGCGCAGATACCCATCCTTCCTTTAAACCTTTTATTTTGAAAGTTTTGGCATCTCCATCACCAGCTTGGTCCAAAGGCAAGACCAAATTTGGGGTTAGGTGCATTGCAACGGCTGTTTCCAATTCCCCGGCATGATCACCAGGCTCATCAAAATAGTCGCCCGCCTTGGCAGCCTGCCACCAATTTAGGGAGCAAACAAAGACAGTGGGGTATCTTAAGCTCAGTTCTCTAATAATTTGCTTGAAATTATTACCTCCGTGTCCGTTTACAATGACCAATTTGCGAATATTATTGGCCTCCAGGACTTGAACCAAATCTTTTAACACGGCCATTTGAGTACTGGGATTCATGTTTATACACAGATCAACATCCATTTGACCCGTATTTACACCAAAAGGAATAGTGGGTAGAACAATAGTCTTGGCACCTAGTGACCAAGCTTTTTCTGCCGAAGTAATGGCAGCGTTTTCTGCCAAAATGTTATCCGTGGCATATGGCAAGTGGTAATTGTGGGCCTCAGTAGCACCCCATGGCAGTACGGCCACGGTGTACTCCTGTGTCTTTACATTTTTCCAATTTGTTTCTGCCAAAACGTAGGGTCGTGGGCTAGACTTCATAATTTGATTGCTAAAGGTTTGATGGGCATTTTATCATTGAACATATAGCGTTATTTTCCGGAATATAGTTTTGGAAAGAATTTACCTTCCATTTTATTGCCTTTGGGTACTCTGGGAACTCCTGCCAAAAGTTCATCGTCCGTATTGCTAACCGTACCATCGGCAAATACATTAAGTACAAATGCCCGTCTGCTTCTTTCCGACTTGTTTTCATAGGAGCCATGTACCATTAAGGGGTGATGAAAGGTGGCATGCCCCTTTTTTAATTCGATAGGGGTTGGCTTAAATTGCTCTTTTTGTTCCGGGCTAAGATATTTCATTAGTCCGTCCATATCACCGGCCAATGACGGCGCATCCAGAAGGCCCCATTTATGGCTTTTGGAGATGTAATGCAGGCAGCCGTTTTCTGTGGTGGCATCATCCAGGCCCGTCCAGCAGGTAAGATGTTGCATGGCTATGGTTCTTGTCCAATAGGAGTAGTCCTGATGCCAGGCCACTACGCCACCGTGGAGTGCCGGTTTGCAGAATAATTGGTCGTGCCAAAACCTAACGGATTTATTTTCCAATAATTGATGTGCGGCCATTGTAAAAGCTGGATTCCACAATACATCGTGAAACCCTGGAGTTATACGCCAATGTCCCAGGGAATGGAACAAGACAGAATTTGGGTCTTGGGATTCATTACTGTGAAATTCATAAAATAAATCATGTGCAGTATGATTTGGGTCCATTATTTCTGCCAATTCCTGGTTTAACAAATCTACCTGCCATTCCTCCAAAAGTTTTATGCCGGAAACATAGCCAAATTCGTGAAAGTGGGCCAGCTGTTCATCTGATAATTTGTATTGTTCCCATTCCTCAACTGTTTTGGGCTGTTGAAACATATCCGAGACAGGACTATGCCTATCTGCCAAATCTTTTATTACTGACATAAATGTGGTATTAAATGTTATTTATTAGGTTTTTTGTATGCATCTTTTCCATCGGTCAACCATTTCAATGAAAAGCTTACAAAGGCATTTTCGGTATGGTCGTCCTTTTCAAAAAACAGACCAATATCACCATTGTCCAATATGGTCATTGATGAATAAGCTGAATCGCCCTCATAAATTGTTTTTCCTTCGGACCAGGTTTTGCCCTCGTCATAACTTATTCTAACAGTCATGTTAACACGATCTTTATCACTTTTGGCATTGGAGAACAACAATCTATTTTTGTTAAAACCATCTGCCTTGTCAGTAAAACGAATAATACTGGCGTTACACCCAGGGTCGATCAAAAGAGGTTCCTCCCTTGTTGTCCAGGAGTAGCCTTGGTCCTGGGACATGTGGATATGACGAATACCAGTGTTATTGGACCTTGAATTTACCATCCAGCTGCCATCGGCAAGTTCCACGATTTTTGATTCATCTGCAGGGAAAAGCGGGGAATCTCTAAAAAACCAAGTTTTACCATGGTCATTGCTGCCAAAAACACGTAACCCGCTATTTAGGTTTACCATGCAGTGGAGTAGTACACCCGATCGGGTCTGTATGCCACGACCTGAAGTGATAAACTTAAAATCGTTGTGCCATTCCTGTTTCGCAATTTGTGGGGTAATATCTTCCGGCATGCTCCACGTCTTTCCGTTGTCCTTACTTTTTATAACATGTAGGTAATATACGTCCTCCTCATTGTCCAAATCCATAAAGTTATAAAACATAAATATTTCCTTGGTAATATTGTCCACGATCATAGAGGGGTCGGAGGCTGATTTTCCTAGTGGGAAATCCACTATTTTTTCGATATCCGACCAGGTTTTGCCATTGTCTTTGCTTCTTCGAATTACAATGTTGATATCCTTGTTCCCTTTCAAATCGGCACAAGAAGGTACCCGTTCATCAATAGCTACAATCAGGTCGCCGTTGGGAGCGGTGGCCAACGCGGGAATTCGGTAGCAGGAGACCTTGGGGTCATTGGAGGAGTTAAACAAATCCAGGGAAGTTATAACTCCCTCTGCAATATGGAAATTACTGTTCTGCCCATATAAAGAGGCAACAACAAAAAGATATAATATAGTGGTTATTACTTTCATGAAAGGGATCACTTGGTTTATTGCCAAACTAATTGGACGAATAATTAATCCCTTAAAGATATTTTGAAAATATCACATTTGCTAATTTGGTTATTGCATCCCGGTTTTTGTGACTTTTATAAGCCGATTGATGGTTCTAAATGGGGGCAAATTTATTTGAGGTTGATTACAAATAGGTTTTTCCACAACCATTTTTGCAGCTTTTACAACAAAAATGAGGTCTGATCTAGGGAAGATTCTAGATTTATACCAACCAATAAAAACCAACAATTATGAAAAAAGTGCTTATAACCTTTGTTTTTGCTCTCCTAGGATTGGGCTTGTTTGCCCAAAAAGGCATGAAACTGGGAATCCATGGCGGTCTGCCTTTAAATGAATTCCAGGAAGAACTTAGTCTTGTCGCGGGAGTGGACCTTGGATATAGATGGGGATTAAGTGAAATTATAGATCTAGGGCTAATGGTGGGGTTTGTAAATGGATTTCCTGAAAAATACGATAGGGACCTGTTTGCAGAGGATCTGCCCAATATTCAATTTATGCCACTGGCAGCTTCCGTTAGATTTTGGACATCCAATTCGTTCTCTATTGGGGGCGACGTTGGTCAGGCTATCGGAATTAACGAGGGGAATGATGGTGGTTTGTACTATAGGCCAACTATAGGTTATTTAATGGGGGCCCAAACGGAAGTTAATTTTTCCTATACCGGTATCGAATTGGACGGTGCTACTTGGTCTACCCTTACCCTTGGGGTACTCTATACTTTCGATTTTTAAAGACTTATCTTCAATGACAGCCCAAAGGGAATGGTTGCTTTAATTGCACGAAAATTGGCCCCTTCATAGTAATATGGGCTATACACTATGGTTAAGTTAGTGTTACCAGTTTCCCTCTGAGCATAAACCTAAAGCTTATTGCCCGCCCATAGGTGCCTTTTAGGTACGGGTGCTTTTTGATTTTTCTTTTTTTGTCCAAAGTTAAAATTGAATATTTCCCTAATGGGTGATTTTTGGTTTAGCGACTTGATAAATATGGCCAGACCATGGAATTTGGCCCTGAAATCTACATTTCATCTAGGTGTTGTTAGTGGCTGGCATTATTCCGTCAATTGTTTAAGTTTATCAATTGCATGTTGATTTTCGGGATTTAACTCCAATGATTTCTTGAAGTTGGCAATGGCATTTTTATCATCTTGATTATAAAGATAAGCTAGGGCCAAACTATCGTATAAGTTCGCCGATTTTGGATAGATATGTACAGCTAATAAAAATACTTTTATACCTTGCTCCATCTTTCCGGCGTTAAATGATAATTGAATACCGAGCTTGTTCAGCATACCTTCTTCAAGTTTAAGTGATGGATGTTTCGCTACTGTTTTTTCATATAAAGGGATCAAATCCCGATGCCCCTGATTGAGTGCCAATTCCTTGAAATCATTATGATCAAACTCTTTTGTAAGTGATTTTTTCATTTTTTTCGAAACCAGGGTTTTCGAAATACCATTTTTATCGGGGCTATTTTCAATGAATTCCTTTGCGCTCTCCTCATTTTTCAAAATAGCGTTTAAAAATTGCAGGGTGTGTTGTGATAGAAGTTTGTAGGAGGCCATAATTTTATCATCACTTTTATCCTGTCTTTTATCTCTGTATGAAAATAAAACACCAATAGTGCCAAAATGGGAATGTGTTAAGTCGTGGAATTTATAACTGTAGACATTGCCAAAGTGTATGGAATCGTACAGCTGGAATTTATAATTTAATTCGGCAGGTATATTATCACTGCTAAGAACCTCTTCTGGAATATCTTTTTGAGCAAAATGAATATAGGGAATATTAAATCTATCTAAGTTAAAGTAAGGTGATTTATTTAGTAGAGGGTAATTATATCTTTCAGTTCCATCCAAGCTCACCAATGCACTTATTTTTTTATTCTTCATAACCGTTAAAACATTGGATAGTCCGCCAAAACTATAACCCATAAGTGCTATTCTATCGAAGTCTATAAATTCGTATTTATGAATTTCTTTTAAAAGAAATTCTATATCTCTAGATTGTGTTTCCATATCTTTTGCCGTTCCTCCTTCCAACCATCTTGTTTCTGTTCCTCTTGAAGGGCTGGATATCACTACGTAGCCATTACTTGCCAAATATTCGAATAATGCAAAATTTTCAATTGACGAGGCTTGATAGCTTGGTGCATAAACTACGACCGGAAATTTTCCTTCTAAAAAATGGGCATTCCACAAAGCATTTACGGTTTCGGACAAATGGACTCTATTTTGAGGAGTATCCCCTAATTCAGGAAACCAAGCCAACAGTAATTCGTTTGGCAGGTTTTTCGATTCTTCCTCTTCTTTTAAAACCTCCAAATACTCCAAAACTGTTAGATGATTGGAATTGCTATTTTTTTTAATGGTTGGATACCAAATACTAATTGGAATCGGCCTATATATGAGTTGATTATTAAAGTCATTTTCAATTTGATAAAGTCTTGTGCTATCGATTGTTCCATAATGCTTAAAACCTACATTATACTCTCCGTTTTTCAGGTTTATTTTTTTTAACGATGTCTGTCCTTTTGCAAAGCATACTTGAAAAAGAACTAAGATTACTATAATTATTGTTCTCATTGTTTTGGTACTGGCATTCATTTTAAAGATGCGATAATTCACTGATTGTTACAGGTGTTTTTTTAGCTTCCCGCAAACGTACCAATAAAGCGAATACAGTTTGCTGCCTAAGAATTACTCCCAAGCTGATGCTTAAGAAATCGTTACTGTAAATACTGTAGAATGAACTATATAGTGGTAAAAAGTATAGATTTCAGCAGTGATTATTATGCAAATCCAATGCTTTCCTATACCTCTATATGTTATTCAATAAAGAGTTCGTGCAGCAAATCCAGGCCATTGTTATTAAAACGTCAAGCTAAGGTAAAATCATAAAATCGGCTCATTTTCGTAACTGTATTTATATAGTTTTGCCCTGAACAACCAAGTGTTAATTAATCGGTAGTGTAATTGTAGGTCTTTGGCAATGGGCCCTTGTGTTCTTTTTTTTTTTGGGATGTAAGGAGCATGGTTTTTATTAAAAATAAGGGATTCTGATCTTAATTTATTTTTGGAGTCTCGTTTTAAAATCGGTCTGTCCTTCAATCAGGTAAATTGTATTTGGATTAGGGACACCTTACTGTAAGAAATTTCTGCCCAACCCCCGATATGCAAACCTTTGCATTGCAATTTAGAGTCTAATAATTCCGATATCGTTAATTAAGTGTTAATTTGGTTATGACAAAACTAATTTAAACCATAAAAATATGAAGAAACTGAAATTTTTGATGTTTGCCATTATGATGGGCATTTCAGCAACGTCATGGGCGCAGACCAAGGTTAGCGGTACGGTGTCCGATGAACAGAACGTTCCTTTGCCAGGTGCCACAGTGCTGGAAAAGGGAACGAAGAATGGAACAACGACCGATTTCGATGGGAATTTTACCATACAAGTGTCGGATGCAAACGCAGTACTTGCGGTGTCTTTTTTGGGATATGCGACCAATGAGATTCCTTTAAACGGGCAGACCAATGTGAGTGTAGCTTTGCAGGAAGACTCATCTTTATTGGACGAGGTGGTCGTAGTTGGTTACGGCGTTCAAAAGAAGTCCGATGTAACCGGATCTATAGCTTCCGTTAAAAGTGAAGATTTTAATAAAGGCGTAGTGGCCAACCCTGGACAGCTATTGCAAGGTAAAGTCTCCGGTGTGAATGTAACTTCCGTTAGTGGGGAGCCAGGGGCATCACAGAACATTATTATCCGTGGATTGGGAAGTTTGCGATCAGGAACTACACCACTCTTTGTTATAGATGGTTTTGTAATAGATAATAGTGGTACCGGCGTGGCCTCAAATCCACTAAACTTTATCAACCCTCAGGATATTGCCTCAATGGATGTTCTTAAGGATGCTTCGGCTGCTGCCATTTACGGAGCACGTGCGGCCAATGGAGTTATCGTTATTACTACTAAGAAAGGAAGGGATGGTAAATCTGAAATGAATTTATCCGTTTCTACAGCAATGGCCACTTTGGCCAATAAAATGGACGTCTTCAGTGCCGATGAATTTAGACAGCAGGTTCCTGCAGTAGGAGGAGTTTTGTTGGATGGCGGTGCTGCTACGGATTGGCAGGATGAATTGACTAGAACTGCCATTTCAAAGAATGTTAACTTTGCCATGAGCGGTGGGGCTGCAGATAAATTTTCCTATTATGTCTCCACTGGGGTAGATGATCAAAAAGGGATTTTTAATACCAGTTCCTTAAAACGATACTCTGGAAGGGTCAATCTGACCCAGAAAGCATTGGACGGACGTTTTAATGTTGATTTAAATCTAACGGCTTCAAGAACTGTGAATGATAGACCGAATATTGGTGACATGACGGTGGATATGCTTCAATTGAACCCTACGATACCTGTTTATACGAACGGAGAGCCTACTTTGTTCGATGACAGATTAAATCCTATTGTCCGTAACAAGATTTATAGCGATGTTTCCAATAGCAACCGTATCTTGGCGAATATCGCCCCTTCTTTGGAAATTTTCGATGGGCTGACGTATAGGGCCAATCTCGGAGTAGATTACTCGGCAACCGATAGGGATGTACAGACAAATCCGTATCCCATATTGGAGAGTTTGGTAGAGGGCACTCTTAGCTCATATTATACCAACAATAGGAACTCCTTGATAGAGAATACCTTAACCTATACTTATAATGAGGACGTACATAATTTTACCTTTCTTGCAGGGCATTCCTATCAAGAAATTTATGTTCAGCAAAAACGATTTGATCTTAGAGGGTTTGCTACCAATGATATAGATCCTAAATTTCAGGATCAGATCAGTAGTCAAGAGAATCCTACCAGCCTTAACAGCTATGCCTATAAGAATGAACTTCAGTCTTTCTTTGGTAGACTTAATTATGGGTATGCGGACAAATATCTTTTAACGGCCACCATGCGTGCCGACGGTTCCTCAAAATTTGGTGCCAACAATAAATACGGATATTTTCCATCTGTTGCCTTGGGCTGGAATATTAGTAAGGAAGATATATTGGCCGAAAGTGATATTGTCAATAATTTAAAGCTCCGTGCCAGTTGGGGTCAAACAGGTAATCAGGAAGGGATTGATAATAAGGTTAGTCTAGCAAGTTACATAGACAGTAAGGCAGATAATGATACCTATCCTCTTGATCCCAATGCCAGTACTATAGATGACTATCCTTTTGGTACGGTTCCCGCCAGAACGGCCAACCCTGATCTTAAATGGGAAGTTTCTACCCAAACCAACATTGGATTGGATTTTGGTCTCTTCAATAGTAAGTTGACAGGTACCTTGGATTATTTTCACAAAGTTACCAGTGATGTAGTACTGTTGGCCAATAGAATAGATCCAATACAGCCTACCCCAAAAATTTGGACCAATATTCCTGATATGGAAATTATCAATTCAGGAATTGAATTTGCCTTGGATTATAGAATATTACTTGGGCAGGACTTTATGTTTAATTTGGGAGGTAATATGAGTTTTACGGATAATAAAGTTGAAAACTCCCAATTTGAAGTGATTACTACCGGTGCTGCCCAAGGAGCTGGGCAAACTGGGGCCACTATTAATGGATACCTGAACAACGAACCTGTGGGTGCTTTCTATATGAAGGAATTTATGGGTATTGGAGCCGATGGCCTAAATCAATACAGGGATGTTAACGGAGATGGTGAGATTTTGGATAACGACCGTATCGTAGTGGGAAGCGCCCTGCCGGATGTCATCTATGCCTTCTATTTCAAATTCAATTATAAAGATTTTGATTTAGGACTTAACTTTAATGGTGTCTCGGGCAATAAGATATATAACCACACGGCTATGTCCCTTTTCTCAAGAGGGCAGTTGAGCAGAAACTTGAACGCTACCGATTTTGCTGTGGAATTCTCCAACGAGGACAACAGCAACTCCAATGAAGTGTCCACACGCTATTTAGAAGATGGTAGTTTCCTCCGCTTAAACAATGCCACCTTAGGGTATAACTTAAAACCGCAAGACCTGGGCTTGGGAGATTTGATAAGCAATGTCCGATTTACATTAACGGGCCAGAACTTATTTGTACTTACTGATTATTCCGGATTTGATCCCGAGATCAACACAGGAAGTACTATAGACGGTATTCAAACTTTTGGGATAGACCGATTTACTTATCCATCTCCAAGAACATTGCTTTTTGGCTTAAACGTATCATTCTAATAAAAAAAATGCTTAGTAATGAAAAATAAACTCATAATTACAATATTGGTGTATTGTTCCTTGTTGAACTGGAACTGTACAGACTTAGAAGAGGAATTATTCGATGAAACCCTAACGGGTGCCCAGGCCGAAGTAATTAGTGGAGCAATTGCACCTGCCTACGGCTATGTTTCATGGACCTGGAGACATACCAATTACTATGGACTTCAGCTTATTTCCTCGGATGAGGCTATTCTTCCCTACAGAGGGGGAACCGACTGGTTTGACGGTGGTAAATTCTTAGCCACACATTCGCATACCTACACTCCGAGTAATGATTTGATTTCCAGTAGCTGGAATGAGCTGACTACCAATATTTCCAGAACATTGGCGGCCATTGAGGTGTTGACGCCCTTGGCAGATGAAGGCAATGTGGAAGCAGCGGGCGCCTTATACGAAATGAAAGCGCTTAGGGCCTACTTGAACATGTTGATGCTGGATAGTTGGGGTATGGTCTTAAAAAAGGAAGCATCCAATGAACTTTCAGAGGTCTTAAGGACTCAGGACGCCATAGATTATATACAAAATGAATTATTGTCTGTGGTAGATGTCATTAACAAGGACAAAGGACCGGGAAGAATGACCCAAGCTGCAGTTTGGGGGTTATTGGCCAGAATTCATTTGAATGCCGCTGTGTATAGAGATCCATACGGAACGCCAAACTTTACGGATGCGGATATGGATAAGGTTATAGAATACACAAATAATATTATCAATTCAGGGGACTTTGCATTGTCGCCGGAATACTTCGATCTTTTCAATGACGATAACAATAGTAACTCCGAGCTCATATTTGCCTTGGATCAACGAGGGGTGTTGAAAAATGAGGAAAGCCGTTGGTCTTATTGGTCTATTGCCGGATCGGTATGGGGGAGATTGGAATATCCTAGCTCTGACGGTACAGATGGCCCAGCGATAACCTCGGATTTCTATCAGACTTGGGTAGAAGCCTATGATGATGTGGATCCTGCTGAGGCAGACGCCAGATTCTATCAGCAAAACCAACAGATTCCAGCAGAGTTAATGGATTTAACAGGGCTTTCGCCTTTGAATGATGAAGATCATTATTATTGTGCCGATGTAGCTACTTATGAAATGAACAGAGGTATTTTACGAGGGGTACAATGGGGGCCAAGAAAGGATTCTGGCGGTTCCTTTATTACCTGTGATGATGGGGTAAGAATCTATCCTGTTAAACAAATTAAAGGAAATGGCCCGGACAGGGATGTAGGTTATGTTAATCATACCGAGCAAATTGATTTTACCAATGAAGGTTCGTTGCACAACACTGGATATAGAGTTGCCAAATACCAATTTAGTAGAACTTCCAACAACGCCAATAATTTTAGCAGTATAGATCTTGTAATGATGCGTTTAGGGGAAATTTACTTGATGCGCGCAGAAGCAAAATTGAGGAAAAACGATACTGGAGGAGCCTTGGCGGATGTGAACCTTGTGAGGGCATCCAGGACATCGCGCCCAGATCAAACCCCTGAGGCTTTAAATTCTATTGATTTGGATGTTATGTTCCGTGAACGTGGTTTTGAATTGTATTGGGAAGGCTTTAGAAGGGGCGACCAAATACGTTTTGGTAAATACGAGGATTCTTGGACCGAAAAGACGGATTCCGATGTAAACAAGCGATTGTTTCCTATACCACAAAGTGCAGTTGATGCAGCTTCGGGTATTGATGGTTTCCTTCAGCAGAACCCAGGTTATTAATAAAATATAATAGATCTGATTTTAATATGGGGCGGACAATTAATTGTCCGCCCCAATCTTTTGTGGCATTTGGATGCGGTTGTAATTGGTGACAAAAATCCGGGGGCAATTTCCCTTTTAACGGTACTTTCATCTATCTTTCCACTTTATTCATCTTGTGTTCCACATATCTGGTCCGTGTAAATTTTTTATTGTATTTTGTCTAAAATGTTCAATTCCATAATTTGTACTTTTAATGGTGATTT
The DNA here is from genome assembly GCF_030291335.1 of Arenibacter flavimaris. NCBI lineage: Bacteria > Pseudomonadati > Bacteroidota > Flavobacteriia > Flavobacteriales > Flavobacteriaceae > Arenibacter > Arenibacter flavimaris. The sequence continues at coordinate 119,637 of NZ_JASWIM010000009.1, forward strand.
TTGTAGGTTGGAGCCCGCCGTGGCTACATTTTATAATCAATGTGAATATGATAAGGGAAGTAAGGATTGTAAATAGAGGCTTATTATGAAGAAGGGACGCGTTACCATTAAAGACATAGCACGTGAGCTTAATATAGCACCCTCAACTGTTTCCAGGGCCTTGAACGATCACCCAGCTATTAAAAAAGAAACCAAGGATGCAGTAAAGGCATTGGCAGAAGCATTGGACTATCAACCAAATCTCTTGGCCTTAAATCTTTTGCAAAAAAAATCCAATACTATTGGGGTCATTGTACCAGAAATTACGGGACACTTTTTTTCGGCAATAATTACCGGTATTCAGGATGTAATTGTTGACTCGGAATACAATATTATGATTTGCCTGTCCAATGAATCTTACGAAGAAGAGATGACCATTGTAAAGAGGTTGTCCAAAATCCAGATAGATGGGGTCCTGGTAGCACCTTCATCCGAGACCAAGAATTTCGATCATTTCCGCAGGCTTCAAAAGAGTGGTATTCCCGTAGTGGTTTTTGATAGGGATTGTCCAGGATTGGAGGCGGACAAGGTGTTGGTGGATGATTATTTTGGAGCTTTTCAGGCCGTTGAATATCTCATTGGTACTGGCTGTAAAAACATAGCACACCTTGGAGGCCCTTTAAACCTAAGTACCACCGAACAAAGGCTTCAGGGGTATCTGGATGCTCTTGAGAAGAATGGAATCCCTATAAATGAGGATTATATTGTTCATGTGCCGGGGTTTTCACATAAAGATGGCGCAAAGGCCACAAAAAAAATATTGGAACTCAAGGAGCGTCCCAATGCAATCTTCGCCTACAACGATAATATTGCCATTTCGGCCATGCATATCGCCAAAAAAATGGGTTTGAAAATTCCGGAAGACGTCTCCGTTTTGGGATTTGATGATGAACCCCATTCTTTATTTATCACCCCTGCCTTATCCACTGTTTGGCAACCGGTTTACAGTATGGGAATGCTCTCTGCCAGAATTTTATTGAGTCATTTAAAGAACAAGAATAACATTTTGGAGTTTAGAAAGGAAGTCTTTAAACCGGAACTGGTTATCAGGGCTTCTTCCAATTGATTTGATGCTTATAAGAAATACAGACACTTACTAGGGAGGTAACCTTCATAAAATAATCGATAATATGGTTTTATGGGGCACTTCACGGATCAATCTCAAAAGTTGTGTGTGAATTGGCAGGGAAAACGCAGCAATTGGTCAAGATTCAAAGAAGGATAGCCGAGAGTATAGAATCTAGAAACTGGATCGCATTTTAGTTAAAATTCAAGGTAAGTCCAGTCAAGTATCCAACATCTGCTTTAATATCCAGACCATCGCGTTATGCGGTAAGTAAAAAGCTCCTTCCCTTGGTTAAGGGAAGGTGGATTCTCCGACCAAAGGAGGAGAATACGGAAGGGATTGAAAAATGTAGCATTCTTCCTTCATAGACCGACCACAATTTTTGCATAAACACAACAATTGTTCCTGATCCTATATGGATCAATCCTAAAAGTTGTGTGTGAATTAAAAAAGATATAGTTTACTATCTCAAGTTTGTGTCCTGTTCATTTTTTGCATCGCCCAAATGCGCAGCATTCATGAATACCATTAAAAATCAATAGACCAGCCGATGAATAAAAAACGACCAGGGCCGAATAACCAAGGTAAGATGTACCTTGGTTAGGAGGAGCCAGCTGTAGCCATGGCCAAGCTGATTTTAAATTTCTTTAAATCTACGCACTTTCCACGGCCCCGGCGTCCAGGCCGCTTTCACTTGGGTGAAATGCTCTATGAAATAGGCCGGTTCTTTATTATGTCTACTCTAACATAGTGTCGATAAATCATTACCCATTGAGGGCCCAGTTCAGAGGAGTCAAAAACACGGAATTCTTCCTAATTAGGCTACCAACAATATTTGTATAAACACAACAATTGGTCAAGACCCAAATATATCCCCCTTTTGTTTACAAAAACATTACTTGTCGGCAAAATATAGTTAACAATAACTTATTAATATTGGCAGTACAGATTTTAAACAGAATTGAAACCTATTTTTATATTCTAAATATCAACCAACTAAAATCAACAAAAATGAAATCTAAGTACTGTAAAAATAAGATATTTTTAATTCTATTGTTGACCGGTATTTTTTGTTCTTCCCATTTTGCTTATTCCCAGTCTCAGAACAAGGGATTAATTAGGGGCACGGTAAAAGATCTGGAATCACAAAATCCACTGCCAGGTGCAAATATAAAAATAGTAGGCTCTTATATTGGCACAACCACAAATTTTGATGGTGAGTATTCCCTTGCTGTTAATTCTGGTAATTTTGAATTGGAAGTTAGTTATATAGGGGAAAAAACTAAGACTATAAGCGTTGAAGTTAAAGCAGGGGAAACCAAGGTGGTCAATTTTGAACTCGAAATGGAAGCGACCCAATTAAACGAAATAATCTTGGCAGGTTCCTTGGACGGACAAATTAAGGCACTAAACCAGCAAAAGTCAGCCGATAACCTTAAAAATGTTGTTTCTTCAGATCAAATGGGAAAATTCCCTGATCAGAATTCAGCGGAATCCCTACAAAGGGTAACTGGGGTGAATCTTCAGCGCGATGAAGGTGATGGACGCTTTATATTGGTACGCGGATTGGCTCCACAGTTTACCAATATTAGTATAAATGGAGAACAAATTCCTTCTCCTGAGGGCGATTCCCGATTTGTTGCTTTGGATGCCATACCTTCCAATCAGTTGGCGTCAATAGAAATAACAAAATCCATTACTCCGGATATGGATGGAGATGCAGTTGGAGGTTCTGTCAACCTAAAAACCCCAACAGCCTACAAAAAGCAATTGGAGGTTTCAGGTTCCTTGGGCGGAGAGTATAATAATTCTTCGGAGAAGACAACTGCTCAAGGGAATGTTACCTTGAGCAAACGAACCAACAACGATAAGTTTGGTTTTATAGTTGGGGGTAGTTACGCGCCTAGCGAAAAATTTTCGGAGAGATATTCATTTGATGGTTGGGATAAGGACAATCCTGAAGGGTTGGATGAGGTGGAAATTACCAGTTATGAGGTCTCTAGAAAACGCATTGGGGCCAATGCAACATTGGATTATAAATTTAATGGAAAAAGTCAGATTTATTTTAGGACTTTGTACAGTGAATTAAGGGAAGTTGAGCAAAGAAGAAGACTTAAATTGGAATCCGAGGAGGACGATGATGTCTTGGAATATGGGGTTTCCAAGGAACTCAAATATCGTCCAGAGAATCAGGGGGTGTACAGCTTTAATCTTGGGGGGAATTACTCTGGGTCAAAGGTAATTTTGGATTATGAAGTAGCCTATTCCGAGGCATTTCAGAAAACGGAGGCAAACGAAAAATCGGTGTTTGAAAACGCGGAGGATGTTACATGGAGCCTTGACATCGCCGATCGTTATAGTCCAAAGCTCAATAGCTTCACCTACGATGGGCAAAATGCCCAGGTAGGCAATGCGGCCCTTTTAGCATTGGATGAGTGGGAAAATGAGGTTACAACTGCTAAAGACCACAACACTACCGCTAAAATAAATGCAGCTTTTCCTTTAAATATTTCTGAAAGGCAAGGCGAGCTGAAAATTGGAGGTAAGCTTAGGTTCAAGGACAAACGTTTTATTGTGGACAAATTTGAAAGTTATGGGTATGAGGGAGATGATGACCTTTTCTTGAGTGATTTTGCGGATAATCATGTGTATTCTGGGTTTATGGATGGTGAATTTAATCAGGATGTAGGCCCTTTCACGGACAGAAATGAATTCAATTCTTACTTCAACAGTAATAAAGGGGACTTTGAGGGGGATTTTGCAAAGGCGGCCGAAGAAAAGGCCTTACAGGAATACAAGGCAACAGAAAATGTGTTTGCCGGTTATGTACAGGGCAAAATACAATTGAACAGACTTATGCTCCTAGCCGGGGTAAGGTACGAAAAAACCAATTTTGATTATGCTTCCGGACAATGGGACGAAGAGACCGAAGAAGCTGTGCCGGTAAGTGGGACCAATGATTATGGTTTTCTTTTGCCCATGTTTCATCTTAAATACAACATAAGCGATAACGACATTTTGCGTGCTTCCATAACCAAATCCTATTCCAGACCTAATTTCCAAGATCTTGTTCAAGGAGCAACTTTTAACGGTGAAGAAGCATCAATTTTTAATCCAGACCTTAAACCGGTAAGGGCTACGAACCTCGATATTTATGGGGAGCACTATTTTGGTACTCTAGGACTACTGTCCGGAGGCGTTTTTTATAAAAAATTAAATGATTTCATTTATCAGCAAACTACAGATCAGACCTTTAGGGGCATACCGGACATAGAGGTTACCCAATCCGTGAATGGGGATGATGCCTCCTTAGTAGGTTTTGAAATAGGATATCAACAGAATTTAAGCTTTTTGCCCGGCGTACTTAAGGGCCTCGTGGTATATTTAAATTATACGCATACGGCATCTGAAGCCAATGTTGCCAATTTTGCACAAGGGGCAGATTTAAGCGAGATAGACCTGCCAGGGCAAGCGGATAATATTGGTAATGCAGCTCTAGCTTACAATATTGGTGGGTTCAAGGCAAGATTGTCATTTAATTATAATGGATCTTATATCAGTGAGTTTGATGGTGGGGATATAATTAATGTGGAAAGTAGACATCAGTGGGATTTTTCCATGAGCCAATCATTTAGTAAAAATAAACTGACAGCTTTTCTGGAGTTGGTAAACCTAACTGATGAGGACGAAAGGGAATTTTACAATACCAAAAACACTCCCAGTTTTAGGACAAGATATGGGTCTTGGGGCAGGTTGGGTATAAGGTTTAATTTCTAAAAATATTCTCCGCCATTTTTAATTTATATTCTATGAAAAACATTTGGAATAAGCTTACCGCGATATTTCTACTATTCCTTTTTGGTTATAGTTGTAGCGCCACAAAGGTAGATAGGAATGAGATGCCTTTGGTCGACAACTATAAAGTAACAGATAGTCTAGTGGTTTTGGAGGATGCTTTACATTTCCTAGTGATTGGGGATTGGGGACGAAAAGGCTATTATAACCAACAACATGTGGCTGATAGAATGGATGAGGTTGCAGAGGCCCTAGATTCGGAATTTGTTATAGCCTTGGGCGATAATTTTTACCCTAATGGTGTGGCAAGTATAGACGACCCCAACTGGGTGGCTTCCTTTGAAAATATTTATAAAGGATACCATCTTGAAATTCCGTGGCATGTAGTGTTGGGCAATCACGATTATAGGGGGAACCCTCAGGCCCAAATAGAATACACCTATAAAAGCCAACGGTGGAATATGCCATCACGATATTATGACTATAGTTTTAATGATGAAGACACTGGGTTGAATGTTGATTTTTTATTTTTGGATACCTGTCCGTTCGAAAAGAAATATTATTCGGAAGAGGCCTATGTTAATGTTAAGACCCAGGATTCTACTCAACAGATAAAATGGATAGATAGTATCATTACCTCAAAGCCAAAAGCAGATTGGACAATTTTTTCGGGCCATCATCCATTATATTCTGGAGGAAAACGGATAGAGGACACGGAACAAATAAGAAATTCACTGCAACCAATTCTAAAGAGAAGCAATGCAGATGTTTATTTTGCAGGACATGAGCACGATTTACAATATATTAAACCGCAAGGAAAGACCCATCATTTTATTTCAGGAGCAGGTTCAGAAGTTAGAAAAACGGGTATGATAGATGGCATATCAAAGTTTGCCGCTTCTGTTCAGGGGTTTATGGCGGTTTCTATAACCAAAAGTCGAATGTTGGTGCAAGTCATCAACTATAAAGGCAATGTAATCTATACCACGGAAATAAAAAAGGAGTGAAGTTTAATTAGTTTTGTCAGTGACCAAGAGGTTAGATGGATATCTAACCTTTTTTTTCTTTACCTATTATTCATAAGGGTGGAATTATTTCATACTTTTCTAATCAACATTATATAAAATAAGAGGTAACAAACTAGCATGAAATTATTAATTATAGAGGACGAACAAGAAGTTCAGGATGACTTAATCGAATTCCTTAAAGGGGAAAACTTTCTATGCGAGGCGGTATCCACAGCGTCATTGGCCAAAGAAAAGGTATATATGCATGAATATGACGCCATTATTTTGGATATTGGTCTTCCAGATGGCAGCGGGCTTGAAGTTTTGGAATATCTAAAAAAAATAAATAAAAATACTGGAGTCATTGTTTTAAGTGCCCATGGTGCCATAGATGACAAAATTTCTGCCTTAAATATAGGAGCAGACGATTATCTTACAAAACCTTTCGATTTTAACGAGCTGAATGCCAGAATAAAATCGATAATTAGAAGAAAACAGTTTCACGGCAACAATACTATAGACTTTGGAGACATTAAAATAAATACAGTCTCTCATGAAGTTGTAGTAAACAATAAAAACATTACCCTGACCCAAAAAGAGTATCAAATGTTACTTTATTTTATAAGTAATGAGAACAGGGTCATAACCAAGGAATCAATAGTGGAGCATTTATGGGGCGATGATACGGATATGTTCGATTCTTTCGATTTTATTTATGGTCATATAAAAAACTTAAGAAAAAAAATTGTCAATGCAGGCGGTAACGATTATCTCTCTACCATTTATGGCGTGGGGTACAAATTCCAAAAAGTTTGAAATTATTAGTTAAAACATCGCTTTATTATGCCATGGCTTCGTTGCTTTTTTTTGCCGTTGCCGGTTTTATTATCCTCATTAATTTTAATAATGTTATTGATAACGATATCAATGATTTTCTAGTAAACAGGGAAGAAATTGCCACTACACAATTAGTCAATGATATTCCTATTGAAGCCTTGAACAACTATGAGCAAATAATTAAGATTTCAACGAACCAGGAAGAAATAGATAATTTAATGTTCACGGACACCATAGTCTATGATATTATTGATGATGAATTCCATTCCTACCGAAAATTAAATGTCATTCGCAAAATAGGAACAGCTTATTATGACATCTCCATCTTCAAATCGTTAATAGAATCGAACCTTTTGGTGGTAGAGATATTAAAACCAATGTTAATGGTTTTTTTAGGGTTGCTAGCCTTTCTTATATTGGGTAACCTTTTTATTTCAAGAGGTTTATGGAGGCCTTTTAAGGAAACACTTATCACTTTAAAGAATTATGAACTTGGAAGTACACAATCTATAGACTTCAGCAAGACGAATACGCAAGAATTCAATCAGCTCAATAATATGTTGAATATTATGATTGAAAAAATTCATTATGATTACCTTAATCTTAAAGAGTTTACCGAGAATGCCGCACATGAGATCCAGACCCCTTTGGCCATAATTCGTAACAAATGCGAAATTCTTTTGCAGTCTGAAAAGCTAACGGATGTTGAGTTGAAGCCTCTAAAATCAATTTATAATAGTTGCTTGCGGTTATCAAAAATAAACCACGGCCTAACCTTGTTGGCTAAAATTGAATCTGGTGCTTATGATAATTCAGAGAAAATAGATATAACGGAAGTGGTAAAGAGCCAAGTTCAGCACTATATAGAAGTCATTGAGCTTAATGGGCTAATGATAGAAACGGAATTAGAACAACAAATATACTTTGATATTAATCCCAACCTTATAGAGATTTTAGTGTCAAATTTGATACGAAATGCCATTAAACATAATACTGCAAATGGTAAAATACACATAATTACATTGCAAAATTGTATTAGGTTTTCAAATAGCGGAAATCAATCCAAAATAGATACCTATCAATTTAGAAGGTTTAATAGATCAAACAAAAATTCATTGGGCTTAGGGCTATCCATAATAAATAAAATTTGTTTAGCATATAATATTCAGCTAAAGTATAGCTATGAAAATGGACTACATAATTTTGACTTGAACTTTTAATATTATAGACAGATTCTCTACAGAATTAACCCATAAGTTTACTAAACATAAAATATGAAGCAAGTAATTTTAATAGTATTTATAGGGTTTATGGTTTGTTCATGTAACAAGGAAACCGTTCCAAGAGAGGTTCAACTTAAATTCTTGGAACTCGAGCCTTCAGCTCACAATATTGAATGGAGTCTGAAAAGAGAACTATACAGGTTGCATTACACCCTGGACGGCTTCAATTACACCTCTTATTTTGATAAAGCGGGGAACTGGCTTGAAACTGAATTGGAAATAGGTAAAAGTGAACTTCCAGTAGCCATATCCAATACGATAGCTGAAAAATTAAGTGATTACTCAATTATAGATATCGAGTTGGTGAAAACAGCGGATGACCAGATATTTTATGAAATAGATCTTAAAAAAGGAGATAAAATTTACGATATACTTTTTAACGATTCAGGAAAAATTTTAAGAAAAAAGATTTAACATTATGAGGATAACAAACCCAGCAGCCAGTCTCTTAAGTTTAATATGCGCTATGTTGATTAGTGCTTGTGAGTCAAAACCAACTATTTCAGAGAACGCGATAAAACCAAAAATCACTACGCAGGCTGTAAAACATGATACAGATGATGCAGCCATTTGGGTAAATGAGGAGGATCCCTCCCAAAGTTTAATACTGGGAACGGATAAAAATGAGGACGGCGCCTTGTATGTCTACGATTTAAAAGGTAATATCCTTGAGGATAAAACGGTAAGAGGTTTAAAGCGCCCAAACAATGTGGACATTGAAGAGTTTGAACTGGGTGAGGAAGAATTTTCCATTGCGGTTGTTACGGAACGCCTTACCAATAAAATAAGAATATTTAGGCTTCCAGAAATGACACCTTTGGACAATGGGGGCATTGAAGTTTTTGAAGGTGAAGGGCAAAGGGACCCTATGGGGGTTTCATTATATAAAAATCCGGAAGACAAGGTATATGCCTTTGTTGGAAGAAAGTCTGGGCCACTGGATGGGTATATTTGGCAATACGAATTAAAGGGAGATGAAAACGGAAATATTATTGCCGAAAAAGTACGGGCTTTTGGAAAATATAGTGGAAAAAAGGAAATTGAAGCCATAGTAGTTGATGATGAATTGGGTTATGTTTATTATTCCGATGAAGGAGTAGGGGTACGTAAATATTATGCTGATACGGACAAGGGCAATGAGGAGTTGGCACTTTTCGCGACAGAAGGTTTTACTGGAGACCATGAGGGGATAAGTATTTATACAACGGATATTGGCACAGGTTATATAATTGTTTCCGATCAACAAGCCAATAAATTTCAATTATTCTCTAGGGAAGGAAAAGCAGATAATCCACACCATCATGTATTGGTAAAATCTATTGATGTTTCAACTATGGAGAGTGATGGCTCCGAGGTTACAAATGCATCCTTGGGCGATTTGTTTCCCAAGGGAATGTTCGTGGCTATGTCAGATGATAAAACCTTTCAGCTATATGCTTGGGAAGATATTGCTGGTGACGATTTAATAATTGCACCCGATGGTCTGCCCCAGCATACCAAAAACGCTATAAAACCTAAGTATATAACGGCAAAAGTAGTTTTTGATACAGATGATCCTGCTATTTGGGTAAATAAAAACGATCCTTCCCAAAGCTTAATAATTGGCACCGACAAAGAAGATGGTGGTGGTTTATACGTTTTTGATTTGCAGGGAAAAATCATTAAAGATAAAGGTGTTACAGATCTTCAAAGGCCAAACAACGTAGATATTGCTTATGGATACAATTTAAATGGTAAATCTATAGATATTGCTGTAACGACGGAAAGGAGCAAAAATCAACTACGGATTTTTAGTGTGCCCGATATGAAGCCCATTGATGGTGGTGGATTGGCTGTTTTTGAGGACAGAGAAAAGAAAGATCCAATGGGAGTTGCTTTGTTCAAGAATCCCAAAGATGGAATATTATATGCTATTGTAGGGCCTAAAGATGGACCCTCAAAGGGTTATCTATGTCAGTACCGTATAGATAATGACGGTAAAGGGAAAGTGAAGCTTACTAAAATCAGGGATTTTGGCAACTACAGTGGAATAAAAGAAATTGAAGCCATTGCGGTAGATAATGAATTAGGTTATGTGTATTGTTCGGACGAAAATTTCGGGATTCGTAAATACCATGCAGATCCTGCCAAAGGAGATGAAGAATTGGCCTTATTTGGAACAAAGGAATTTGGTAGGGATATTGAAGGCATTAGCATTTATAAGAAGGACAATGGAACGGGCTATATTTTAATATCTGACCAACAACAAAATACCTTTAATATATTTTCTAGAGAAGGTTCTGAAGGGAACCCACATAATCACAAGTATATTAAATCCGTAGAATTAATGACACTTGAAAGCGATGGTTCAGAAGTAACTTCCGTTAGTTTGGGGGATGAATTCCCCAAAGGAATGTTTGTTGCAATGTCTACAGATAAAACATTTCATATATACGACTGGCGCGATATAGCTGGAGACGATTTAAAATAATCAATTACATTTAAATAATATTAAACCTCATTTAAACATGCATGGACTAACTAAACATACCTTATTCATAGTATTATGTTGCCTCTATTCAGTAAACAGCTTTTCGCAACAACCTCAAGCAAAAACAAAACTTGTTGTTGGTGTTATTGTTGATCAAATGAGAGCAGAGTATCTAAATAGATTTCAAGATAAATTTTCCGATGATGGCTTTAAACGCTTAATGAATGGTGGATTTGTATGTAGAAATACACATTACAATTACATTCCCACTAAAACAGCCCCAGGTCATGCATCAGTTTATACAGGTACTACCCCAAAGTACCATGGTATCATTGCAAATGAATGGTATGATAGAACTTTAAAAAAGGAAATTAATAATGTAGACGATTATAGCACACAAACGATAGGAGGGGAAGGGTCTAGTGGGCAACGTTCGCCGCAAAAAATGTTGTCGACAACAATTACGGATGAATTGCAATTGTCAAATGATGGTAAGTCGAAGGTAATAAGCATTTCTTTAAAGGATAGAGGTGCCATTTTACCGGGCGGACATATGTCAGATGGATCATATTGGTATGATGCTCAAACTGGAAACTTTATATCAAGTACTTATTACAAACAAGAACTTCCGGCATGGGTTGAAAAATTCAATAAGAAAGGGTATGTAAAATCATTGTTGAAAAATGGTTGGAAAACTATACGGCCCATAGGTAGCTATACTGAGAGCACTATTGATGAGCAAGCCTATGAAAAAGTTTTTCATCATAAAAACAACGCCTCTTTCCCTTATGAATTCAGAAAACTATCCGATGAAGATAAATTCGACATTTTTCAAGAAACTCCATTTGGAAATACAATATTGGCTATGTTGGCCGGTGAAGCCCTGGTAAGCGAAAAAATGGGTCAGGGAGCGGAAACCGATTTTTTGGCGATAAGTTTTTCAAGTACTGATAAAATTGGCCATGCCTTTGGTCCAAATTCTATTGAAATAGAGGATACCTATTTAAGATTGGATCAAGATATTGCTTCCTTATTACGTAAATTGGATGCACAAGTGGGCGAAGGAAACTACACCTTCTTTTTAACTGCAGATCATGCTGCCACCGACGTACCCCAATATCTAATAAATAATAAAGTACCTGCAGGATATTACAGTTCGGAAAACATAGTAGCTAAAGTAAACAAAGGATTGGAGACAGTTTTCAAGGTGGAAGGTTTGGTTGAAAATATGTCCAATGGGCAATTGTTTTTGGATATGAGGAAGATAGCGTCCAATCAACTTGATTTCAATGTTGTTTTGGAAGAGAGTAAAAAGGAACTTTATAAAATAGAGAGTGTTTTTCAGGTATTGCTACGCAATGATCTTGAAAAGCTGGAATATACATCGGACGAGAAAGGCATGGTACAGCGGGGTTTTCATATGAAACGATCTGGCGATATTGTTGTATTGTTTAATCCTTCCTGGGCCAAGGAAAGGAAATATGGTACCGAGCATGGCACGGGTTATAGCTATGATACCCATGTGCCCTTGTTATGGTATGGAAATAATATTCCCAAAGGCTCCTCAACAAGAAAATATAGTATTACGGATATAGCTCCAACCATATCTATGTTGTTGGGAATAAAATTTCCAAGTGCCTGTATTGGTATACCTATCGAGGAGTTGTTTAAAGAGTAGGTAAAAGCTGATTTATTGGTTGCTTTAAAGAGTAATTGCATTCAGTTTGGCTTAAAGGCTTTTTCTTAATGTATTTGTCCTTAACCTCTTCAGGACGGCTATTGCCAATCCAATACCCTTTGGTAAGGTAATTTTGCATATAATGCAAACCTTTGCATGTTTTTTTGGTATTAATTGTTTTCTAAAGGGTAATTTTTATCGTTTATTTATAGTAGCTTGATGCTTTGGTACTTTTAATACTCAAATATTTATGCACCTATCACCAAAGATATTTTTTGAACACTGTTATGGAAAATATGCCATTGCAGCCGTCAATGTTTTTACCATGGAACAGGTTCTCGGACTCTTTAGTGCGGGAGCAAGGGCCAAGGCCCCTTTTATTGTCCAAATAACGCCAGCGGCAAGGAACTACGCCCATCCTGCCATGCTTATTGCCATGATCAATGCGGCATCCAAAATATATCCCAAAGCGGTGTATGCCGTACATATGGACCATGGGAACGAGGAACATGCTTTTGACGCGATACGATCCAATGATTATACATCTATAATGATCGATGCTTCCCATGATAGTTTTAAGGATAATGTGAAAAGAACTAAGGCAGTGGTGGAGGAAGCTCATAAAAAAAACATATTTGTTGAGGCCGAACTTGGAGTGCTGAGCGGGGTGGAAGATGATCTGTCCATAGACGAAAAATATGCCAAATACACCCAGCCGTCAGAAGTACAGGAATTTGTGGAATTAACAGAGTGTGATAGTTTGGCGGTCGCCGTAGGTACCAGTCATGGGGCCTACAAATTTTCTGGAGGCAGTGGTATTCAGTTTAAAATTTTGGAGGAGATCCAAAGGAGGTTGCCAAAATTTCCGATAGTATTACATGGTGGCTCTGCCGTTAATTTGGAGGAAATAGCACGGATCAACAGGGCAGGGGGAAGCCTGAACGAAGGCGCTTCCGGGGTTTCGCCCAAGGAGATTGTCAAGTCTATTGCCTATGGGGTGTGCAAGATCAATATCGCCACAGATACCAGATTGTTGTGGACACGGGTGCATAGGGAATTTTTTAGGGATACGCCCCAACTCTTCGATCCTGTAATTCCAGGGAAGACCTATATGGCAGAATACGAAAAATTTATGCTGGAAAAGTTTGATCTCTTGGGCGCCACGGGGAAAGTAAGCGACATGAACATTTAAGATAAAAATTATGGAACACAACTCACATTTGCAGATAAAGCCAAAATCAGAAACAGGAATATACCATCAGATCACAACTAAATCGGCCAATTGGAAATACCTCAATTTTGAGGCCAGGATAATGTCCAAGGGTGAAACCTGGGAATATGATACCCAGGACAACGAAATGGTGATAGTGCTTTTGAGCGGTAATTACAAGGTGGAAAGTAATCAGGGCAATTGGGAAACCAAAAATGGCCGAAAGGATGTTTTTAGTGGAGTGGCACATACCTTGTATCTATCGCGCAATAGCCAATTTAGATTGACGGCCCTGAGCGATACCTTGGATATTGGATACGGTTGGTGCCAGGTAGATGAGGACTTTCCGGCCAAGTTTGTGACCCCTGAGGATACCCCCGTGGTAATTTTTGGAGGGGATAATGCCACACGGCAGTTCAATGATCTGGTACCCCCAGGATTTGGTTGTAGTAAAATAGTAGTGCGGGAAGTATATACTCCCTCTGGCAATTGGAGTTCTTTTCCCGCCCACAAACATGATGAGCGCCTTGTAGATGCAGAAGGAACCGTTTTGGAGCCAATTCAGGAGGAGACCTATTTTTATAAGTTTCAAAAGCCGGAGGCCTACGCCATACAGCAGGTATATACAAAGGATAGGTCGTTGGACGAGATCGTTAGGCCAAGACATAACGATGTGGTGCTGATACCCAAAGGTTTTCATCCCGTAGTAGCGGAACACGGATTTCATTGCTACTATCTAAATTTTCTGGCCGGCACCGATCAGTGTTTGGCCAATACCACAGATCCTGATCATGAATGGATCTACAATTCATGGACTTCGAAAGATAAAAGATTGCCCTTGGTAACCGCGGAAATGAATAAACAATAATTGGAAATGAGCAATAAAAAATTTGATGTAATCACGTTTGGAAGATCCAGTATAGATCTTTATTCACAGAATATTGGCGCTCCCTTCAATGATATAAAGGGCTTCGATGCCTTTGTGGGGGGGTCGCCCCTAAATATAGCCGTGGGATGTGCAAGATTGGGTGTCAATGCCAGTCTTTTGACCGCGGTTGGCAATGACAAGGTTGGCGAGTTTATCCTGAACTTCCTGGATGGGGAAGGGGTAAACACCCATTGTATTCCCGTAAAAAATGGGACTAGGAGCAGTGCGGTAGTGTTGGGAATTGAACCTCCGGATAAATTTCCCTTGGTCTATTACAGGGATAATGCGGCCGATAGCCATGTAGATATAGATGACGTGGACAAAGCCAATATTCCTGACTATAAAATATTGTTGATCAATGGTACCGCACTTAATATAGAGCCCACTAGGAGTGCTACTTTTTACGCCACTGAAATAGCCAATAGAAATGATGTTGATGTTGTGCTCGACTTGGATTTTAGGGCGGACCAATGGCACGATTACAGGGCCTTTGGGCTGACGGTTAGGGCTATTTTGCCTAGGGTTAAAATGGCCATTGGAACGGAAGAGGAGATTCTGGCCGCCACCCTGATCAATGCCTCCCAAGTGACTATAAAGGAACAACAGATTTCCGCCCCGGAAATCAAAGGTGACATAGATGTATCTATTAAGCAACTACTATCTTCCGGCATAGAGACCCTGATCGTGAAGCGTGGGGAAAAAGGAGCCAGTATATACCAAAAGGATGGATCCAGGGAGGATGTTCCCGGGTTTCCAGTTGAGGTTTTGAATGTTCTGGGAGCAGGGGATGCCTTTGCCAGCGGTTTTTTATATGGGATCCTTCAAGGATGGGATTTGCAAAAGGCTTGCCGAATGGGCAATGCCAGTGGCGCCCAGGTAGTCACTAAAAAAGGTTGTGCCAACTTTATGCCCACTCTGGAGGAATCCATGGACTTTATCAATCAAAAGGGAGGATTTTAATTCAATAAGCAATGAAATGCCCATTAACGGCTTTATCAAGTCAACCGATATGTTCTCAGGGCATTCCATCTGACCTATTAAAACAAATAAAGAAGAACAGATGAAAACAAAAAGACTTACAGTGGCCCAGGCCACCATTGAATATCTAAAGAACCAATATGTAGAACGCGATGGTATTCAGAACAAATTTTTTGCCGGTTGTCTGGGGATTTTGGGACATGGAAACGTAGCGGGAATAGGACAGGCTTTACATCAAAATCTCGATTTTCCATTTTATGTGGCCAGGAATGAACAAGGTATGGTGCATACGGCTGCGGCCTTTGCACGAGTAAAGAATAGGTTGCAGACCTTGGTCTGTACATCCTCTATTGGGCCAGGAGCTACCAATATGCTCACCGGAGCGGCAGCGGCAACCATTAATAGGATTCCTGTCCTCCTAATTCCCGGTGATATTTTTGCTACCAGACAGGTTGCCCCGGTTTTGCAGCAATTGGAATCGAACATAAGTCAGGATATATCCGTCAATGATTGTTTTAAACCAGTATCCAAATATTGGGACAGGATCAATAGACCGGAACAGTTGATTACGGCCTTGCCCGAGGTGATGCGTGTTTTGACCTCACAGGCCGAAACGGGTACCGTAACCTTGTGCATTCCACAAGATGTTCAGGCCGAAGCCTTCGATTTCCCTGTGGAAATGTTTCAGAAACGCGTATGGCATATAGGAAGGACTATGCCCGATAAAACACTCTTGTCCAGGGCGGTACAACAAATAAAGGATAGTAAAAGACCTATCATCATAGCAGGAGGTGGCACTATTTATAGCGATGCCACTAAAATATTGAAAAAATTGGTCAATAGAACGGGGGTTCCCGTTGCCGAAACCTTTGCGGGGAAGGGATCCTTGGATTATAGCGAACCGCAAAATTTGGGGGCAGCAGGGGTAACCGGTACACCGGGTGCCATTGAAATGGCAAGGGAAGCCGATCTGGTCATAGGGGTAGGTACCAGATATAGTGATTTTACGACCATCTCCAAATCGGCATTTCAAGATCCCAATGTGCGTTTTATCAATATAAATATTACTGAATTCGATTCCTTTAAGCATGGTGCACTGCCATTGGTAGGTGATGCCAAAGCCATATTGGAAACTTTGGATAATGAACTGTCCAATTTTAAAGTAAGCACGGATTATCGTGAAAAAGTAGAAAAATTCAATAAAAGCTGGGATCAATTTGTTGCGGATATCTATGCAGAAAAGAATGAGGTGCCGGCATTTCAAGGAGAAGTGATCGGAGCGGTAAATTCCTTTTCCAAGCCAGAAGATATCGTTATTTGTGCCGCAGGTAGCTTGCCTGGGGACCTTCATAAATTATGGAGGACCAGAAATCCCAAAGGCTTCCATCTGGAATATGGATATTCCTGTATGGGCTATGAGATTGCAGGTGGCCTAGGAGCCAAAATGGCCCGCCCGGATAGCGAGATATATGTAATGGTCGGTGATGGTAGCTACCTAATGATGTCCCAGGAGATTGTAACCTCGATCCAAGAAAAACAGAAAATGACCATTATTCTTTTGAACAATGATGGCTATTCCAGTATAGGAAGCTTATCCAGTTCCCTTGGTAGTGAAGGGTTCGGGACCTATTACAGGTATAGAAATGAAGAGACCGATCAATTGGACGGAGGCCTGTTGCCTATAGATTATGCGGCCAATGCTGCAAGTATGGGGGCCCATGTTATTAAAGCATCCAATGCCAAAGAGTTGAATTCCGCCCTTAAAAAGGCCAAGACTATAGACAGGACCACGGTAATATACATTGAGGTGGACCGTAAAAAAGCGGTTCCTGGATTTGCCTGGTGGGATGTTGCGGTTGCCGAAGTATCCGAGAAGGATGAGGTTAAAAAATCTTTGGAAACCTATAGGGAGAACAAGAAGACCCAGAAATATTATTTATAGACCATAACCAACCAATCTTATGAATTCCGAACTCATCATTATTTTAACTTCATTCTTGGTTTTTACCGGAGGAGTTGCCTTTTTTACGTGGTACAGTCTTAGGAAAACCAATTTAACATCGTCCGATGGGTACTTCTTGGGAGGTAGGAGTCTAACCGGGATCGTCATTGCAGGTTCTATGTTGCTGACCAATATTTCTTCGGAACATCTTATCGGGATGAACGGTAATTCCTATGTAAACGGTTTTATTGTAATAGCCTGGGAAGTTACCTCCTCTATAGCCCTTGTTATTGCAGCTATTTTTTTCGTACCCAAGTATTTAAAAATGGGATTGACCACCATACCCCAGTTTTTGGAAAGTAGATTTGACGGAATGACAAGGACCATGGTGGCCGCTATTCTTATATTTTCATTTGTGGTGACCCTACTCCCTATCGTTTTGTATTCCGGGGCTATAGGCATTGAAAGTCTGTTTGGTGTTTCGGAAACCTTAGGGGTCAGTAAATCCGAGGGGTTGTGGATAACAGTGGTCATTATTGGGGTCATAGGGTCTATATATGCCATCTTTGGGGGGTTAAAGGCTGTTGCCTATTCCGATACCATTAATGGATTTGGACTCCTGTTGGGAGGTCTTTTAATACCAATATTGGCATTGATGGCCATAGGGGATAACAATATCTGGGACGGATTGGTAAAGGTATACGAATATGCCCCCGAGAAATTCAATGTGGTAGGGGCAAGGGATTCTGTATTGCCCTTTGAAGTTTTGTTTACAGGCCTGATCATTAATCAGCTGTATTTCTGGGGAATGAACCAGACGATCATACAAAGGGCCTTAGGGGCAAAAAATCTGAAGGAGGCCCAAAAGGGACTTCTGATAACCGGTCTTTTTAAGATCTTGATTCCCTTGATAATTGTGTTGCCCGGGGTAATATGCTACTATTATTTTCAGGACACTTACTTTGACCAACAGGATACTGTGTATCCACAATTGGTGAAAAAGGTATTGCCCGTTTGGTTGATAGGTTTTTTTGCAGCCGTAATCATGGGGGCGGTATTGAGTACCTTTAATTCGGTATTGAATTCTGTGGCTACCCTGTTCAGTATGGATATTTATAAAAAACATATTGCAAAAGATGTCAGTGATACCAAACTTGTAA
Source organism: Arenibacter flavimaris (assembly GCF_030291335.1). Taxonomy (NCBI): domain Bacteria; kingdom Pseudomonadati; phylum Bacteroidota; class Flavobacteriia; order Flavobacteriales; family Flavobacteriaceae; genus Arenibacter; species Arenibacter flavimaris. The sequence goes on from NZ_JASWIM010000009.1 coordinate 138,030, forward strand.
GGATAGGAAAGGTTACTTCCGCCATTTTAGCGGTAATGGCAATTTTTGCCGCGCCTATGGTAGCCAATGCCTCCGACGGATTGTATCAATTGCTGCAAGAACTTAACGGGATATTTTTCATTCCCATCGCTTCTATTTTATTGGCAGGTTTCTTTATGAAAAAAGTCTCGGCAACCGGGGCTAAGGTGGCCCTGATATTTGGGCTCTGTTTTTACATTTTCATGACTTGGGGCTATACCAGCCACGGTATTCATTTTGTTCATTTATGGGGAATAGAATTCTTGCTGAACGTAGCTATTATGTATTCGGTATCCCATTTTTATCCCAACAGGAACAAGTACGAAATTACCGATGTTGGCGCCGTAAACCTGACTACTTGGAAGTATACCATTCCCATGTCCATTGGGTTGTGTGCTGTTACTATTCTAATCTATGTTTTGCTCTGGAACAACCAGTAGCATTGCTATGTTCAAAAAAATTATAAACAACAAAAAAATGGAAATTCTAAAAAATTATATCGATGGTGTTTGGACCCCAAGTACCTCTAAAGAGACTATTGACATTGTAAACCCGGCCACACAGGAAGTTTTGGCCAAGGTGCCTTATGGAAAAGATACCCGGAAGGATGTTGATTTGGCCGTAGAAACCGCCTCCAAGGCCTATAAGGAATGGAGTAAAGTACCTGTAATAAAACGGGTTCAAGTACTTTATCACCTTAAGGCCCTTATGGAAGAGAACACCGAAGTGCTGGCAGAGATCATTACCAAGGAGTCCGGGAAAACCTATGGGGAATCTGTGGGGGAAATACAAAGGGCCATCGAAAATATCGAGGTGGCCTGTGGGACACCAATGCTAATGGCCGGCGACGTTATTGAGGATATTGCTACGGGAATAGATGAGATGATGATAAGGCAGCCCATTGGCGTGGCAGCTTGTATAACCCCGTTCAACTTTCCAAGTATGATCGTTTTTTGGTTCCTGCCATATGCCATTGCCACGGGCAATGCCTTTGTGGTAAAGCCTTCGGAGAAGGTGCCCATAACCATGATGAAGATTTTTGAGTTTATTGATCAATTGGATATTCCAAAGGGTCTTGTTAGCCTAGTGCACGGTGGTAAGGACTCTGTGGATGCCATTTTGGAACATCCGACCGTTAAGGCGGTGAGTTTTGTAGGAAGTACCCCTGTTGCCAGATATATATACTCCAAAGGAACAGCCAATGGCAAGAGGGTCCAAGCACAGGGCGGTGCCAAAAATCCTGTAGTGATCCTACCCGATGCGGATATAGAAATGTCCACCAGAATAATCGCGGATTCTGTTTATGGATGTGCGGGACAAAGATGTTTGGCCGCCTCTACGATCATTACGGTTGATGATCAAAAAAGACAGATTAAAGAGGCCCTTTATGAAACCGTTAAATCCCGTACTACCGGATATGGTCTGGATAGGGAAATAAATATGGGACCTGTAATTACTCCGGAAAGCAAGGCAAGGATAACCGGCTTGATACAAAAGGGCATAGATGAAGGTGCCAAAGTGCTTTTGGATGGCCGAAATGCCTCAATTTCGGGTTATGAAAAAGGAAACTTCCTAAATCCTACCATTTTGGAGGATGTAGCCTTGGACAAGGAATTGATCAAAACAGAGATCTTTGGTCCGGTAATGAGTTTGATATCCATGAAAAATATAGAGGATGCCCTGAAATTTGTGAATGGAGGCAATTACGGCAATATGGCTTGCTTGTTTACCGGTAGCGGTGCCAATGCGCGAAGGTTTAGAAATGAGGCCGATGCCGGAAATATAGGGATCAATATAGGGGTAGCGGCTCCCATGGCACAATTCCCTTTTAGTGGTTGGAAGGATAGCTTCTTTGGCGACCTGCACGGTCAGGGCAAACATGCCATAGAGTTCTTTACACAGACCAAGGTGATTATAGAAAGATGGCCGAACATTTGGTCAAGAAAATTTTAATTGGATCATAACATGATGAAAATCGCAAATGCTCCCTGTTCATGGGGCGCCTTGGAATTTGACCTGGAAGAAAAATCTGAAGAGATAGGTTTTGAACAGGTACTGGACGAAATTAAGGAAACAGGATATATAGGTACGGAATTGGGAGATTGGGGCTATATGCCCACTACTCCCGGTCTTTTGAAAGCAGAGTTGGATAAAAGGCATTTGGAGCTTTTGGGTGCCTTCGTGCCCGTAGCCTTGGCCAAGACAGACCGTCATGAAGCCGGGGTAAGTTCGGCTCTTAAAGTGGCGGAGCTTATGTTCAATGCCGGTTATAAAAATTCCTTTATTGTATTGGCAGATGATAATGGTTCCGTACCGGAACGCACCAAAAATGCAGGGAGGATTACCCCCGCGATGGGCCTCACTGAAGAACAGTGGAAAGTATATGCCGGTGGTGCGGAAAGGATTGCCAAGGCCGTGAAGGATGCCTATGGTATTAAGACGGTGTTCCACCATCATTGTGCAGGTTATGTAGAAACTCCCGCGGAAATTGATAAGCTTATGGCATTGACCGACCCGAAATTGTTGGGCCTGTGTTTGGATATGGGGCATTATGCATTTGGCGGAGGAGATCCGGCAAATGCCTTGAAAAAGTACGGGGATAGAATATGGCATGTCCATTTTAAAGATTACAGTCCGGATGCGGCACAGGCTTCCCAAGAGGCCAATGGGGATTATTTTGATGCCATTAAACGTGGGGTGTTTTGTGAACTGGGGAAAGGTGCGGTGGATTTTCAATCCATTGTAAAATTGTTGGAAGATATGAAGTACAACGATTGGATCGTAGTGGAGCAGGATATTTTACCCGGCATGGGAAACCCAAAGATATGTGCGCAGGCCAATAGGGATTATATAAAATCCTTGGGGCTTTAGTTAAATAAACAATGAGAAAACTATCATTAAGAAATATAAAACGATGACAAAAGTTAAATTCGCCGTAGCAGGGTTGGGCAGGATAGGAAAGATCCATTTGGAAAATTTACTACAGATGGAAGATGTGGAAGTGGTAGCCGTAATGGACCCCATGGAAGAATGTAGGGAATATGCAAAAGCAAAGAACATACCTCATATAACCGATACCTATGAAGCGCTATTGGCTATTGCCGCTTTCGATTCCGTGGTCATCTGTTCCCCAACCGATACCCATGCCGATTATGTGGAAATGGCCGCCAAAGCGGGAATCCATGTTTTTTGTGAGAAACCTTTGGATCTATCCATTAAGAGAGTGGTAGAGGTTTTAAAAGTGGTCAAAGAAACCAATATTAAATTGATGTTGGGTTTTAACCGTAGGTTCGATAAAGAGTTTAGAAAGGTTCATGAGCTCGTAAAAGAAGGAGCTGTTGGAGAGCCCCACTTGGTAAAGATTACAAGTAGGGATCCAGGTGCACCACCGGTAAGTTATATACAACAATCCGGAGGCCTTTTTTTGGATATGACCATTCACGATTTTGATATGGCCAGATTTGTGGTGGGCAAGGAGGTAGTGGAAGTATATGCCAAAGGAGCTGTATTGGTCGATCCCGCTATAGGTGAGGCCGGGGATATAGACACGGCAATTGTAACCTTGACCTATACCGACGGTACCATGGCCGTAATAGACAATAGCAGGGAAGCCGCCTACGGTTATGACCAAAGAATAGAAGTATTTGGTTCCAAAGGAATGGCTCAGGCCGATAACAATTATGAAGATTCACATAGGCTGTATACCAAACAGGGAATAGTTGGATCACTGCCCCTCCATTTCTTCCTGGAAAGGTATGCGGCAGCCTACAAATGCGAAATGGCCAGTTATGTAGCCAGTTTAAAAAACGGCAAGACCATGGCCGTAGATGGTACCGATGGGCTTCGTTCACTGCAAATAGGCTTGGCGGCCATAAAATCATTAAAGGAAAATAGGCCGGTAAAAATTGCAGAAATAGGCCATTAATATCTTTAAAACTAAGAAATTCTAAAATCGATAATTATATATAGAGTAAAAAAAATTGATTCTTGGTTAAATTATAATTTTTTGTTAAATTGTGGTGAATTTGTATTTATCAATGGTTGGGATGCTACTGGGAAAAAAAATCGGGCTGGAGGGCATTACCTAATAAATTTAAAATGACCAGGATGGTGATGGGGAAAATTTAGGGCTATCGGTAGGCCAAATTCATGGGAAGTGGATGCTTTCCGAATTGGTAATTTGATACAGCCGAATATCCGAATATTAAAACCCACAAATAAGTTGAAAAAAGGCCAGCCTAATATCAACAATGAGCTTTTTCTTTCCCTTTTGGAAAAGGGAGAGAAATATGCTTTTGAGACCTTGTTCAGACTCTACTATAAAAAACTGGTGCAAATTGCAAAAGGCTATCTACTCTACCAACAGGAAGCCGAAAGTATAGTACAGAACGTATTCCTTAAAATATGGGAAAATAAAGAATCTTTGGGCGAAGTGACCAATATTAATGGTTACTTATATACCATGACCAAGAATTTGTGCCTGGACCAATTGAAGCACGAAAGGGTTAAAAGGAATTATATAGATAATAGTTATCGCATAAAATCTGAAATCCAATATAATTTTATTCAGGATGAAACTGCCTCCCTGTTACTTGAAAATGAATTGGAAAGCAAAATTGTACAGAGCATAGATTTGTTGCCGAAAAAATGTAAAAATATTTTTAAAAAGAGCCGACTAGAAGGTTTAAGGCATAGTGAAATAGCAGAGCAGATGGGCATTTCACACAAAACGGTAGATAGCCATATAGCCAGTGCCCTTAGGCATATGAGGCTTCATTTAAGGGAATTTATCTCTGTTTCCCAATAAAATTATGATCCAGCACTAGGTGTAAGTCTTTTTTGAGTCGTCTTTTTAATAGAACACAGGAAGATGCTAGATCAAAAAATATCTAAATACTTAAGGGGTACTGCTACTTCAAAGGAGGAAAAGGAAGTTCAGGATTGGATTGTTTCTTCCGATCAAAATACCAAAAGATACTTTGAGGCCAAAGCCGAATATATGGCATCCACCATGGATGATGTGGATGGGGATTTGGATGCTTCCTACCACGGTATTGTCAAGACCCAAAATCCTAGCCCCAAAAATAAACGTCGCATTCCAGTGGCAATATTGAAATCCGCCGCTGTTCTTTCACTTCTTGTAGGGGTAACCTATATTTTTAAGGACAATATTATCGATTCCACTTCTGCCCCAATAATTTCCGAGGATGCCATTACCTTGCAATTGGATGATGGAACCGTAGAGGTTATTTCGGAAAATGGTAAGGCCAAAGTTGTGGATTCCGAAGGAAATTTGGTAGGAGCACAGCAAGGATCCCAATTGGTCTATAAAAACAATAGTGGTTTCACAGAGGAATTGGTTTATAATACCCTCACCGTACCTTATGGCAAAAGATTTGATTTATTGCTTTCCGATGGTACGCAGGTAACCCTTAACTCCGGAACATCCCTTAAGTATCCAGTACATTTTTTAAAAGCGATGAACAGACAGGTTTTTCTGGATGGGGAAGCATTTTTTAATGTTACCAAGGACTCGGTAAATGCATTTATAGTAAATACAAACCAGCTTAATGTACGTGTGCTTGGGACAAAATTTAATTTATCCTCCTATCCGGAAGATCAATTTGTCAATACGACCCTTTTGGAGGGGTCGGTTTCAGTTTATAATAAAAAGGACACTTTTGATTCTGCCAATGCTTCTTTATTGGAACCTGGATTTAAAGCTGAATGGAACAAATACAATAATCAAATTTTGGTGGAAGAAGCGGATGTAGCTATGCACACCGATTGGCTTAATGGAAAAATTATTTTGAGACATGTGCCCTTTAAGAACATTGTAAAAAAATTGGAGCGGCATTATAATGTAGAGATAGTGAACAATAACCTTGAACTCAATGAAGAATTGTTTACGGCAAGTTTTGATGTTGAAACTATAGATCAAGTATTTAAAACGTTCAATATCACCTACGAAATGGATTATAAAATCAACAACAGACAAATAATTATCAACTAACAAAACAAACCAACTGCCAATGAATTAGACTTTTCAAAATTTAAACAGATCACAATTTTTTTTCGGACACTTTAACTACAAGGTGTAAAGGCAAAAAAAAATCGGAAAGTGCGCCAACACTTCCCGATAAGCTGTGATTAAATTAATTAACCACGTAAAACATTACAAAAATATGAAAAACCTGATCAAGCCGGGGAGGAAATCCCGTTTTCGGCTACAATATGATTTGAAAATGAAACTTACTACCTCACTGTTACTTGTCGTTTCGCTTTTTCAAATTCATGCAAACGAAACTTATGGTCAAAAGGCCAAGGTTACCTTGAACCTCGAAAATGTAAGTATTGAAAGTGTGTTGAACAGAATTGAGTCGCTTACAGAATTCAAATTCATGTATAATGATAAGGAGGTGGATTATAAAAAGATTGTCTCTGTGAAGGCTAACAAAGAATTGGTTACCAAAATTCTTGATAGAATGTTTTCCAATATGGACATAGCCTATCAGGTATTGGATAAACAAATTGTACTCAAGCCTGAAAAAAATATCCCTTCCACCAGTAAAGAGGAAGAAAAAAAGGTGGATTTGAACCAGCCTTTTAAGGTAAATGGTACTATTTTGGACAGTGATGGTAGTCCCTTGCCTGGAGCCAATGTATTGGAAAAGGGAACAACCAATGGTACCCAGTCCGATTTTGACGGTAATTTCTCCTTGGATGTAAATGGGCCAAACGCCTCTTTAGTGGTTTCCTATATAGGGTTTACCAGTAAAGAAATGGCACTAAATGGGCAGACCAATGTCTCTATTACTTTGCAAGAGAGTGCTACGGGTTTAAGTGAAGTGGTAGTAACTGCCTTGGGCATTAAGAGGGAAAAGAAATCCCTAGGATATGCATCCCAGGAGCTCGATGGCGATCAGGTATCCGGGGCTAGGGAACCCAATCTTTTAAATGGCATTTCTGGAAAGGTGGCCGGTCTACAGATTACCAACAGCCCTTCCGGATTGGGAGGTTCTGCCAGAGTATCCATACGGGGCGATGCCTCGCTGAACATTAATGGGAATTCCCCTTTGTTCATTGTGGATGGTACTCCTATTAGCAATGAAATTGTAGGGTCCAGCGGTTCTGGAACACAGGATGTGGATTATGGAAATGGGGCTTCGGAAATAAACCCAGAGAATATAGAATCCATAAACGTTCTAAAAGGACCGGCTGCAGCGGCTTTGTACGGAGCTAGGGCGGCAAACGGGGCCATTATTATAACGACCAAGAAAGGGAATAGCAAAAAAGGTCAATTGGGAGTTTCCGTTAATTCCGGTATAACCATGGAAAGTGTTTTGTTATTGCCCGATTGGCAAAACGAATACGGCCAAGGCAACAACCAACAGTTTGCATTTGTCGATGGAAGTGGAAGCGGTATCGCCGATGGTGTTGACGAAAGTTGGGGCCCCAGGTTGGATACCGGACTGATGATCCCACAGTTTGATTCCCCCAGGGCGGATGGAACAAGAGGAGGGGACTATCTAGTGAGCGATTCGCCAATTACCCCAACACCATGGGTGTCCATGCCGGACAATACCATGGACTTCTTTAATACAGGGTACACCAAGACCAATAGTATAGCCATTTCCAAATCCGGGGACCTTGGCAATATAAGGTTCTCCTACCAAAATTTGGACCAAGAGGGCATAGTACCCAATACAGACCTTAGGCGAAATACTTTTAATTTGAATACAGGTCTAAACCTGACCGACAAATTAACGATCAATACCAATGTAAATTATGTAAAATCCGACAGTGACAATAGGCCTTCCCTAAGCTATGGTACGGAAAGTATCATGTATCTCTTTATTTGGTACGGTAGGCAATTGAACACCAACAGTATGAGGGATTATTGGATGCCTGGTAGGGAAGACCTGCAACAGTTCAACTATAATTACAATTATCATGACAACCCTTTCTTCAACGTGTATGAGAATACCAATTCACAGAACAAGGACAGGGTATACGGGAATATTAGTGCCAATTACGAGATCAATGATAATTGGAACTTAATGGTAAGGACCGGAAGGGATTTTTATCGCGATCTCAGGACCAAAAAAAGAGCGTTTAGTACCCAGCGCTTCCCTCTAGGTTATTATAGGGAAGACAATGTGTTCTTTGAGGAATCCAATACAGATTTCCTATTATCTTATGATAAAACCTTTAATGAAAAGTGGAACCTGAATATATCGGCCGGTGGAAATCAATTTCGTCAGAAGCAGGAGTACACCCAGACCGTTGCCCCCCAGTTGATCAACCCTGGCGTATATTCCTTTAATAATACGAGGAGACCGTTGGAGGTATATACCAACAATGAACAGAAGAGAATCAACAGTCTCTATGGTTTTGCCAGGTTCGCCTATGATAATTTACTTTTTTTGGATGTAACTGGCCGTAACGATTGGTCCAGTACCCTACCTACCGATAATAATTCCTATTTCTATCCTTCGGTTACTTTAAGTGCCATAGCTAGTGATATGTTTAAAATGCCCGATTTTGTCTCTTTTGCAAAATTAAGGGCGGCCTATGCCGAGGTAGGTAATGATACGGACCCCTATAAGTTGTCCAGTTTCTTTACCAACGAAACACCTTTTGGGGATAACCCAATTTTAACGGAATCCTCCTTGATCCCCAATGCCAATTTGAAACCGGAGATTACATCATCTTATGAGATTGGTGCCGATATCCGCTTGTTTCAAAGTAGGCTTAATTTGGATGCCACCTATTATGATGGGCGTACCAAAAATCAGATCATACCCATAAGTACGGATATCTCCAGTGGATATACCAGTAAGTTGATCAACGCGGGAGAAGTAAGGAATTATGGTTTTGAGGCCATGTTGAACGTTGTGCCCGTTAGGACTGAGAATTTCAGTTGGAATGCCATGTTCAACTATTCAAGGAATAGGAGTGAGGTTACCGATCTGGGGGGTATAGATTATACGCTTACCGAAAGGAACAGCGTTTTTATCCAAGCTAGGGAAGGTGGCTCCATTAGTGCTATTTACGGACGGGGATTTCAACGTGTAGAAGACGAGAACAGTGAGTATTATGGTCAAATGATCGTAAATAACAGTGGTATCCCCATTAGGACGGACGATTTGGTGTACCAAGGTGATTATGCCCCGGATTATACCTTGGGGATACTTAATAGCTTCAAATATAAGTCCGTGGATTTTGGATTTATGTTCGATATTAGACAGGGAGGAATAGTAGTGTCCAGGACCAAAACCATAGGTTCCACTTCCGGGCAATTAAAAGAGACCTTGGAAGGAAGGGAAACAGGAATTGTTGCTGAAGGGGTTTTGGAGACATCCCCAGGGGTATATACACCCAACACAATAAACGTGGATGTTAGAACCTATAATAACCGTTACTATGAGCGGGATAATGTAGAGGCGGCCAAATACGATGCTTCCTATACCAAATTGCGCGAAGTTACATTGGGCTATAGCCTTTCCAATAAAATTATAGACAAGCTTCCTATCAGTAAGGCAAGATTGTCCTTGACAGGCAGGAATTTGGCACTATGGACGGACAACCCCCATTTTGATCCGGAAACGGTATCGGTTGCTGGTGGTACCCTGCAGCCCGGTATAGAGAATATGTCCTATCCCAGCACCAGAACATATACGCTAAATTTACAAATCGATTTTTAATAGCATAAAAGATGAAAAACATACATATAACAAAAAAGGGTTTTTTCATGATGTTTCTTTTGGCAGCTTTTATGGGTTGTACGGAAGACTTTGAAGAAATAAATCAAAATCCCAACTTTCCGGAGCAGGCTTCCTCGGAACTGCTTTTGCCCGGGGTTTTAAGACAGATGGCCTATAATTGGGGAAACCAAGGATGGGAGGAAGGCTTTACGGTCGTTCAATATGGAGCACGATTACAATTTACTTCTGGGGATATCTACCAATGGTCCCCAACTAGCGATCCTTATAACGATGCCTATGACGGGCTGCGTGATATCATGAATATTGTTCGTGATACCCAAGAGAATCCGGATCGCCAAAACTATTACGGCGTAGGCTTGATCGTTAAGTCATGGATTTATTCCTATTTAACGGATTCCTATGGGGATGTTCCCTACACGGATGCTGTAAAGGGAATAAGCGATGATAATATTACACCCGAATTTACGCCCCAGCAGGAAATATACGACGGTCTTTTGGCCGACCTGAAGGCTGCCAATACCGCATTGACAGGTACACAAAATATATCAGGGGATATATTATACGGTGGGGATGTACTTAAATGGAGGAAGTTTGCCAACTCGCTAAGGCTTCGTCTCTTAATGAGGATCAGTGATGTGGACCAAGCCAAGGCCATAGCCGGTATGTCCGAGATTATGGGCGACCCTACAACCTATCCCATATTTGAAAGTAATGGGGATGCCGCCCTGTTGCAATGGAATTCCGATAACCCCCAACCCAAATACGATACCCGATCTGGTAGTTTTGATGAGGTTAGGTTGAGCCTTACCTTGGAAACCAGGCTAAAGGACCTAAATGATAGAAGGCTTATCGTTTTTGCCCAACCCACTTCCAATTCCGGAAAAGGGATCTATTCTGATAATCTGGATGATTATGTAGGCATGCCGAATGGCTTGGATGATGAGGCCGCCTTAGGGTATAGCCCTACTGGAAACCCCGATGAGGTGGGATCCAACTTCATCTCTAGAATAGGAATTCTAATGGCCTGTAGGGCCTGTAATGTGGAACTTGCTTCACCAACCGCTTCCCAAACCATTATAATGGACTATTCAGAGCTCCAGTTTATCCTGGCCGAGGCAAGGGAAAGAAATTTTATAACCGTTGGCGATGCCGCCACTTACTATGAAAATGGTATCCGAGCCTCCTTTTCGTACTATTTGGATAGGATCGTTGCCGGTGGATGGAACGAGATCGCTGCCGACCTACAAGCCTTTGACCTGGATGCGTATATTGCCCAGACTACAGTGGCCTATACAGGTACAGCCGCTGAAAAGCTGGAAAAAGTAGCCTTACAAAAATGGATAGCCCTCTTTTATACAGGTTTTGAAGCTTGGTCCGATTGGAGGCGTACCGGAATGCCAGAAGTAATACCTGGTCCGGATGCCGTAAATGATAAAAAGGTACCCGTAAGGTTTCAGTATCCCAATTCGGTGAAATCAACAAATAATGCCAATTATCAGCAGGCCGTTACCCGTATGGGAGGAGACGACTTAAACACCAGACTGTGGTGGGATGTGGCCAGTAATAATTAAATGTGAAATCAATAAGATAAGTACTGTGAATCTTACGGACCATGGGGATTCTTCCCCATGGTCTTTTTATTAATAATATGAATCCTTCAAGTTTAAAGGGTGATATTTTTTTTATTTCATGGTATATTAGTTACCTAAGTTGGAAATACATAATCAAACCTAAACCAAGAGAAGAGCTATGAGCAAAGGCGTTAAGTACAAGAAAATGGACAAATCCTATTTTGAATCCCGTGAACTTAAACGCCATGCCGGTGTTTGGTCCTTATGGGCTTTGGGTGTAGGGGCCGTGATATCGGGGCATTTTTCCGGATGGAACCTGGGCTTGGCATCAGGGGGATGGGGAGGAATGTTCGTTGCTACCTGTATTGTAGCCGTAATGTACATTGGACTTACACAGAGCGTTGCAGAAATGTCTCCGGCCCTGCCGCATACCGGTGGTGCCTATTCTTTTGCCAGATCGGCCATGGGTCCTTGGGGCGGTTTTTTTACTGGCCTGGTCGAGAATTTGGAATTTATACTCACCCCGGCCGTAATCGTTTTTTTTCTTAGTAATTATATGCAGGGAATCTTTGAAACGGCACCGGAATTGTTGCCTTTTTGGTGGTTCGGATTTTATACCGTCTTTACCTTGTTGAATATTGTTGGAGTAGAGTTATCCTTTAAATTTACCGTTACACTTACTTTTTTGGCATTGGGATGTTTGGGTATTTTTTGGGTGTCGAGCATTGGTAGTGCCGATTTTACTACCTATGCGTTGGATATAAAGGCTGGTGCCGATGGTACTGCCGAACATTTGCCAGGAGGGGGAGGCTCCCTTTTCCCATTGGGTTGGGAAGGAGCCCTCAAAGCGATGCCCTTTGCTGTATGGCTGTTCTTGGCCATTGAACAATTGCCCTTGGCTGCTGAAGAATCCGTTGATCCCAAGAAAGATATGCCCAAAGGTCTCACCTATGGGATTATTACCTTGATCATTTCGGCTTTTTTAATCCTATGGCTAAATGCTTCAATACCTTTGGGGTCCTATGCCCTTTCGCAATCTGGAGAACCCTTATTGGACGGATTTAAGGTTTTGTTTGGGGATAATATAGCCAAGCTTTTGGCCTTGGTAGCTTCCATTGGTCTATTGGCATCATTCCATACCATTATTTTTGCCTTCGGCAGACAAATCTATTCCTTGTCAAGGGCAGGTTATTTTCCTGTTTTGCTGTCCCTTACGCACAGTAAAAGAAAAACACCTTATACCGCTTTAATTTTGGGGTCAGTAATTGGTTTTACGGTTTTAATGATCACCAAACTTTTGGCTGGAAACCAAAGTGAGGTCTTTATTGGTGGGGCCTTGTTGAACATTGCTGTTTTTAGCGCCATGTTGTCCTATATTCTACAGTGCGGTTCCTTTTTATTGTTGAGGAAACATAAACCCGATCTGGAAAGGCCCTATGTTAGTCCTTTTGGGAAGCCAGGTGCCTGGGTCACCATTTTTCTGGCCAGTGTAATTATATATTTTCAGTTACAGGACCAATCCTATAGAACTGCAGTTTTTATTTCTATGGGCTATTTGTTAATAGGGTTGTTATACTTTGGACTTAAAGGGAGACACCGATTAATCCTCTCCCCAGAGGAAGAATTTGCCTTGGAGCACGACCTTAAAAAAGCACAGGGAAAAAACTAGATTTTATAGTTTTAGCTGGGCATAAATCTATATTTTTATGGAAGCTGCCCTTGTCAGTATGTGTGGGTTTGAAACATGGTTTTGTCAACATGCCCATTATGTGAAAATTGCTGTATTTTGAAACAGGACATTGGAACAAAAGTTGAAAAATCGACCATAATAAAGTTAAGTTAAACCAAACTGTCCATGACGTAGCTGTCATAGGACCCATTGAAAAAAATAAAATAAACCTATGAAAAAGGAAGATTCTAAAATTACACCTGAATCGGTCAGAAGTTATATTAACGAACATCAAATTGAAAATATAAAGCTGGCCGTGGTCGACGTTGATGGGGTGCTCCGAGGGAAATATGTGAATTCCAAAAAATTCCTATCCGCCCTCGATAAGGGATTCGGATTTTGCAGTGTTATTTTTGGTTGGGATTCCAACGATGTTTTATATAAGAACGATTCCTTTACGGGTTGGGCAGATGGTTTTACGGATGCCAACGCTACTATAGATGCTTCAAGTATGAGAATGTTGCCTACGGAAGACTATAAATCCGTAATATTTTTAGTTGATTTTTCCGAGAGTAGCGCTTCCAGTGTTTGTCCCAGATCTATTCTGCGCAAAACATTGGATAGATTGGGGAATATTGGCTACACGGCAAGTGCATCTTTTGAATTCGAATTTTTTCTATTCAATGAAACGCCTAAATCTATTCGCGATAAGAACTATCATAATTTGGAACCTATGACGCCGGGTAATTTTGGATATTCCATATTGCGAAGCTCTACCCATGCCAGTTTTTATCACGAAATAATGGAGCTTTCCCAAGAAATGGGAATGCCTTTGGAAGGTTTGCATACCGAAACCGGGGCCGGAGTGCTCGAAGGGGCCCTTGAGTATTCCGAGGCATTAAGGGCTGCCGATAATGGAGCGTTGTTTAAAAACTTTGTAAAGGTATGGGCCCAGCAGCGTAGTCTAATGGCCTCATTTATGGCCAAATGGTCTTCCAGTTATCCAGGACAATCCGGACATATCCATATTTCATTACAAAATAAGGATGGTTCTTCGGCTTTTTACGACAAAGGTAAGGAGCATGGAATGTCAGACGTTATGCGGTGGTTTCTAGGAGGGCAACAAAAATTAATGCCCGAATTACTGGCCATGGTTGCTTCTACTTGTAATAGTTATACAAGACTCATTCCAGGTTTTTGGGCCCCTACGGCAGCCTCATGGGGCATGGACAATAGAACCTGTGCACTTAGGGCCATCCCGGGATCGGAAAAATCACAAAGGGTGGAATACAGGGTTTCGGCAGCCGATATTAATCCCTATTTGGCCCTTGCAGCCGCTATTGGCTCTGGATTATGGGGTATAGAGAATAAAATTGAACCCACCAAAGCTGTGGCCGGCAATGCCTATGATGTAGATTTTTCCCAGGAACTTCAGTTGCCCAGGACCTTATCCCATGCTGCCGAGAAATTTAAGAATTCAAAAATTGCACGAGACTTGTTTGGTGATATATTTGTGGATCATTATGCCTATACACGACTATGGGAGGATCAACAACAACTTGGAGCCATAACAGACTGGCAATTACAACGCTATTTTGAAATAATATAAGAAATGATAAATACCATATCACCTATAGACGGCACTATTTATTATACTGCCGAAGAACATGGCCCCAAGGATATTGAGCAGGCCTTAAGCAAGGCCCAAAGTGCTTTTTCAGCGTGGTCCGATTTAACTATTGCAGAACGAGCAAAGTATATTACATCATTCGTAGAAGCCATTGTCCAAGATATAAATGACATAGCCCTCGAAATTACCTGGCAAATGGGTAGGCCTTTGGGTCAATCCCCAGGCGAGATAAAAGGGTTTGCAGACCGTGCCCATTATATGATCGGTGTAGCCGAAGAGGCTTTAACCGACTATAAAGTAGAGGATAGTGCCAATCCGGATAAAAGGTGGGTAGAACGTGTTCCCATTGGCGTAGTGAGTGTGCTGAGTCCTTGGAACTATCCCTTCCTGACCTCTGTAAATGCTATTGTTCCCGCTTTAATGGCAGGAAACGTGGTTGTTTTAAAGCATTCCTTTCAAACGCCTCTGGTGGCGGAGCGATACGCGAAGGCAGCTGCCAAGGCCGGACTTCCGAAGGGCGTTTTTCAAATACTCCACTTAAACCATAAAAATACGGCCCAATTAATTGCCGATAGCCGGATAGACGGTGTGTACTTTACGGGATCGGTACAAGGAGGAATAGCCGTTCAAAATTCTTTGACCAATAAATTTATTCCCTGTGGACTGGAACTGGGAGGGAAGGATCCTGCCTATGTAATGGCCGATGCCAATTTGGAGAATAGTGTGGAAAATTTGGTGGATGGGGCGTTCTTTAATAGTGGTCAATCCTGTTGTGGTATAGAAAGAATTTATGTCCATGAGGCTTTGTACGATAAGTTTATTGATGGATTTGTAGCCTTAACAAAGCAATACAAATTGGGAAATCCTTTGGATACGGGGACCAATTTGGGACCCATGGTGAAGACTGATGCCGCCAATTACGTAAGAAAGCAAATAGAGCAGGCATTGGGCAAGGGGGCCAAGTCTTTGGTGTCGGAATCCCTATTCGCAGCTTCCAAAAAAGATACCCCGTATTTATCTCCGCATGTGTTGGTCAATGTGGATCATAGTATGGATGTAATGAGCGAGGAGAGTTTTGGACCTGTAGTTGGAATAATGAAAGTAAAGAACGATGAGGAAGCCTTGAGGCTTATGAACGATTCCCAATACGGACTAACCGCTTCCATATGGGGCAAGGACATGGATAGGGCCATTGATTTGGGAAGGAGAATTGAAACCGGAACCGTGTTCATGAACCGCTGCGATTATTTGGATCCGGCTCTGGCATGGACAGGGGTTAAAAATTCGGGCAAGGGCGTTACCCTCTCGAGAATTGGCTACGACCATGTAACACGGGTGAAGTCGTTTAATTTTCGAAAAGGCAAATAAAACTATAGATCAATTTATTGAATTTAAAAAATAAGAATTAATGCAGTTAGCAAATACAAATTGGAATTATCCTACCACCATTTGGTTTGGAAATGGTAGAATAAATGAAATTTCACAGGCATGTAAAAAATTGGGAATAAAGAACCCCTTATTTGTTACAGACGAGGGCTTGGTAAAATTGGAAATTGTTGAAAATACCGTAAACATTTTAAAAACAGACGGACTAAATTTCACGGTATACAGTGATGTACAAGGAAACCCTACAGAAAAAAATGTGGTAGATGGCGTGGCCCATTTTAAAAAAAATAAGCATGATGGGGTTATAGCCTTTGGAGGTGGTTCTGCTATTGATGCGGCCAAGACAATCGCATTTATGTCCGGACAGACCAGATCGCTTTGGGATTTTGAAGATGTGGGCGATAATTGGAGTTATGCCGACCTAGACGGAATAGCACCCATAATTGCGGTCCCTACTACGGCAGGTACTGGATCTGAAGTAGGTAGGGCATCGGTGATTTTGGATGAAAAATTGCATACCAAGAAAATTATTTTTCACCCTAAGATGTTACCAGCAATTGTGATATCCGATCCTGAATTGACTTTGGGTTTACCTCCTCATATCACCGCTTGGACGGGAGTGGATGCCATGGTACATGCTATTGAGGCTTATTGTGCTCCTGGATATCATCCAATGGCCGAAGGGATAGCTATAGAAGCTATTCGCATTATAGCCAAATATTTGCCAATGGCGGTAAAAGATGGAAAAAACTTGGAGGCCCGGGGACAAATGCTGGTTGCGGCCTCTATGGGGGCAACCGCCTTTCAAAAGGGATTGGGTTCGGTGCATTCCGTGGCCCATCAATTGGGAGCCATTTACAATAAACAACACGGTTTGCTCAATGCCATAATATTGCCCTATGCCTTAAAACAGAATAAGACGGCAATTGAGGATAAAATGGTGCATTTAAGCAAAGTTCTCGGACTGGAAAATTCGGGTACCGATGCTATTATCGATTATATAATCGCTCTGCGAAAAGAATTGAATATTCCACATACATTAAAGGAAATTGATATTGATACTGATAATGCCAAGGAAATTGGGGAAATGGCCTTTAAAGATCCATCAACACCTTCCAATGCAAAACCGGTTAACGCAAAAGATTTGGAGCAGCTTTTTAGGGCTGCTGTGTCTGGAGATTTAAATGGACTGTAAGCGTGAGATTATTAATAGTAGAAGGCAATAACGAACAAACACGCCTGGAAAGGGGAGCTTTTGGAATAAAGCCTTATCATCTTATGTTCCAAGAAATGTTGGGGGGGTTGGTTCCAAAGGCGCAGACAGATTTTGCCTTTCCGGCGGATGTGGCTAGTGAATTGCCAACAGCTGGACAAATAAAAAAATATGATGGGGTATTGTGGACAGGCAGTTCCCTTAGTGTCTTGGATGAGAGTCCTGATGTTGAACAACAATTAAATTTTGCCGAGGAGGTTTTTAAGAGTGGTGTACCGTTTTATGGTAGTTGTTGGGGGATGCAGGTTGCCACGGTTGTGGCTGGCGGCAAAGTGGCGTTAAGTAAGAACGGTTTGGAGTTTGGTATTTCCAAGCCAATTGACCTCACACCATTGGGAAGGCAAAACCCGTTGACTTCCCACCGTAAGGGGACGTATTCAGCCCTATGTATCCACTATGATGAAGTAACAAAAGTGCCCGAAAACGCCCTTATTTTGGCCGGTAATTCCCACTCCAAGGTACAGGCAATGACATTTGATTATAAAAAAGGATCGTTTTTTGGGGTGCAGTACCACCCTGAATTTAGTAGCTCGGATATGGCTTTGATCGGTTCATTTTTGGCCGAAAAATTAGTCAAAAGTGACGCTTTTAATTCTTTGGAGGAGGTGCAGGAATTCTGTTTATCCTTGAGGGAGCAGAAAGGAATTCCTCCCGAAATTAGCGATTACCAACTCCATACCCAAGAAATAATGGCTTGGTTAAAGTTGATAGCAGGAAAACAATAGTAAGAATCTTTATACACGGATGGATTTTAATAGGCACCTTCAGAGGTAGATTAAATACTTGATATTCAGCATATTAATTCGTATTTTAGATAAAACAAAACCCCGAATATGAGTCTCCAGCTCTAAAAACGGGGTATTATCCTAATTACGTAT
>NZ_JASWIM010000090.1:0-1165 GCF_030291335.1 Arenibacter flavimaris
TGTAGCCTTCCCTAAAAATAGGACAGTATAAAATTCAAATTTATTAATTTTAAATTTTAACTGTCACATGAAGAAAAGCAAGTTTAGCGAAAGCCAGATCATTAAGACCCTCAAAGAGATCGAACAGGGACGCGGAGTGCCCGAAGTTGCCAGGGAACTCGGCATTGACAAGAGTACCATTTACTATTGGCGCAAGAAATATGGTGGCATGGAAGTGGCCCATATGAAACGGTTGAAGGAGCTTGAGGATGAAAACCGCAAGCTCAAACAGATGTATGCGGATGTAAGTCTGGATGTACGTATGCTAAAGGACGTACTGTCAAAAAAGTTCTAGGGCCTTCCGACAAGAAGCACCGTGCCAAATATCTCCAAGAGACGTATTCGGTCTGTGTATCGCGATCCTGCGAAGTGATCGGGCTGGCCCGTTCAATGTGGTACTACCATACTCGAAAGGACGATGCCGGGGTAATCGATGCACTATCAAGATTGGCGGAAGAATTGCCGACAAGGGGATTTGAGGTGTATTACAAACGGCTTCGTCGTGAAGGCCATAAATGGAACCGAAAACGTGTACTGCGGGTGTATAGGAAGATGGGGCTAAAGCTGCGCAGAAAACATAAGAAAAGACTGCCCTCAAGGGTAAAGTACCCATTGGACGCACCAACAATGATCAATGAGGTATGGAGCATGGATTTCATGGCGGACGTGCTTTCGGACGGAAGAAAAGTAAGGGTGTTCAATGTTATGGACGATTGCAACCGTGAAGCATTGGCCATGGACGTAGGGCTTAATTATCCGGCCAGAAAGGTCGTGGAGACCTTGGAAAACTTGGAAGAGGAAATAGGTCTCCCAAAAACGATACGTTGCGACAACGGTCCGGAGTTCATCTCCAAGACCTTGGCCGAATGGTGTAAAAGGAAAAGGGTCGAACTAAGGTTCATTCAACCTGGAAAGCCCATGCAAAATGGTTATATGGAACGCCTGAACAGGTTTTATAGGGAAGATGTACTGGATGCATATTGGTTCAACGATCTGCACCAGATAAGAACCCTGACCGATAAATGGAGGGAGGACTACAACAGGAAGCATCCCCACTCCGCTTTGGGAGATATACCACCTAGGGAATACAAAGACCGTTTCGGGGAAGAATTCTTCCCCGAAACGA
>NZ_JASWIM010000091.1:0-1155 GCF_030291335.1 Arenibacter flavimaris
GTAAGTTCATCCGTTGGTGTAGATGTAAGTATTACTTCCTCTGCAGCTACCAGCTCACCGTTGATGGTATCGTTGTCCAGTACGTTGCTTCCCGGAACCACACCACTTACACCCGTATCCACACTATATCCGTCGTCCACCGCATCGATTGCATTGTCCAAATCGGGGCCTACCTGAATGCTTACCGTGGCCGATGCGCAAACACTGGGATCGGGAATAACATTACATACCTGATAAACTATAGTAACAGTTGTGTTGGATTCGGATTCCACTGGAGTATATGTCAAAAAGCCAGTTTCTTCATCAAAAGATACAATTCCCAAAGCGCTACCACCAATCATGGATAGATTTGTAATTCCCAAATTATCAGGGTCATTATTGGGCAAGTAATCATCATTCTCCAAAATATTGATTGCCACCTCTGTCAAGGCAGGGGTCGACCCTGAGTCATCCCTTGCAGTCGCTACAAGTGGATCCGGATCGGTTCCATTCGGATTTCCATCATTATCACAATCAAGAACCTCCCAATCAACAGTAGGGGTTAACGTAACACTTTCTGGATTATAATCGCAGGGATCCAATGGATCTGTGCCGTCTTCTTTCTCACCCCCGTTGGTTACCCCATCCCCGTCACAGTCGGCTTCGTCCCAACTATTGGAAGGAGCTACAGTTTGGTGGGCCAATACAAAATCGCAGGAATCCAATGGATCCGTACCGTCTTCCTTCTCATCCCCATTGGTTACTCCGTCCCCGTCACAATCAACTGTTAAATAGTCGCCGCTCTGAGCCAAGGTAATATGTTCAGGGTTGTAATCGCAAGGGTCCAATGGATCCGTGCCATCTTCTTTCTCATCCCCGTTGGTTACCCCATCCCCGTCACAGTCCGCTTCGTCCCAACTATTGGAAGGAGCTACAGTTTGGTGGGCCAATACAAAATCGCAGGAATCCAATGGATCCGTACCGTCTTCCTTCTCATCCCCATTGGTTACTCCGTCCCCGTCACAATCAACTGTTAAATAGTCGCCGCTCTGGGCCAAGGTAATATGTTCAGGGTTGTAATCGCAAGGGTCCAATGGATCCGTGCCATCTTCTTTCTCATCCCCGTTGGTTACCCCATCCCCGTCACAGTCCGCTTCGTCCCAACTATTGGAAGGA
>NZ_JASWIM010000092.1:0-1092 GCF_030291335.1 Arenibacter flavimaris
CCTGTTTGTTTTTCACTATTAAACTTCTTAGCATATACTTGGTCAACAAATTCATAGTTGAAAGGATATTCTGGATTATACTTTTTAAAAACAGCCTCCGTTGCAGCTAGACTTTCAGATGTAGGTCTGGTTTTATCAAACTTAATATGAATAAAATTATGTCCATACATAGCACCTTCAATAACCATGGGGTCTATTTTTTGAAATGGCGAGTCTAAGATGAAATCTTTAACAACGCCTACCACACGCCATTCAACACCCATATCTTTAATAATTTGACCTATAGGTTCTTCGAAATTCATCAATTTTACGGCGGATTCATTAAGTATCGCAGCCGTAGAATCTGTTGGATATTTACTTAGGTCAAAATCACGACCCGCAATTATTTCCATGCCCGTCGTTTTTGCTATGGCATCATCAGCATTGAACCTTTGAATGATAGTTCTATTATCTTCATTCTTTCCAGCCCAGTTAAACCCCCATGAATTACTCCATCCTTGGGTAATAGGACCACCAGTTTTGCTTACAGATTCAGCCACGCCAGAAGCTAACAACTCATCTTTGATCAGCGTATAATTTTTTCCTAAATCACCTTCTATTATTGAATAAATTAAATTAGCTTTTGAATAGCCACTTTGCCTATCTTGAACCTTTTGCAATTGTTGCGTTACGATAATACTTGCTGTAATTAGGATAATAGCAACTGAAAACTGTAGCATTACCAATACTTTTCTTGGCGTAACCGGAGCATTTATTTTTTTAAATGTTCCCTTTAAAACGGCTGAAGGTTTAAAGCCAGATAGGTATAAGGCTGGGTAGCTTCCCGCTAATATTCCTGTAAAAAGAACCACAATCAATCCTCTAATCCAGAACCATTCATTCGCCATATCTAATGACAATGGCTTCTCTACTAATTCACTAAAAGCGGGTAATACGAGTAGCAATAGTACTAAAGCTAGCGCTGCCGCAATGAATGAAATTAATATCGACTCCCCCAAAAATTGAGCAATTAGCGACCCTTTTCGTGCTCCTACAACTTTACGTACACCTACCTCTTTTGCCCGCTTTTCACTTCTTGCGGTACTTAAATTC